>CAJPKC010000001.1 GCA_905370255.1 Streptococcus oralis
GTCCTTCTTAGGTTCGTCCTTCTTAGGTTCGTCCTTCTTAGGTTCGTCCTTCTTAGGTTCGTCCTTCTTAGGTTCGTCCTTCTTAGGTTCGTCCTTCTTAGGTTCGTCCTTCTTAGGTTCGTCCTTCTTAGGTTCGTCCTTCGGCGTTTCCTTAGGAGTTTCTTTTTCCTTAGGCTCATCCTTCGGTGTTTCCTTAGGAGTTTCTTTTTCCTTAGGTTCTTCTTTAGGTGTTTCCTTTGGAGTTTCCTCTTCTTTAGGAGTCTCCTTAGGATCTTCTTTCGGTTTTTCGTTGTTAGGTTCTTCAGGATCCGGTGTTGGGATTTCTTCTGCTTCACCTGACGCACGACCTTTACCACCGGCTAGAGCAATGTGTGCACGGTAGTTGTCTGCGAGTTTATCACCGTCGTTTACTGTTAACCAAGCTGCGTTGATAGGGTCTGTTGATTCTTTAACCGGAGTTTTAAGGCGAGTACGGTAGTTGATATACATCAATTTGTTGAGTGTCTTCAATTTAAGATCGAATCCGCCATTCATTACATGGAATGCTTCGAGATATTCTGGTGCAGAAACATCGCCTGTCCATGTTTTAACATCGTCAACGGTACGAAGCTCAAGACTTCCTTCAACAAATTCTTGGTTTGACGACCAACGGTCTTTTAAGATAATGTTTTCAAGTTTGTCTTTTGCTAAGTTGAAACGGATAGTCCATTTCAATGTTTGAGCATCTTCTTCAGCTTGAGAACCCCATTTAGAGAACTTTTCTGTTCCTGGATCGAGTTCTGGTTCTGGATCCACATTGACTTCTTTAACAGTTCCGTCAAAGTTTGGACGTGTGATTTCTCCTGAAGTTACAGCTTCAGTCCACTTCGCGTCAAAGGTCATTGCCATTTCTTTATTCAACGGATGTTTTGAGAAATAATCGTTGAATGTAGTAGTGACCGTTCCGTTTGCGACGCTTGCTTGTGCGTGACCGATTGTTTCATTGGCTGGATTTTTCACGTCAAAGTCGAAGTCGGTGCGGAATGATACTTCCTTCGGCATTGTGAAGACAACTTGGTCACCTTCGTTGATTGGCATTGAGTCTGGGAACTTGATATCTTTGAACTCAACTTTAAAGTTGACGTATTTACCAGTTCCGTTACCTGTTTCGCCTTTTGTGAAGTGCATGTCAACGTCAGGGTTTTTGATAGTAATTGTCGTGCCTTCTTTTGAAACTTCAGTTGGCGCTTTTTCAACAGTTGGTGTTTCTTCAGTGTTAGATGCAAGAACTTCTGTAGCAGGTGTTTCTGTCGCGGGCGCTACAGTTTCAGTTGCAGGTGTTTCTGTGATGGGTTGCGTAGAAGCCACGGTTTCAGTTGCAGGTTGAGTGGACGCGACTGGTTCTGTGACGGGTGCTACCGTTTCAGTTGTTGGTTGCGTGTTCGTCACTTCATCAGCGTAGGCGTTTGGTGCCATGATTGCAAGTAGAGCGGCTGTTAAGATAACTCCGCAAAGACCGTATGCTTTAGACTTTGTAAATCCTAGTTTAATGTTTTTGTTAGTCATAATAATATATAAAGCTCCTTTATAATTTAGTGATTAGTGCGATAATTAAGTTGTTCAGATTATTGGTGTTGTTCGTGACTCCTTTCGTTGCGTAAAGCGATAAAATTTGCTATAATAGTTCTTTGTAGGAGGTGTTTATGCGCTATAAATTACTAGCTTTTGCAATGCTTTCTAGCGTATTCTTATCCGTGACGCCTGTTTATGCTGACGGTCAACTGTCTCGAATTACGAAATCAGTTAACGAAGCACAGAGCAAGGTGAAGTCAATCGAAGCTGATTTGACAGCCAAGTCAAAAGTTTTGACTGATAAGAATAAAGCTTTAGAAAATGCGCAAAAGATTTTAACATCGAATCAAACTGATAAAACTCAAGTTGCGACACAATTAAGTGAAGCAAAAGAGAAGTTAGAAAAAGCTCAATCTGATTTAAGTAACACAAAAAACAAGCTACAAAAAACTATCGATAAACGAGACTCTAAAGATAAAGCAATAGAGAAACGCGATAATGCGCTTAGAGACTCTTGGAACTTAGCTAAATTGAAGGATGGTTGGAACGGTATGGTCAATCTCGTACAGAATAAAGATTCTGAGTTGATTGCCTTTACGAAAGATCGTGATCGTTACAATGAACAGATTATACAAGAAATGAGTGAAGTAGATACCGCTCAAGAACTTGTGGATCGTGAACAAACACGATATAACCATCAACTTACGCTTCGCAGTAAGTTCGAGAAAAGCCTAAATGAGAGAATGAACGCGGTGAAGACCGCGACCGATGCGCAGTCGAAAGCGGAGCAAGAGGTTTCGCAAACGAAGTCAGATCTCGATAAGGCAAAAGAGATTCTTAATGAGCTTACATCGAAAAAGCAAGATGTGGAAAAGAATCTTGCTAAATATGCTGTTGGAAATGCAGATTCCAAGTTTACTGATGAAGAAGATGTAGCCTTGTTCAATCAGGTAAAAGACAAACAAGATGCGGGAAACGAAGGTCTTACAGCTCATACTCGTCAGATGAGGAATTTTATTATGGCCAAATTCAACGTAATTAACGCAGGTGGCGTCCGTAACGATGATGACGGTACCGGGCATGGGCACGGTTCTGGCTTAGCCGTTGACTTCATGGTTGATAAAGAAACCGGCGATAAAATTGCTAAGTACATCGAAAACAATTTTGATGAGCTAGATGTTTATTACGTGATTTGGGAACAGCGCTATTTTATGGATATGCGCAATATCTACGGTCCCGCAAATACTTGGAATAAGATGCCTGATCGGGGTGGCGCGACAGCAAATCATTACGATCATGTTCACGTTTCCTTTGCAAAGTAAAAGACCTTTAATGGTCTTTTTTTTATTCGTCTTTCGCGAATAGCCATTTGTTTACAGGTCGTTTGATGTCGCTTAGATTTAAGTGAGCGTGTGCAATAGATATGCGATAGTCTAAATATTTTTATCAGATTAGTAAAAATAAGTTGACAAAAATTTTCGTTTTTGGTATAATGGTCTTATAAAAATTAAGGAAAGGTGCTTTCTATGTTTTATAAGTCTGAAATTTTAAAACAAAAAGTTTATAAAACGGGTCAGGTTTCCAAAATAATGGGCGTTTCGATTCAAACGGTTATTCGTTATTGCGAAAATGGCGTTATTCCTCACGGTAGAACTGCAAAAAATTATCGTATTATCGAAGCCAACGATTTAGCCGATTATCTAGAAAAGCAAGGCTTGTTGATCGATGATTTGCAAACGGAGCGTAAAGATGTTATCTATGCACGCGTTTCAACTCATAATCAGGCGAAACGTGGTGACTTAGATCGTCAAATCGAGAAAATCAAATTATTTGCGATCGATCACAATGTTCAAAATTTATGTATTTTGTCTGATATCGGTTCCGGATTGAATGACAATCGTCGAAAACTTCAGAAGCTATTGAGTATGGTTCAAAGTGGTGAAATTAATCGCATTTTTATTAGTTGCAAAAATCGTTTGACACGATTCGGTTTTAACTACATTAAGCGAATTTGTGATTTTCACGATGTTCAAATCATCATTGTTTCTGAAGAAGTTGATCATAAATCTGATTCCGAAGAATTAGCCGAAGATATTATTGCTTTGATTCATTCATTCTCAGGTGAACTTTATGATCTACGTCATAAAATCAAGGAGTCTATTGATGACTAAATCAGAAAAACCAAAACGTGTTCGAAAAGATCGATCAAATATTTTGACCTTATCGGAACGTCATGTCATTTCTGAGGATCATCCGTTTTTCGAAGAATGTGCGTATCTATGTCATCTCTCGAAGAATCTTTATAATGCAACTCTTTACGTACAAAGACAATGGTTTTTTGCGGGCTCATTTAAAGCTTTTCCTGTTGTAAATAAACTATTTATATGTGAAAATCAACCTGATTATCGAGCCTTACCTGCGAAAGTTGCGAAACAGACTCAACAATTAGTTCAACAAAACTTTTCTAGTTTCTTTGTTCTTTTGAAAAAAGCGAAAAAAGGTGAATATGATAAACCCGTTCGCTTACCGCGTTATTTAGATAAAGACGGTTTTTATGTTACTTTCTATGAAAAAGGCGCTTTAAGTTTCAAAGAAGCAGGCTTTGTTAAATTATCGCAAACGTCTATTAAAATTAAAACTTCGATTCCGTGTGAACAAATCACAAACGTTCGTATTGTTCCAAAAGGAAATCATTTTGTAATTGAAGTTTTATATGACGTTGAAAAACCAATTGTTGACGAAAATGACTTTTCGCGAGTTGCATTTATCGATCCAGGAATGAACAATTTAATGACGGTTACGAGTAATGTCTTTAGTCCTATTTTGTATAATGGTCGAACAGCTAAAGCGATTAACCAGCTATATAATAAAAATAGGGCTAAAATTCAAAGTCGATTGCCATTTCGAAAACCGGCTATCGATGCGCCTTCTTATAGACAAGTTAACGCTGTTTTAAAGCCGTATCAAACAAAAACGTCTAAATTATTGCAAGGAATCACGAAGAATCGGAATTATCGAATTCATGATTTATTTCATAAAATTACTACTCATTTGATGAATCATTTAGTTGAGAACGATGTTAAAGTCCTTATTTTCGGGCATAACGTTGGTCAAAAACAAGACATTAATTTGGGTTCTAAAACAAATCAGAATTTTGTGTCCCTTCCGTTTATGAAGTTGATTTCTATGTTGCAATATAAATGTGAACGTCTCGGAATTCGTTTTATCGTAGCCGAAGAATCACATACAAGTAAATGCAGTTTCCTCGATTTAGAATCTATCGAACACCATGACGACTACGTTGGTCGGCGTGTGAAACGGGGATTGTTTGAATCAGCTGATGGAACATACATAAATGCCGACATTAATGGCAGTTTAAACATTGGACGTAAATATTTGACTTCAGTGAACCAATATTCAGATCAATTACATTCTGAATTAGTAGCACATATGTCGAATCCACGTCGAGTAAATATTGTTTTAAATTAAACAAGTAAAGAATGACGTTTCATCGAAGCTGATTTCTGAGAGGGTATCCGCAGTAGCCTTTTGAATTCGAGTTATGATTTACGAATCCGCTGTCTCGTCTTGATAAACGTATATTGTTAATCTTTTATAGGGTTAGTACGAACTGTTTGTACCAGTTTGAAGATTGCATATCTTCGTGGCGTGATTGGAATCCATGCGTCCTTGCGATAGAGGGCTTGGTGGATTTTCGAACAACGATATAGTGATATGTAGAGCAACAAGTCTGGCTGTGGTGATGCAAAAGTGAATCATTACGACTACGTATACGTTTCTTTTACTAAATAATTGAAAAAGACCGATATTGGTCTTTTTTATTTGTGTTTTACAAAAAGCCATTGATTACATGGATCGTGGATGTTATTTACGTTGATTAGGTTCTGATAGTTTTGTCTCCAATATTTATCGTAATCTTTTTTCTTTTCATTGTTTTGGAGAATATCGTGTGCGAGAGGGGGTAGATAGATTTCATTTCGACGATTTTTTTGTCGTTTATGACTGCCGGTTGTGGATAGAAACCCCATGCGCGTTAATGTGCGTAATTCTTTACTGATTCCTTCGTTTAATTTAAAACGAGTTTGCGGTTTTGTTGATTCATTGCGATCTATGATATAGGCGTATTTGTGTTTTCTAGTAGTTGGGATGAATACGCGGTAATCATTCTCGCGGAAAAATTGTATTAGTTTCATTATCGCATATCTTCGTGGATTGATAGCAATCCACGCGTCTTCGCGGTAGAGTGCTTGGTGGATTTTCGAGCGAATTGTTAGATCGTTGGCTGTAGAGTCAATCTCTTGAAAGGCTCTGTCGTAACCGCCTTTGTGGTCACTTAGACGAAGGACAATATGATAGTAGTCGTCATCGCTTAAGCAGAGGTAGACCGATTGCGAGATCTGTGAACGATATAGGGATACGATTTTCTCGCGATTGAGCATCGGTTCAATATATTCTTGTACGTGTTGTAAGTATGCATCGTCTTCGACGCGAATACGTGCCATGTTGAGGCTCCTTTCTATTGATGATTTTGGTTGAATGATTTGTAGTTGCGGTTAAACATGTGGTCGGTTTCAACATCGAACAAGTTGTTGATGTTAAATTGAGATTTGAACTTGGCGTACCAGTATTTTCTGTAGGCTTTATCTTGTCCTTTAATATTAATAATGGTTGTCGCCATCGTTGTTAGTGCGAGTTCTTTTCTTTAAAAGTTGTTAACGATTTGACTTTTTTATTTGCTTTCACTTAAACTTTATGTTATAATTAGTTTATGAAGTTTAGTGAAAGGAGTCCGAAAAATGGAAATCAATTTGACATCCAAATTACGAATTGTGTTTCAGTCAGAAGATGATCGAAAAAGCGCTTATGCCACCATGACGGCTTATCGTGATGCGTGTAATTTTGTTTCGCAATATATTTTCGATCATGATTTTGTTCTAAAGCAAAGCGAGTTACAATCGGCTCTGTATCATGAGCTTCGTAATCGATTTGGTTTGAAATCGCAAATGGCAATATCTGTTTTGAGAACAGTTATTGCACGTTATAAAGCGGTTCAAACACAACTTCGCAAACAACGAGTTTGGGACGGTTATAAAAAGGATAACCACGGAAAAGATGTTCCTAATTATATTAAAAAGGATTTGACTTTTTTGTGGAAACCGATTGAATTTAAACGTCCGCAAGTAGACTTAGTTCGTAATCGTGATTATAGTTTCAAAAATGATATGTTGTCTATGAATACGATTAACGGACGCATTTTCGTCAAAGTTTATGGTCTCGAAGAAAATCATTATTTCGATGGTTCGTGGAAAATCGGAACTGGAAAAGTAGTTCGAAGTGGAAAACATTGGTATTTTCATGTTTCAGCAAGCAAAGAAGTTCCTGATTTTGAAATGAAAGACTTGAAACACGTTGTTGGAATTGATCGCGGATTGCGTCAAATCTTAACAACTTATGACGAAAAAGGTCAAACTCGTTTTGTGAATGGTGCGTTTATTTCTAAAAAACGCAAACATTATGCTAAATTGAGAGCACGTCTTCAGGCTAAAGGAACGAAATCAGCCAAACGTCGTTTACGTTCTCTAAGTGGGCGAGAATCCCGTTGGATGAGTGATGTAAACCATCAGTTATCTAAGACACTCGTTCAAACTTATGGTAAACAAACGTTATTCGTTCTTGAAGACTTAACAGGCGTGACTTTCGACACGGTTCATTCACGTAAAAAAGAGAATCGTTATGAGCATCATTCTTGGTCGTTTTATGATCTTGAACAGAAACTAAGATATAAAGCTCACGTAAATGAAAGCGAAGTGGTCTTAGTTGATGCTCATTACACTAGTCAACGTTGTCCTAAATGTGGAACGATTGATAAATCGAATCGCGACAAAGATATTCACCAATATACATGTTCTAATTGCGGTTATTCGAGCAATGATGATCGAGTAGGCGCAATGAACATTTATGAACTTGGAAAATGGTTCGTTTCCGGTGTTGAAGAACCAGCTTTTTCGATAACTGAATAAATAGACATGCGTAAACGTATGTCATTGCCGTAGTTCATCAACCTGCGGATTTAGAAATACTTTTTCTAAAAAGAAGTCTCAATTGTTTCGTTTGTTTAAACGAAGTGTGTGGAAGGAAGTTACTTCTGTTTGACCACGTTCAAATTAGGGACAAACCGCTTGCTTTAGTGAGTGGTAGTTGATGGATTTCGTCTAGTCTGTTTTCGGTTATAGTGCTGTCCATATAGTCCTTTCTATTGATTTGCTTTCTTGATCATGTCGCGTCGGAATTCTTCGTAGTCGTTGTAATTAACAGTTTCAAATGTAATTGGGTCGACGGTTGGTAGATTACGAACCATTTCATAATGATTAGCGGTGAAAACAAGAGCGACGTTGAGGTCCGGATTTTGGTTTTCGACTTGCTTGATTTTAAGGTCTAAGTTACGAATAATAAAGTCAATTTTATCGACGGATAATCCTGAATCAATTCCGTCAACGAAAATGATTAGATGTTCAAGATCGGGATGTTCGTTGGCGATAGCTTGAGCGTTATCGAATAAGTCTGCGAGGGAAATCAAATTGTTTTCGCCTTCAGATGATTCTCTACGTAGAAGCAATTGTCGCATATTATTGTTAACGAGAGACGCAGAAATAGAATTTGTGTGATCATCGGCATGTGAATCGTAGGAGATGAATCCGATATTTGCACGGTCTTTTGCAGATTCGTCAGCTTCAGCTAATTTAAATGCTCGCGCAAGACCTCGCGCATAGGCATTGTTGCTGAATGAAATAGCACCGTCTCTTTCGAGTGCTTCTTTAAGCATGTTGACAAGAGTTGTTTTACCGTAACCGTTTGGCCCAACGAAGACTGTAACTTGATCGCTCAAGGTTAATTGATCTTTTTCGAAAAGATATTCTTCTTTGTAATAGGGGTCGCGAGTGATGTTTGAAATGGTGATTTCTTTTTTAAGTTTGTTAATAGACATATTAGATCCTTTCTATTTATTATCAAGCCATTGACCGATTTCGTAGCATTCTTGATAAGTCTTAAGCGTTGGTTCAAACGTATGTTGACGATTGACGTTGAAGAATGTGAACGAATCATCTTTTTGCATGGTCATTTCTAGGAAATAACTGTTTGTGATGATGATAAAGTCATTACTGTCACGGATGATACGGCTGGTTGCTGTTGGATGAGTGATGCCTTGTTCGAGTTTTTCAAAGGCGGGCTTGATAGTAGCTGCGACATTGGTTTTGTAACATTGGTCAATCATCAAGCGCGTTGCAATAGATAAATGCGTTTCTTCGTCCATGTCATTTTCGGCGAACCATTTGAAAAGTCGTCCGTCGTTGAAGAAGACGTATTCAATATATTCTTTGATTTCTTCTTTTACGCTACTTGTGAATGGAACCGTTACTTCGATTTGTCCGTCAGTGATAATCGTTTTAATAACTTCTTCTTGATTTCGAATAATGGTTAATTCTTGAGATGCTGGTTTGTAGAATCCCGATAGATTGTTAAGATTTGGTAGTTTAATCGTTGGATCGAATTTAGTGATGAATTCTGGGAATTCGGGTTGGGTTACTACAACGGATAATGTGGATTTAAAAATGAGCATGATGACTTCCTTTCGTTAAAAAAATAAAGCGAGCCATCCGTAATCGGATGGCGCTTTTCTAGATTAATCTTTATTGAGATCAACAGACGGTACAGTTGATTTAGCTTGTTCAGTTGCTTTTACTAATTCAACTTTTTCGAATCCGAACATACTAGCAATCATATTAGATGGGAAGCGACGGATTTTGTTGTTATATTTAGTAGCGACTTCGTTGTAGTCGTTACGTGCTACGAAGATGCGATTTTCGGTACCTTCAAGCTCCGTGATCAAGTTTTGTACTTGTTGATCAGCTTTTAATTGTGGATAGTTTTCCTGAACGACGAGCAAACGGGAAATAGCTGAGTCGAGTTCGCCTTGAGCTTGTTCTTTTTCAGCTTTAGTTGCCGTGCTTGATCCGATTTTTGCACGAGCATCTGCAATGTGTTCGAAGATATCGCTTTCGTGCTTCATATAGCCTTTGACGCTGTTGACAACGTTAGGGATGAGGTCATAACGTCGTTGCAAGGTTGTTTCGATTTTCGATTGCGCTTGCTCTACTTTTGTTTGAGCACCGACGAGGCTGTTGTAAGAGCCGCCGATGAAAAGTCCGAAAAGTCCGATAAGTACGAGGAATCCAATGATTCCGCCAATGATTGAATAGTTTTTGTTCATAATATTTTTTCCTTTCTGTTTACCAACCGCCGGAAGCGCCGCCTCCGGAGAAGCCACCGCCTGAGAATCCACCTCCGTCAGATGACCCGCCGGACGAGAACCAAAATCCGTCGGAGTCGCCACCGAAGCCTCCGCCACTATCAATAGCAAAGAGAACGACGATGCCGATTATTACAATTAGTATGAGTCCACCCACAATGTATAATGTCATATTGTCATCGTCTTTATTTTCTTTGATGGTTTTACCGTTATTTGCGTCAGTGATGCTTTTTACAGCGTCGAGGACAGCTCCGTCGTAATCGTCGTTTCGAAGTTTTGGTTTCATATTGTCCAAAATAGTTTTACTTTGGATATCGGTTAATCGCGTGGATAGGTTATCAGATACTTCAAGACGTGATTTTTTATCGTTAATAGCTAGGAACAGAAGAACGCCGTTATTGGTGTCCTTGTCGCCGATTTTCCATTTACGAGCGATTTCGAGTGCGGTTTCTTCGACAGATTTTCCGTCTAGGTCTTTTGCGATGTAAACGCCAATTTTTAGCTTTTTGTCCGTATTATCTGCTTTTTCGTTTAGTTTGTCAATAGTTTGAATTGTTTCTTTTGACAAGACTTTAGCTTGGTCGTAGACGGCTGAATTTTCAGGTTTGTCTGCGATTTTGCTTTCAGAGCAAGCGGTTAATACGAAGAAACTACAAAAAAGTGCGGTTGTGATTAAAAATAGTTTCTTTAGTTTAGACATCGTAAGCCTTTCTATTTTACAATTTTAAGTGAAATCTTGTATGGTGTATTTGTTGATGGCATATAAGTAATCATGATTTTATCTTTAGTTTCATCAATATTTACGATTTTTGGAAGTGTCATTTTTGAATCGTGGTATTGTTGATAAAGCATTGCGAGACCATCTTCGATAGAATTGGACTGAATAGGTATTGCCATATCTGTTGTGAATTCTTTAAAGATGGTCATTTTTAGAGGTTTGTTTTTCAGTTTTTTGATTTTAGGAATTCGCCCAATGTAGTCATGGATAGCTTTGAGGTCGAATTCGTTTGAGAAGTTGATTGTTTGTAGCATAGTCTTCTTTCTAAAATTTATCAATTAACTCGTGAATGGTATTTTTGACTACTTGAAATTTTTCATATAACAAAGAACTATATTGGAGAGAAATATCGAAGTTATTTTCCTTCTTTAAAAATGTCAACTGGCGGTTACCGTCACGTTCATATGTAACTTCGTCACCTCGAATTGTTAGACAGTATTCTACATTATTTTCTTTAAATCGTAGTACTTTATTATCTGAGCTGAAGATTAATTGCTTAATCACTTCATGTTTTGGTACAATTGCATCTGTGACTAGGCTTTTTACATAATTATGTGCGAGTTGTTTTTTAATGGGATTCCAGTAATAGACGCTTGATTCTAACGAATCGATTACTTGTTGTGCTGGTTTGAGGCTTTCACCGGGTGTTATTGGAAATGTCACAATAATTTGTTCTTCATCATTGTATGTCAGTTGGATTGGCAGTTCTAAATTGAGTTGATAGCCTCTAATCATATAGTCATCATCGTGGATGATATCAACATAATTATTATTAACAATCCATTTAGGACCACGTTTGTGCGCAGTTATTTTAGTGTCGATATAATTGATTGTGTTGAGGTATGGAATTAGTTCAGGATCCAATTGTCGATTCAAAACACGTTCTAACGTTGTTGGTTGCTCTTGAATAAGGTTTTTAATAATTGCACAATCTTGTGTGAATTTTTCAAGTAAATGTTCTGGAAGTTCTTCGTTAAGCATCCATTTGTTTGTTAATTCTGATTTTACTAGTTCGAATTTTTCTTCGTATCTAGTTAATTCGATATGTCTTGTGTCAAGAAAGCGGTATTTAAAATTCAATTTATATGTGATATTGAAATCTAATAAATTGTCTTCAAAATATGCATTAAACATAGCATTTAACTCATTTGATGTAGAATTGGTGATGTTTTCAAGCGCTTTATTTGCAATGGTGTTATGTAAGAGTTCTTGGAATTTTTTGATAGGTGCCGTGTTACAAATTAATTTTTGTAGAAATTCTTTTGAAAAACTATCAGATTTGATGTCTATTTTTGTTTCATTGCTAATAGTATTGAAGAAGAGTCCTTTTAATTGATTTTTTGGAATATATGCTTTTTTGAAGTCAGGTTTGAGAATTGGATCATCTTTAAAGTGAACAATTACATCTGTTGGTGATAGGGTTTCTTCATGTAAAGTGAGTGTCAATTGGTCTGTGTTTATATAAGCTATAAATGGATAACGATGCACATAGACAGTGAAATAATTTTCTAGTTCTTCGAGTATTGTATTGAAATTATAGTTTAACGGATCATCTTGAATATTGGAGAAACGCATGTTTTGTCTTCTTTCTATTGGTGAATTTTGAGGTCGTAGTCATTATAGTTTTGTAGATTGAATGGCGTCATAAAGTTTTAAAAGATTTTGATGCTCTTTGGATTTTGTAGCGACATTTTCTAAGTCTGAAGTTTTGATGTTTTCAATATAGTTTGATAGGATGTTTTTGACATCTTGTAGATAATCTGAGAGGTCTTCTTTTACTTTAATATGAAGAGATTCAAATCGTTCCTCTTTTGATATTTGCGATTCTAAAAAAGCTTCAGCATCTTCGCGTGAGAGATATGCATACATGTCAGTATCATCATAATCACGCCAACGCTTAAGATAATGACATCCATCCCAGTCCATTTCTTCATGAAACGAGACCTTTGTCAATCGCACTCGACCGTGTTTGACGATGTCAGATTTAAGCTGATACGGTCGATCGATCATCCAACGATCTTTTCGATTTTCTAAAAGATGTTCGTACTTCAGAGTGATTTCTTTGATTTGATATTTGTCTGTGATGATGAAGATTGTATCGCCTGATTCAAGTTTGTGGAGGGTTTTCATTGTTTTGTCTTCTTTCTATTTATTCTTTTTCGAGTTATTAGTTACTTCGCCTGTGTGGTAGTCAATAGTAAATCCTTTTGCTGTGTTATATGTGATGACTTTTTCGTCAATAGCTCCGTCACTCGTTAGAGCTCGTACTTCGACGGTACGCGGAATGAGTTCATCATCGCGATAGTACGGTGTAACTTGATAGTAAAGTTTTACAGAACGATGTTTTTTTAAGTAGTCAACGCATTTGCGTTCGATATATTGCATACCGCCTGTGTTGGAACGGTTGCCAACATTTTGCATACGGGTTCCAGTAATGGCGTTATAGCTTTCAGCGACACCACCTAATGAGTCAGCAATTAAGTGACTGCGATTGTAGAACCAACCGTCATAGGTACCCGTTGTTGTGTGGATGCGTGTTTTGAAGTTTTTCGCAGGATAACCGCTTGGATTGTCACCGTCTTTGAATTGACCGCGGTAGTTCATTGAGTCGAACACGTCTTTAGAAGTAATTGTTGCACGAGCTTGACCGCTACGACCTAGTTCATCTTTTTCGCTATAGGCAAAGTTTGATGTTTGATTGAATGTTTCGGGGTCGAGTCCTGATGAACCTGCTACGAGATAGTAATCATCTTTCGTGTTTCGTAAGAGTGGAAGTGGATTGAAATTTTTAAGCGGTCCGTTTAGGAGAATCGCTAGAACGAAAAATGTTAAGAGACTTAAAGCCGTATTTGTTAATTTTTTCAATTTGACGTCCTTTCTAGCTATTCTTTTCAAGAATCTTCAAAGCAATAACGGCTACGATTGGCAATACGATAATACTATAAAGCACGAACCATGCTAGTAGTGTCAAGAACATATTGAACGATTTCGTGAAAAAGAAAACGCCCAGGTAGAGTGGCGCATAGACTACGAGCGCGGAGAAAATACCCACAACAGTTAAGCCTAGTGCGAATTGGTAGTCTTGTAGTTTTTCAGATAATTTAGTCATGTTTATAATTCTTTCTAATGTTATTGATGATTTCTTTTATAGTTTGTGGTAGATTTTCGAGTGTGACATTTGAAATGGTATCGTCCCATTCGAAAAAGGATGTTTCGTAATTATAGATATGAGTTTCAATGTCCCATTTTGAGTTTTCGTTTGTGATGTTCGGTTTTGGATATAGTTTCAAGAAACATGAGCCGTGTGATTTTGCGAACGCATTAATGCGAATGTGATTATAACCGTCTTTAGAGTCGAAATCGGTAAAAACTTTGATTGATTTGTTATCTAAAATTGAATCAAGATCTCTAATTAGTTGTTTAATATGAGGTGGATCGGGTTGTGGATAAAAATCCTCGTCGTCGTAATAGTCAAACATATAATATAATCCTTTCGAATAATCTGAAATAAAGAACGATTGCGTCTTGGACGCAATTCTTTAAAATTCTTTATTTAAAAAATTCCCCTTAAAACATAATTTTAAGGGGAACAGAACGATTAAATCCAATCATCTTCAACTTGATCTAGTTCGTCCCGCCAGTCGGGACCGAAGAACTCGTCAGTTGATAAAATTTTACGGTTTTGATTATCGAAATGTTGTTCAATTTCGTTTAGTTCTTCGGATGTGATACCTGTAGTGGTCGGTGGAATTACTGTTTTAATTTGAGGTGCTTCGTTTTTAAGTTCGTTATAGGCACCGTTTACACGCAACATATCGTCGCAAACGACGATTATTGAATTAGGATGTTGTTTATAGAATTCAACAATAGGCGCTGTTTTTGGCCATGTGTTTGAACCGTTAAACGAGCCATTCAATTCCAAATAATCCCAGTTTACATCTATCAGACTATTTATTGATAAAGCGTCATTCGCACGTAAACTAATCCATAAAACCGTGACATCGTATTTTTCACTAATGTCTTTAATTGTGTTCAATGTTTGTTTATTGACATAAGCATGTACTCGATCCATCCATGGAAATGATTCAGGATTGTTCAAATATTCGATCAACGGCGGTTGATCTGTTCCGACGGTTCCATTTACGTCAAGCAATAGAAAATTAGACATTGTTAGTCACCAGTTGATCCGAAACCGCCTGTGCGTTCACCATTCGCGTTATCGTCGTCTGTAACGAAATATTTAGCGAAGACAGCTTGCACGATACGGTCGCCGGTTTGAATCGTTACAGGCTCGTCTGTGATGTTTTTGAATTGAGCCATGATGTGTCCTTCGTTAGAAGGGTTGTTATAGTAATCGTGATCGATAACGCCTACTGAGTTAATTAAGATGAGCCCGCGTTTGCGAGGGTTTGAGCTACGGTCGAATAAGTACAAGACTTCATCAGGCAACATATAAGCCTTGACGCCGGTTGGTACTAGTGCAATTTCACCGGGCTCGATAGTGACCTCTTGGCTTGCCTTTAAGTCGTATCCCGCCGCGTGAGCGGTTTCACGTGCTGGTAAGAGATCTTGATTAGTTTCGCCTGAGACAAGCTCAAAGCCACGTGTGCGAGCTACGACATCGCGACTAGTGCGAGTAGATTGTTTTAATGATTCGAAAAAGTCTGACATATGAATTCCTTTCTAGTAATGCTATTATAGCATATTGGCAGATATTTTGCAATTTAAGGTTTTTTGTGATATAATTATAGACGAATTATATTTAGAAAGACTGATAAAGATTTATGAATGAAGCAACTATTTTAGCAAACGCGCGTGCGACTGCGGGTACGGTGCAGAATGTGAAAGACTTAAAAGGTCATCTTGTGCGAATTACTCGCATTCGATCCAAAGCAGGAATGCCCGAGTTTCTCAAAGAAGCAGAAGGCGTCGTGATCGATGTTACCTTATCGTGTATCGTGATTCATCGCTCCGATATAGTTAGCGATAAAGGATACAATCATCCGCAACTAATTACGTACACCTTTAGCGATTTCCTTACAGGATTATACGAATATGAGGTGATCGCTTAATGAACGAATTAGTTTTCGAACAAGTTCTCTTCATCGTATTTCTTATCGCGATATTTGGATTCGTACTCTTTAAGCGATTCACTCGATCGAGATGGCGTAAGCGATCCATCAATCGAAATGACTTACACGTGTCCACTGTCAGCTCTCGAAAGACATTTCACAAGTTGTTATTTGCGAGAAACGAGCACGGTGTCTCTAAAATGACAGACATTGTGACATGTCAGCTCGAATCTGGACAAAAAGGTAAACGTGTGGTCGGTGCCTTCATGTTTATTGACAAGAATCTTCTTGTACGTAATAAGGATCTGATCAAGCGCAAGATTGTCGTGCGAGATTCATCTATGCGTAAACGCGCCCATATACCCGGGCGGAAAGCCACATGGTATGATAAGGTGGAAGTGCACGGTCAAACCTATAATTTATGGCACGCAACGCACTTGATCCCGTTTCGTTATTGTTTGAGTGACGGTGATATTTCAAATTTACTCTTCATGGGAACAGCGCACCTGAACATGGGGGCGAAATACGACATGGGTTACGCGCCAGCTTCGCGCGGGACAGCCGATTCAAATGCCGCTCGAGTTGCTCACTTGAAAGAACTTGTCAATAGCTCTAAAAACGGTCTCAAGCTAGATTATCCTGAAGTACCGGGTCTAAGACGTTACGGCTTTGTGCAGTATTCATTGGACGATTTTGAGCGTCTAGCGGATTACTTAATCAATTCTCGCAAAAATGATCACTTCAAGTACGGTGTTGAGTGTTTCTATTCAAATGGCTCTGTCATTCCCGATGAAGTGCAAGTCGTTATGATTAATCTAACGAAGAATAAGCTAGAGTTTAGCGTAAAACTTAAAAATAGCAAATAAAAAGCATACTGTTGAGTATGCTTTTTTTAAATCGCCAAATCAAACTTCAATTGAGGTTTGACTGGATTGTAATCTTCTAACACGAAGTCTTCATGTCGAATATCGAAGAAATTAGTTCCATCTGGTACGTTCAAGACTAAGCGCGGTTGGCAATTTGACGGTTCTCGACGTAACAACTCATCCGCCTGTTCGAACTGATTGTCATAGATGTGCAAATTATTGATGTAGTAGAAGAACTTTCCAACCTTCCAGCCAAAGTGCTTGGCAATCATCATCTGAAGAGCTACATATTGCATGGCGTTGATGTGATGAGCGACGAGCATGTCATTTGAGCGTTGCGTTAGGGTGGCATCTAAATAGATTTCACCGTCGACGCGCCGTACATCAAACATGGTTTGAAAAGCACAAGGTAAGAGTCCTTCGCTCTCTTCAAAGGATTGGTAGTCCCATAGAGAAATGATATTACGACGATTCCAGGGATTGGCTTCTAGTTGTTTGAGAATCTTGTTGATGACGTCGTGCTTTTTAACGACAGCACCATACCGCTCTCCAATCGTTCCCGTATCTCCTACTTCCCAGTCATTCCAGTAATGAACTTGGTACTTGTCGTTTAGGAGTTCCAGACTGTTGGACTGGTCCTGGTAGATCCAGAGCATCTCCTTGATGGCTGACTTGATGGCAATAGGACGAAGAGTCGTAATAGGGAACTCGCCCTTGGCCAGATCAAACTCCATAAAAACCCCAGTGATGTACTTGGAATTGGCAGTTGTGCCATCCTTGTACTTAGGCCGAGCCCGCTCTGACCAAACGCCGTCTTCCATGATTTTCCTAATATACGTTTTAAAAATTGTATCTGCTTTTGTCATATATTTACTCATTTCTATTTCGATCCACGCACCCGTAAGGGTGCAATAAAGCGTTGTTGCGCCAAAGAGAGATAATATTATAATATTGCGACGATTCCATGGGTTGTCTTCTTTTCGATCCGCGCAGACAGCATTCCGCTGAATGCGGCGACTTAAAGCTAAGCCGCGAGGCGTATCGCAGTTCGCGTCTACGATTACCTCAAAGCGTTATCAGAAACTGATAACTAGACCCGATTTTCGCGAAAGGTCTATTTTTTTTTATTTCACCATTTCTAAGTATTCCCGTGTCGTCACAATAAAAGACTCATAAAAACCTTGAATCGGCCAAGCGTCTACAAAATTGTAGACGTTTTTGATTTCAACAAAGGCTGTTAATCCTTCAATATCGAAAAGAACGTTGCCGTCGTAGCAGCTTGCAATTTTACGGAGTTCTCCGTCAACACCTTTAACGTAAAAGTTTACGAAGAGGCGTCCGTCTTCGAAATATTCTTCAAGAGTATATTGAAAGATGAAGTCGTCTGAATTATAGAGAAAATGTAAGCGTTGTTCAGGATGCGTGTTTTGGAAAGTTGCGACAATATGAGCAACAATTTCACGCAGATCTTGTTTGTAGTTTTCTGTTAACCGTGGAAGACTGTTTTTTGCGAAGTTCCATTCATCATAAATAGCGAGTGATTCACGAAAAGTCTTCTGTGGAAATACAGATAAATCAATTTCTTTTGAAGGCATTGTGGTCCTTTCTATTCAGTTTTGTTTAACATAACGGTTCCTGCGATTCCAGCTAAAAATGAAACGAGCAGAACCCCTACAATAATAGGCGTTACGTTATCTTTTTTATTTGTTTCTTTAGCGATACGTGCCTTATTGACAAAACGTTTATTTTCAGAAACGCTTGGTTTTACGAGTGTTGACGGTTTGGTCGAACTTGATGAGCTACTTGTGGAACTAGAGCTAGACGACGTACTAGATGATGAAGATGGTTTCGTGCTGGATGAAGACGGGGTTGTGTTAGATGAGGATGGACTCGTTTCACGTGAAACAACTCTCGAAGTTTCATTTTTAGCTGTTGCTTTACCGAGTGCATCGAACGTATATTCTTCGCCGTCGATGGTTTGTGTTGTATTACGTAACAAGTGACCATCGTCTTTGAAGTAGTATTTAGCGCCGTTATATTCGTGCCAACCTTGTACTTTATTTGCTTCAACGATTTGTTTGATCCAATTCATATGTTCTTGAGTTAATCGAATAGAGCCGGGATGTGTTCCATCGTTCATGAAGAATGTTGACGTGTGTACGCCGACAACTTGATTGCGGTCGTTTAAGACCCCTGCGCCACTAACACCTTCAATCGAATCGCCATCCGACATCATCATACCTGCGTGACCGTGACCGCTTCTTAGAGCACCGCCTGTTTGATAGAGCGCGCCAAGTGTCAAATTCGTACCGTCTGCGCTTGCAGGATATCCGACTGTTCGAATATTTGTGAGATGTTCATTAGGATCACCTAAGTCATTGAATTCAGCACCAGGATAAGTCAACTGCATAGGCGTGTCTACGACAATAGCCATTAAATCAGTCGGTGTAGATGGCTTATAAGCGCCTTGGTTATAGAAGTGAATGTTCGATGCATTAAAAGCATAGGTTAAACCGTTGGGCTCGTAAGTGCCCGCTTGATAGGCGCTGTTAGAGCCTTGAGAGTAGGTGTAAAGTTCTCCCGGTAGCAACTGTCCATTGTCGTCAGAGAGTACGTGCGCGGCAGTTATGATGACATTTGGTGAGATGAACATCCCGCTACCGAACGAGTATTCCATGCCGTGACGTCCACGGATTAGTACCGCTGCGTTGTTACCGGGGTCGCTCACGTTGGCCTGCTGCATGTTTACCGTTCGTGGTTTCTCGATATGTGGATCCGCAATGCTTCCGTCATAGTTTAACGTCGCCTGTTGCGCTGACGTGATCGGACGGATGCCGATAAAGGTCTCTGCGAGGATGCTCGTATGCGTAAAAACGGTAAGTGATGCTAACAAGCCAACTGCAAGTGATTTTGATTTTTTAGTCATTTTGTCACCTGTTTTTCTTTGGTTATTTTCTTGTTATTATGTCTTACCATTATATCACATTTTTGGTTTCTTCGCAATTGATTCGTCAGCGGGACTCGCTGACGAATTCTTTAGGGATTTTATAGGCTTGATGGTCTGTTACAATTACGTATTCGCCGGAGTTCGCGTAGGTAATTTCCATAGTTTTGGTTTTATAGAGATGATTGTAGGGCTTCTTGGAGGTGAAAGTTAGGTAGTCCTTTTCTTTTGTGATTTTGTAGATATCCGTCGTTTTTGTGTTTTCGTTTGGTGTTGTGACTTTATCATAAACGTAGATCGCTGACGAACCGAGAAATGACATGCCGATGAGGGCTGTCATAAGTACGCCGACTGTTGCGAAGAATGCCCTATCAGCATCTGTTGAGTTTTTTGAATAGATGCCGTAGAACGTTAAGGTTGATATCATACTTGTGAAGATGAATAGAACGATTAGTAACCATACTGTTACAGGTGGTTTATCTTTATATAAAAATTCGTAGATCATTGTTAGTTTTCCTTTACTGTGGATGTGTCGACTCATTGGATTGTGATTTCGTAGTAGATCATCGGATCCACGCTGTTGCAGATGACAACGTGGAATTTGTCCGAGAATCTAGAATTGGTTTTGATGTCGATCAAGAATTGCTTGTAGTCGGCGTCGACGAGATTTCGATCCGCGCACGTTTTATGACGCGCTGTTCAATTGTTCTTGTAATAACTTTTGGTATTTTTTATTTCGATCCGCGCAGACAGCATTCCGCTGAATGCGGCGACTTAGAAGCCTAAGCCGCGAGGCGTATCACAGTTTCGCGTCTGCGATTACCTCAATTTGCCGTTAGGCAAGACTAGTTCGCGAAAAGTCTTTAAGGTTGTTATGTTTGAACAGTGGATGTCAATTTCGGTATAGTTCCATTTTGTGGTGGAAGTATTCTTCCATCATACCATAGGCGGTGTAAGTGATGGCGTTAGCGCCAGCATCGATAGTGGCTTCGATGGATTCATCCGATTTACCGCCGGATGCGATAATCGGGAATTCCGGGTATTGTTCACGAACCCATTTGACGAGTTCCACGGTGTCTTTACCCCCGCTGACGTTTACGATGTTTACACCGGCATCGATGTACGGTTGTAGATCTCGCGTTTTGTCAATTACTGTGTAGATTACGGGAATGTCGACATATTCGCGTACCATTTTAGCCGTATCCACTGTTACAGGTCCGTTTAAGACGATGGCTGTTGCATTGTTTTCTTCTGCGTGAGATGCGAGCCGGGCAGAACGTTCACCTTGTGTGAGGCCGCCACCGACACCTACTAAAATAGGCGCTTTAGCGACGAGAGAGACGGCGCTGAGGATTTGCGTGTTCGGAGTAAACGGATACACGCAGAGAACCGCGTCCGCGTCTGTATTTGCGAGGAGGGATACGTCAAGAGAGTAGACGATTGATTTAATTCGTTTTCCGTAGATGACGATACCGGATGCTTTTCGAATGATGTCGGGCATTTCGATGATAGAGTTGCGAAGAGGGGTTGTGATTTCAGGGATTTTTTTAATTTGTTTTTCTGTCATGTTGTGTTTCCTTTATTTATCATATTCGCTGATTAGTTTCAGCTTGTTGTCTTCGTATTTATATTTTCGGATGTGTTTGTGTTCGTCTCCTGTAGCTAACGTAGACAAATCGTCGATCGCGGGACCGATGAGTCCGCCACGACTCTTATCTTCAGTGATTGTAATTGTGTTTACTTTAGGATCAGTTTTACCGGTCCATTCAAAAGTGTCTTCTTTGTCTTTATTTAGAGCTGCTTGCAATGATAGTTCTGTTGCATCAACGTTTTTGATATTTGCTTTTCGAGGGACAGTGATCGATTTATCTTTTGAATGAGCTTTTGTAAACATCTGATCTTTATAGTGAACAGTGTAATCGACACGCATTCCGATACCGTTGTTTCGGATAAGAGTTTGTCCGAATTTGCTTTGATTAATGGCTTCTTGAATGGTGCGTGTGTATTCGTTGGTGATAATCTTATTGTCTTTATCATAATAACGAATAACGCAGTTATTATCAAAGTCTTGATTGAGAGGATCAACTTCAACAGGTTCTTTTGTGTTTACTTCGATTTCAGCTCTTGCAACAGTTTGGTAATTATCTTTGTTCTTTTCAATCACGGTTGTTTTAACTTTTGTGATTTGAGGATCAGGTTCGTTCAACTCATCACAACCGGCGAGTAGCACAGTTGACAAGAGCATCGTGATAAAAGTTAGTCTTTTCATTGGTTTTCCTTTCCAATTATTCTGTACGTTGGCTTTGGTTGACAAATTCAAGTTTGTTATTTTGATATTTGTAGATATATTCGTCAATGCGAGTGCGTCTCACGGCAACCCACTTCCATTTGTACTTACCAGACGCAATGTCGTATGTGTATTTGTGCTCACGATCAGTATAATCTTGCTTATATCGGATCTTGATGGATTCAATTGTTTTAGAAGACGTGCCTTCCCAATCGTAGACTGTTTCTTCGTTATTTCGATTAGCTTGATCTTTTAGTTCAGCTTCGGTTTTAGTTTTAGAGCTAACCTCGGCAATATGAGGTACGTTGTATGTACGAGATTCGATTTTATCTTTGTCGAGATGTGCTTTATAGCTGATGTTTGTGCCTCGTCCTTTGTTTAGAACAAGCGTCATATTAGTTTTGTTTTGATTGACGGCTTCTTGAATCGTGTTTGTTTGCTCACTTGTGACGAGATTATTATCTTTGTCGTAATAATTAATATCTAGATCGTCGAACGGTTGGTTCAAAACGTCGCCATTAATCGGAGTTCGTGTTGAGATTTCGATTTCGGTTTTAGCAACTTTTTTGTAATTTTGCGGAGCATGATCAACAATTTCGACTTTTATATCTGAAACTTTAGGCGAAGAACAGGCTGTGAGTAGGAGTCCACTTAAAAGTAGACTATTTTTTAATAAGCGTTTCATCTGATTTCCTTCTTTTTTTTATTTTTTTTTAAAACCGTACGACCAATTATTCCAGATCGCACGGCTAGAGATTATAATTCAGCGTTTAAAAGTTCTTTATTTCGATCCGCGCAGACGGCATTCCGCCGAATGCGGCGACTTAAAAGCTTAAGCCGCGAGGCGTATCGCAGTTTCGCGTCTACGATTACCTCAATTTGCTGTTAGGCAAGACTAGTTCGCGAAAAGTCTCTAAAGTTGTTATAGCGACAACTAGAACTCAGCGTTGAAGAGCTCCTTCAGCTTGTATACAACGTCATCGCTATCCGCATTGATAGACACTGATTCGTTAATCTTAGAGATTCGTGTGAGTTCATCGAGATTGGCATTGTAACCGATTGTATTAACGGTGATTCCAAGAGCTTGAATGATTTGAGCCGCACGATCGAAGTCGTATCCTTGGTTAGTTTTACCGTCGGACAATACGAAGATGACTGGTCGAGCATCAGGGTTTTTCTTCATTTCATCGAGAACCATTTGAACGGCTACGAGTAGACCGTTATAGGTTGCAGTGCCACCGTTTGGTGTGAGTCCTTTAATGGCTGATGTGAAGTATGCTTTTTGTGTGCTATCCATATCTTTGATTGGGACGTTAATCGTTACGTCATCGCTATATGAAACCAATCCAATTTTATTATCTTCGTTGATATATTGGAGTGAATTCAATAGTGATTTCTTCAAGTTATTCATCGGTTCGCCAGCCATTGAGCCAGAAACGTCAGTTACGAAGACACCGACGATTGGACGGGCAGAGTTTTTGTTTTTCTTCCAAAGTTTCTGCATAGACATGAGCATGTTACCGTCCGTTGTTTGTTCTTTATAACTGTAGTCATTCAATTGGTTGAAACCGTAGTCTGTTGCTTTTTGTTGATTTTCGCTATTTTTAGCGAATTCGACAAAGCGCTTCAAGACTTCTTGTTTCTTAGCATCATTTGTTGTGGCATATACTGGTGAATCTTGACGGATGCCAAACGGTACATATTTGTAGTCTGCGAATTCAGGCGTGTTAATGTATGTTTGATATGAGATAGACAAGATGTCAGCTGTTCCGTTTTTAGCTGCTTCACGCAATTGAGCTGTATTGACGAATGTTGACGGAATATTTTGTTGGAGTTTTTGGAATTCCGTTTGAGCTTTATCGCTAATAGGGTTTGCTGAATCAAAACTGTAAAGGAATTGAGAAAGCAAACTCAAACCAGTTGATGAAGAATACGGGTTCGTGTAACCCAACAGTTTTCCGTTTTCGATTGCCTTAGAAACGTCTTGGATTGATACGTTTCCGTTTTTAGCGATATCTTTATAAACGGATTTCTTCATCAAGAGTCCTGACGTGTTTCCGAATAGTTTATCGGTAACTTCAGTTGTATCGAAACCGCGCGCGTTTAGGATGTAATCCCATTGTTTGTTTGATGGAGTATATCCGTCAGGCACGTGGTTCTTACTTGAGATGTAGTCAACAGCTGTTCCTGATGGGATGCTACGGATAGAAACACTGATAGTTTCACCGTCTAGCGATTGATGTTGGTTGTTGAAATCTTTTGCGATATCGTTTAAGATACCGTCTTTGCCTTTACCTGCTTTTTCAGAGGATACGAAGATTTCAATATTGACCTTACCGTCACCTTCAACGGTATATGGGTAAGCTTTATCGATATCTGGCAACTCGGATGCTGTATCAAGTGATACGCTAGAGATGTCTTTCTTCAGTTTTGCTTTAATAGGGTCAATCTTTTTGTAATATGTAGCAACTTCTGTTTTAGCTTCATCTTTTGAAAGATTACCGTATTTTTGCTTGCCGTCTGACGAACAAGCGGTTAATAAAAGGGTCGTTGCTAAGAACGCGCCTGTTAGAATTTTGTTAAAGGATTTCATTTGGTTCCTTCTTTCTAAATAAGTTTCATAAGATCTTGGAGAGATTCGATAAGGTTTTTCAGATCAACTTCAGTCGATGGTGTTTTCACATCGAGATAATTGATAGCTTCTGTGATAAGCTTATTCGCATCTTTTAATACTTTATCGTTGTCTGCCAATTTCTTTTCAATAACGTCGGCTTCTTCAGCGATGACGAGTCGACGGTAGATCGATTTAGCGTCTTGTAACAGTCGAATCTGGATTGATTGCAATTCATTTGCGATATCTTGAATGACTGGCAAATCGTTGTTTTCGACGATTTCGATGAAGTCGTCTTGCAACGTTTCTGCGCTTTTCATTTGATGGATCATTCGAATAGCGTAATCTTTATAAGTTGGGTCTAATTCAGATTGAATTGTTTTGAGTTTTTGAATAGTTGACGCTTGATCGTATAAAGGGTTAGTGATTTTATTATGTTTATCATCTTCGATGGCTTTATGCTGAGCTCTAGTTGTGCGATATGCTTCGATACCTGCATAACCTAGACCAATAGCAGAAATTCCAGATAAGCCTTTAGCCATTACGAGGAATGACTTAAATGAGCGAATTCCGGAATTGATGATTATTTGGTCTCGAGCCATATTTACACCGAAGATGAGGACTAGAGACAAGAGGAATAGTCCGCCTGCAATAGCCCCGACGATCTTCGTTTTTTGCATAATTAGCTTCCTTTGTGGTATTTTCTACGTGACGTGTCTTGCTTTACATCTGTTTTCTTTTGAGAACGGATGCGATTTTTGACACGTTCACGGTTAATTCGGTCTTTGAACGATTCGATTCGAGGTTCGATGCGTTTTGTGTATTGATCGCTACCTGTTTCAATAGCGGCGTCGACCCAGGTCTTACCTGCGTGGAGTAAGTTTTTGGTTGCTTCTTTAAAACTATTCTTGTTGGTTTCTTTTGAGTTGTTCATTATTTTACCTCGTTTTGGCGACTAATTGTAGTTGCCAATTGTAGTTTGATTTCGTTACGCAATTCGTCGATACGAGCATTGGCTTTTTGTCGATATTCGTGACCTTTAGCGCGAGCGTCGTCGATGTCTTTAAGACTTTGAACGATGTTTTGTGTCGCACTTTCAAGAGTCGCGATGTCGATGGACGCTGTTTCTGCGTGTTCGGATGTTTCTTTAACGGTCTTCGCTAATGATTCACTTGCGTTTTTGATTGCGAGGTTGGTACGTTCTGTGAAGACTTTATCTGCTTCAAAGGCTTTCTTAGAGTTTTCACCGTAGAATGTCACGAGCATTGTTTGCGACCAAGCAGGAATGAGGATGCCTTTAGAACGTTGAATCTTTTGAATGAGCGCAAGGTTTGCATTCGTCAAGGTGGTTAACTGAATTGCAAGGTTTTGCGAAAGAGACATCTGTGCATTCAAATCGTGAACTTGTTTTTCAAAGAGGTTGACTGCATTCTTGTATTCGTTGAGTGCATTTACATCATTTTGATCGCCACTTTTAGCTTTTTCTTCAAGTTGAGGGATTTCGACTTCTTCAGCTTCTTTTAGTTTTTGAAGACCTGCTTCAACATAAACAGATAAGCGTTGATAGTTTTCGAGGTTTGCCGCTTTCATATCGTTCATGTCTTTGTTGTTCTTGATGAGTGTTAATTGTTGTTGCTCAAGAACGCCCATAACACGATCGATATTTGCTTGAACGGATTCGTAACGGATTTGAAGCGCTTTTGCTTTATTTCCGAGAGACTTAATCATTCCGAAGATGCCTTTTACGTCTGACGGTCCGTCTGTTGTCAAGTCGACGGCTAGTTTTGCGAGCATGTCGCCCGTTTCGCCTCCGTCTTTGGCACGGACTTGTAATAGCGCCTTATTTGAAAGTGTCATCAACGAGTTAGCGTCTTCAACGCCATAGGTGACAATTAAAGTTCCGTCTTTGAGGTCGATTGCGTTTTTCACTCCAGCGATAACACTTTCTTGTTCAGATGTGCGTTCAATCGGTGCGAAGGTTTCTTCGGTGACTTCTTCTAAGAGTTTTGCTTCTTGTTTTTGTTCTTTTTCGATTTGGGCGATTTGTTCTTCTGAGAGACCAGGGGTCGCGACTAACTTATCGCCTACAGTAAATCCTGTCATTTTTTTTTCTATTTCTTGATAGATATCAAGCCTTTCTTTTAATGGTTGATACGATTATAGCATATTGTTTTGAAAAATGCTCATTTTTAGTGCGGTTTTGCATTATTTCGATGCATATTCTTTTACAAGTTACCTATCAGTAGCAAGATAACGCCAATCGCTATATTGATAACGGTTGCGATGTAAACGATTAGAGATAAGCCGTGTGTGAAATCTGTGATTTGTTGCAATCTACGACGTTTTTCTTTTGTATCGGTTCGCGATAGAGTATTCGCGCCAAATGCAATTACAGCGACTATCATCATACCGACAGCTGCGATATAACTCCAAGGTGATCGCAGTAGTGCAAAAATTAAGATTCCGCACAAGATGCCATCGATCGAAGATAGACTATCGTAGTTTTTTAGAAATTTCTTAATTTTATCTCGCATCACAATTCCTCACCTAGTGCTACAAGTTCACGTTGAAGTGATTCGATTTGGATGCTCGTTGCGAGTTTCGTATGCATAGATTGCATGACAGAAGCTGTTGCTAGGATGTTCAACTCCTTTGCTTTTGCGAGGATTTGTTTGTAGATTTCTGATTTGGTTGAACTGTTCTTGAGCATCGGTACGATTTCTTTCTCAAGTTGATGTTCTGTAGAAATAATCTTTTCAGCATGATAAACAGTGAGCGTTGTCAGTTTACGCAAGAGTGATTTAATGTTTTTGTGTTTCGACATAGTTTTTCCTTTCTATTTGTTTTTAATTAAGTTTTTCAGCTCGTCGACGGAAATAGGTGAATCATTATGATAGGTGTCAATTAGTGCTTGTTTTAATACTTCGAAAATAGCAGGAATAACGATTAGTTCAAATTCATTCACCCAATCGAACCATTTTGGATCGAGTTCGCCTGCGAGACAGTTGATATGGAATTGACGAGCGTACACAACTTTTGTAGTTTTGCTAAAGATTGTAGGTTGTTTCTTAAATTCCCATTTTTCAAGTTTAACGTTATCTGTGACTAACGCAAGTGACTTTTTAGGTTGGGGTTGTGGCGTGAGACCATGGCTTTTATATTTAAAGCCGTCATATTGTTTTGGATCACGTTTATAACTCAAATAATCACATTTGATTAGATAATCTTCGCGGATATCACGTGGCGTCATGTAAACAACGGGGTTTTCGATGATTTTTAATTTATAACCGGTTTCGTTGATAATGTCTGCGAGATATTTGCCGTTAATTTTGACAGCATTGATATAGTCGTCAACGAATTCTTTTGCCATTTCTCGATAGAAACTATCGGTGTTTTCGATATAGATGTTTTGAGTTGCTTCGCTATATTCTAAGTCGAAATCGAATAATCTACGAAACGGCATGACGATATCGATTTCAAGTTTACCACTAAAGAATCGTCCGTAACTCAATGGAGTCGGTTTCAAACGACTAGACATTTTGTTAATAAAGTAATTTTTAAGAATTTCGAGTTCTCGTTTTGAGAATTGATTATCCGACATAGTTATTCCTTTCTACTTGAATTGATCCATTTTGTTCGATGCTTTCCGTTTAGGAAAAGTATGACGGACGTGGACATTTTTGATAAAACGGTCTGTTCGGCATAGTATTGCGCGTCGGGGTGCACGATTTCGTTTTTATTGTAGGCTTTTGTTGCTTGTTCGACGTCGTTACGTCTTCCGAAGCCAAATGTGAGTAGTGACATGTTAGTGCCTTTCTATTTATTCAATAGTTGATCGACATCTTTTTGGTTTTTGCGATCTTGTTCGTCTTGTTGAGCATCTTTCATTTTATCAGGTTCGACATCGGCGATGACTTCGAGATAGAGTTCTTTGAATTCGAACTTTCTTGATTTATGATAAGCTGTTTCTGTTAGAGATCCATCACGCGTTTCAATTTTCGTGATCTTATATGAAGCGTAATCGGGATATTTCTTTGCGTTTTCTGTTTTTGTGATGTGAATATTTTCTTTTAGTAATCTAGCGTTTACTTTGGTTTCAGAGTTGCTTTTATATCCGATTAAGTCGCCATAGACAAGATCATCGTCACTCATTGAATCTTGAACGTCATGATCTTTGAACTTATTTGTAGAGAGTTCATATACAAAAGGGTAGTTGATGTATTCGAAACGCCAATTCACGTTTGAATCATTTGTGTAGAGTTGCTTTTTGGTTGGTTTGATTACGATATTTGAATCGTGTTCCTGTGTAAACGAAGGAGTGATTTTTGGTAAGAAAGACGCCCCTCCTAAAAGTAAAAGTGATAAAAGGCAAAATATCCAGTTTGTTGTGATTAAAATGCTGCGTAGAGGTTTTACTTTTTCGAATAGTAGGTAGATGATGTAAGTTCCGAATATAGCGGTGAAGATGATGGAGACGAAGTTATAAATAGGTATAAGCGAATAATCATTTGGTTCAGGCAATACCCGAAGGGCTACGTCAATGATCATCGTGTAAAAGTCTAAAATTCCTTGTAAAATAGTCGCCATAATCACGCCTCCGTCTTATAAGCACCACTTGCGAGTTGTTCGTTGATGTAATCGGTACAGTCATCTAAATATTCAATGTTAAACTGTAGCGTATCGAACGATTTCGATTCAAGTACGCAATCGCGAAGAATTTTTTCAATATCTGAATAAGTGAATTCTGATGCGAGTGGCAAATCTTCAACGAGTTCGTCTAAGTCTTCGACAAATTGTGCTGTGACTTCAACTCCGAATTCGTATTCGATTAAGTGCAAGAGATATTCGACAACGTCGAAACGTCGTTCGTTCTTGAATTCGATACCGTTGATTGTTGCCAAGAATGATTGGATTCGTTTAATTTCCATAACAATAGTTCCTTTACAGTTAGTTAGTTTTGTCCACGTAATTTTAGTTTAACGTGAGTGATAAGTCCTGAACGAGTTCGTTTAATGCTTCGATGAACTTTTTTAGTGCCTTTATATTGAATTTGGATTCTCATAATAATATTCCCTTTATAATTTATTCAATAAAAAAAGGACTAGAGCTCAGTGCTCTAGCCCTTAATAGGAGTTTCATGACCATGCAATTTGCAATTCGCAAAACGTTGTATCATTGCGCGTACGATGTACGCATAATAGAACATGGATGCCGGTTTAGCCGGCATCTTTTTAGGTTTTGACGATGCCTCTTGCAGATGTTGGTCGTTTGAATGCTCGTCGTTTTTCGGGATCAGAGCCTTTATAATCAGGATTCATAAATCGGACAAGATTGTACTCTGTGATTAAGGGCTCGTCCTTATCCATTGAAGAGCCAACATAAATTGGACTCATACAGGTTTCTCGATTTGCTTTAAACTCCCATGTGTCATTTTGACGCAAGTGGTTTTGCAAATGTTGGAGAAAAACTTTCTTTGAAAAGGCAGACTTTTTGTCACCGTTGTGTTCTTGAGAGTACCATTCGCAATAAAGATCGTATAAAAAGGCAGGTGGTAGAATATCCCACTGGAAGCGATTGTTAAATTCGTTCCAAAATTCAATAGCAGAGTTGTTATCCTCCTTATATTGATCTAGTGCGACATTCGAAGCATTCGGCGTGATAAACTCGGAGAATGGATCTAATTCGAGTGCTCGTTTCAAGACATATTCAAGAACTTCTGTACGATACATATAATCATGTTTAATATATGGACGCTCACCATTATTCGTAAACGAATAACTAAATGGGACGATAATCAAACGTCGATAAAAAGAGTCTGATTTATCGCGCGTCTTAGGGAGCCCGTTGAGCATTTGAATATTAATAGCTTTTACTTGTACAGCTATTGGTTTTTCAAATTTACGGTTAATTAGAATATCGTCGCCTGTGATAACAGCTTTAAAATCTTGAACTGAATCTAAATAGACATCAACCGGGTTTTCGTCAGCAATATTAAGCGTCTTTCCTAACAGTTGTTCTTTCATATATTCATGTTTGAACGCTGGAATAGGAAGTGACGAATAGTTGTCGACACCTACGAGGTTCTTTAACAATTGACCGTACGTACCTTTACCGTTATTGCCGACAGATGAGTAGAAGAATATGGCTTTTGCGTTTACTTGTTTTGGATTGATAACGCTTGCGATAATCTGCCAGAACAGGGTGTTAATTTCATGGTCAACTTTTCCGACAAGACCGCCTGATAAGTCTTCTAACCATGATTCAACATCCCAGTCTGTCCCATCATCGTCATTATGAAGAATAACGTTTGATGCTTGAGGATTGTAGTTAGTTGCAATCTTTGTTGTTGTGACGTGTTCGGGTGTGAACGGTTCAAGTGTTTTTGTCTTTTTATTATAGAGTCCATTTCCTACAGCAATACGGTACGGATCATTTGTTTCAGTGGTACGCTGAGCATTAATACCGATGATACGCATACAAGTTTCGTATTGTGTCTTTGATGTTGAGGGATTGAACTTATAAATAATAGATTCAATTAGATGATTGTCGTATTGATAGGTTCCTTCACGTGGTCCTACGTGGTTGTATACAGCTAAGTCGTACTTTTTTGTGTTTTGTGTAAGTGACAGCTGAACCATTGGGATAAATGCGTGAATGATGAGTGCGATTTCATCTAAGTCGAATTTAAAGAGGCGACCTCGTGTTAAGTCTGGTTGTTTTCCGATACGAACTGCTTCATTAGTGATATGAATTTTACGAAGATGATTCGCTAACGATACAAAGAATTTTAAAATATCGTCTTCTGTTTCAACTAGTACGGGGTCATTATATTCATCGCGCAGGCAGTGAATGGTATCGAAAATGTAGGGGTTGAGATTACTATTGTAGTCTGAAGAACAACGATCGAGAAAGTCTGTATTTAATTGTAAATAGTTAGACATAGAAGACCTTTCTTATTTTTGTTGTTCAAGCCACTCCACTAGTAAATTTCGACCGAGACCGCTAAGCGTGATACGCTTGATATTTGCTTTTTCAGTTAATTCTTGTTTTAGTTCAGCGTCAACGGTAATGACGATTCGTTCAGTTTTATTTTGCATTTTGTAATAGATATTTACGTTCGGGATATCGAACGCCCTTTCTGTTTAATTGTGTAAATATATTATACATCTATTGTGATAATTTGTCAAATATTTTGCACATTTAGCACAAAAACATGTGTTCGTTATGTGTATGTTTTAGACGTTGGCTTTTTAGGCGCATCTTTGAAAAAAAAATATAGAAATAACGAAAAAAGGAGAGCGTTTTGTATAGATTTGGATAGATTTTAGACAGTGTGTCCGTTTTTAGAAATACAGTAGTGGCGCGGGTTAACGCCTGTTTTTCCTATAATTTGATAGGTATTTCTATCCGTTATCCACTTTTTTATATAAAAAAAATTCATTTATAAAATCAATTATAAAATATATAAAATTATATAGGTTTTCATTATTCATTATAAGTTATATTATTTGATATAGTTAGGATTGCGATTTTGAAACGAAATGTCTAAAAAAACAGCTAAAGTGGATAGACGCGAATACGCTTATGGATACATTAATGTATATAAACGTTGATATAATAAGGTTTATTATTTATATTTTATGTTAATAATTATATTATATCTATCCAAATAGGGTTTATATCTATCCTTTTTCGATTAAAATCTATCCGATTTAGTCCATTTTCTATCCGTATTCGTCGAAATCTATATTTTTTTGTGTCTGTTTTTGGATTGTTTACATAATTTATTTCTTTTTATATCGGAAAAAGAAATTCCTTCAACTCCGAAAAACTTTGTCGCTCTAGCGGTTTCTAAAACACTTGTTTTTGTATTTCTTTTTGCGAAGCGCTGAAACGCTTGATGCGTATGACGTTGCGCTGATTATTTCTTTTTTTTGAAAATTATTAGTCATGATTACGCATACGACTTTATATCAAATTATATAGTTTAATATTATACCTTTCGTGAAACACCAACGGGCTCTAGGCGTTTCGTCGTTTTCAAGACCTTTTCAATTATTTCTTTTTTGAAAATGAAAAAGAAATAATTCGATTTCAGAGTGATATTATGCGGTGATTTTAAGTAGACGTTTCAATTAATTGTCTAAACCTTGAGACTAAAATGAGCTGTCTATCCACTATCCACTTTCTAAGTGAAAAAGGTCATTTTCAAAAGATGCGAATCATATTATTTTATATAGTTTCGTTTGCGAATTTTCTATAAGGTTACGTAAAAGTGGATAGACATAGATATCTGTGCATGAGTTTCGTAGTCGAAAACGTTGATTCGACAACGTTCGCACGAATTTTCTTACACGAGTCATCTAAATAGTATCTATCCACTTTCATCGTAACCGAGCCTCGTCAGCGAAGTCTCTTAAAAGAAATTCTATAAAGAAGCAACCCAAAAGAGACTCCTAAAAGATGCACTCAAAAGAAGCACTACAACGAAGCGCGCACTTCTTCGGTCGTTTTAAAGTCAACTTTTGCGTATTGCGTTAAATCGATCTCCATGCGCATGAGTTGTGCAATTTGCTCTTTCACTTTCGCTGTAACGCCTTGCTTAATCGGCATGTGCAAGAAATCACTCATCGTGTCGATTTGTGTCAAGAAAGCGTCACGTGCAAGAATAGACGCCGCCGCAACGGCTAAGTACTTGCTTTCGGCTTTCTTTTCGAATCGCAAGCGATCACTGTACGCGACCTTCTTGTTCGAAGCTTCTAAATAGTCACTGTACTTAGATGCGCTTGCGAACTCGTCAATGAGAACGTAATCGGGATTCGTGGCAGATACTTTACCGATAGCGTCGTTGTGAAGAATGGCCATGATTTCCTTAATGTGGAGACCTGACGCGATTGCTTGGTTGTATTGCGCGGGGATGGCTTCACTGACAGCGTATTCGAGTCTATCCTTAATCTGTGGCGCCATCTCTCGAATCTTTTTGTCTGAAATCTTTTTAGAATCACGGACACCTAACTCGAGCAAAAAGTCCACATCAGCCTGATCGCGCACTAATACGGATGCTGTGACGATTCCTCCGAAGTAACTACCATTGCCGACCTCGTCAGAACCAATATAGTTGATGGGCTCGTGCTCGTGTTCCTGTTCAGTAGGCTCAACCGTTTCCTCAACAGGAGCTTCTACCGGTGTGGTTTTCTTAGTTTTTTTCTTGGCCGGTTTTTCAACAGTTTCTGTAACGCTGTTTGCCACGGGCTTTTCTAAGAATTGATTAAGCGGTGCAAGTCTGTCAATGTCACTGTCCGTGAAGATTAGGTAAGGCTGTTCGGTTTGGTGTGTTTCTGCATAGTAATCATTATTGATGATTTTAGAAATAGGCACGATAAAGAGAATGGGGTCGCCACTCTCAATCGTACGGCTTTGAGGTTCTTGCGGGTTGACCCATAAGAAATCCTCTGTAATTTGTTCGCGGTTGTTGATGGTTGCGGACCACGGTTGGTGATTGTAGGAACCGACATCGAGCGCGGTGCCTTTGACGAGAACGATGTCATATTCTTTAAAGTGCATATTAAAAATCCTTTCTGTTTATTGTTATGCTAGGGATGTTCTTGCTTCGAGCAATCGCATATGAAATTGGCACTTGTAGCTCTTCAGCGAGTTTCGTTGCGTCAATCAAGTCCTCATCGTTTGCGAGTTTCTGTGCTGTTTCTAGATATAATGTTTTTGGCATGAGAATCGCTAGAGCTATTTCGAAACAGTTGGGGTCACATACGATGTTCGCAAACGTGACCTTAGACGGGTTTTCGCTCGCGAGATATTTACCGTATTTGATAACGTAGGCTAGTTGGAAGGCTACGTTAACGCGTGTCTCAGGCGTATCTGTTTCAGGCACTGTGACGTGATAGTGACTGTCCTTATAATAAGGAACCGTTTCAGAGTTACCTGTTACGATGACAACATCACTAAATTTATTAGCTATTTCTGTCGAGCTCAAGGGCACCGTTGTTTGCATAACGTCATCGATTGTGATTTCGGTTTGGTTGGTCATAATCGTCCTTTCTGTAAAAAATCCGTGGACGAGCCACGGATTCGAAGTCTTTGATAAGGTTTCTGTTAGAAGCCTTCGATAAGGTCTAGTTTCAAGCCTTTCTGTACGTATGTCGCCAATTTGTCTTCGTTTACGACAAACTCGTCCGTTGTTTCGTCGAACTGTACTAGATCGTAGACTCGTGCGCTAGATGCGTTACCGAGTTTGTTTGAGTGGGTGAACCAGTAGAGGTTTCGAACAGTCATTGATCCGTCAGGACGCGCTGAAGATTGGTCGTTTTCAAAGAGTGACAAGAGAGCTTGTTTGATGTACTCTGCGTCTTCTTCTGTAAAGCCTGTTACTTCTGCGAGATTCGGGCTAATAGACCCTTTAATGACATAGGTAGCGTGTTCTACGTAGTGTTTCATGCCCATTGTATCTGACGAGCGACCGCCTTCTTTTTTCGCTTCCATGCCGTTAGTGCTGCGTGTGATTTGCATACTCGATACGACGATCGGTTCAACGGATTTCGCCATAGTGATCGATACAGGTCCGCGTAGACCGATAGAACGATTCTGATAAGTAATGACTTGTCCGAAGCTTCGCACGTCCATCCAGTATTGACATGATTTTTCAGCGACTTCTTGATCCGTATCTTTCTTATCGAAATAGCTTTCGAAGCGTTTTTGAAGAGATCGGAATTCGTCGTCGATACGGTGGTTTGCTTGTACGAAGATTGCTTGGTTTAAGTCTTGTAAGCGATTGCGGAGTTTGCGTTTGATAGCGACGTCGCTAATGAGTCCGTAACCGTTGGCATCTGTACGAGGCATATTGCCGGAGAGTGGATCGCCGTTAGGATTAGCGTTGTCTACGTCGATGGTGAGGATAAAGTCGATTTTATTTTGAAGAATTGACATCTAGGTTCTCGCTTTCTGATTTTTGATAGAATTGATTAATTTGTCCGTTGTAGCCAAAAATAAACGTGTAATCAAGAGGTTTTGAGAAATTTTTATCTTGACGGTGTTCATCTAAGGCTGTGATGATTGCTTGTTTTTCTTTTTGGAGTTTGATAGCAATACCTGGACTGCGTTTGAAGAGAGCTTCTTCGTAGGATTTGGTTTTGTTTTCGAGCTGGGTCATTACTTTGGTTGGATTCGACGTGTAAGCTGTCCAGAGACGCTTAGCGTTGGTGTCACGATCCATTTGTCCGTCAATGTGGTAATATTTTTGACGTTCGATTAACTCGTAAATAGCGAGTAATCGTCCAAAGAGATATGACCGATTGGTTTCGTTTTGGTCGAGCATTGGGGAGAAATCCTTTCCGTTTGCTTTGTGGAGGACACCCATACTGGTTTCTAAGACGTGTTGCCAGTGATGAGGATATCGTTGAGGTGATTTAATATTGTCTTTCATCTTTTGCGTGATCGATTGCGGGATTGGTTTGCCGTCAATTAAGGCGGATAAGAGTTCTTGATAGAGAACGCTTTGGAAAGCTTCGTTGTCAAAATCAAGATATTGTGCTTTTCGATCAAGTCCAAAGGCGACAGTCAATACGTTTTGAATAGATGGGGTTTTTCTTTTAGCGACGCCCTTATAAGAAGATGTCCATGAATAGTTTTCGATCCATTTATTCAAGTTTTTCGTTAATTGACTTCCAGCTAGTTGGCGGAAGTATTTGAGACTGGTGCGTCCGGGAGCTGTTTTGTTTAGAATGGCAATATTATAAGTCGCTTGGTCGTCATAGCGTTTAACGCCTGTAGCGACTGAGTTACGAATGTTTTTATTGGTTTGGTTCGGTTTGACAGTAGCTGTATCGTTATCAGGAATAGCATCGAATAGGTTTTCAAATGTTTCTGGTTGTTTGAGATCCAAACCGTGGTTGTTGATGAGGTCGTCGTCGAACCAAGTAACCATATATTGATCGCCACCTAACCAGACACCACTGTTTTTATTTTCCAACAAGTATTTAAGCATGAGATGAATCATGTCAGATGTTTCTTGACCGATTCGGATCATGTTTTCTTTTGCGTCTTTTTGGTCTTTGTAGCGTCCTTTATAAGCTTCTGAGTGGTTACTAATAGAAATCAGTCCACTGCGACCAAAGACTGTTCTGTGGTTCTTAGCGATGCGTTGTTTGGTTCCGCTAATCATACACGTATCGAACCATTCAGGATGTTCGATTGCGTCTTGTTGGTTTTGTGCTTCGACAAAGTCAATATAAGACTGATGAAGTTCTGTGTAGTTGGTAACGGATTTATCTTGTAGGTCGTCAAATTGCTCGACAGTGAACTCTAAAAAGACATCGGATAAGTCAATCGATTTAGTGTCGCCTTTATCGGTCTGATAAGACACTGTAAAGTCTTCGATTACTGGGTTGTTATAGAGATTTTTAGCGATATTTTCGATTAAGTGTTCGTCTCGAAGTGTGTTTTTGATGATTGTCAAAAAAGTTGCAACTTTGGAGTCTGCTTGTGCGATCCATTGATCGAGACGTTCAAAGAAGAAGTCATAAAGAGCATTCGTATCGGGACTGTAATTTTTAAACTTATCAACCAGTACATGTGGCGCAAGATTAGCGGTTCTAGTGATAGAACTTTCCGTCACAGGGAAAATGATACGTGCGTCGTCTTCTAGCCATTCGGCGGTACGGAAGGTACCGTCGTTGTTTAAACGAACGTTGATGATGTTTTTATTGGCGCGTTTGTTTTCGTGATAGAGTGGCAGAAGAACTGGACCGTCGCCGTGTTGATCGACGAGGTTTTCTTCTTGGGCTCTTTTGTAGGTTTTCCATAGGGATGTGAAAAAGTCCATGATTACCCCCAAGATTTGTAGATTTTATATTCTTGATCGACGGGCTTGATTTTTGTGCTCGGTTCGCGATATTTAAAACCATTGATCTTATTTGAGATTTCGCAGTCGTTTTTCGATTTGAATGTGACGATTCCGTTTTTCATAACAGTGTTCGTGTAGTGTGCGACAAGAGGCATGCTCTTGTTTTTCGGATAAGAATACGAATGGAAGATAATTCCGAAGTCGATGGTTTCGTTATCGAAGTAGGTTTCGGCGTTGTCGTATTCGTCTTGTGAGATTGCTTCGATATAGCCAACACACTCACGAGTTCCTAAGAAGCTGTCACGACGACCACCTAATTCGAGGGATCGTTTCATGATTTCTTCGTGTTTGAGGCGTTTGCGATCGTCTGTGAGGTCTCCGCGGTTGAAGTCCCATTCGAAGTGGAATTTAATGAGATATTCCACGTCACTCAAATAAGAAATGTAATTCAAGTCTGCTTTGTAGTTACTTAGAAGAGCACGGACGCCGTGCACTTCTGTTTGAATGGGGTTGATGACTTTAACTTCGTCTACGACATTCGTAAACGTAGGTTTTCGATAGACGTTATCGACGATTCCCTCTAAGGCTTGCTTAGTGGGAATGGGATAACTGTATTTTTCACCACCACCTTTAGTGATGGGGTTTGTGAAAAGCGCACGGTCACCTGTGATCCGCGCGTAAAAGAATTTCGATTGTTTGGGCATGAAGCCCTCCTTTCGTTGTGATCCATGCACCTCTATAAGGGAGGTGCGACATTTGTTCTCAGTCCATGGCAAGATATTTCAATCCGCGCACGTTCTGTGACGTGCGATATTCTTTCTGTAATGTATTTTGCTTACTATTCGGCATTTCGATCCACGCACCTTTGTGAGAGGTGCGATAATATATTTTGTTTGATGTTCAAGTTTGGTTCCTTGTACTTATTTCGATCCGCGCAGACGGCATTCCGCCGAATGCGGCAACTTAGAAGCCTAAGTCGCGAGGCGTATCACGATTTCGCGTTCGTGATTACCTCAATTTGCCGTTAGGCAAGACTAGTTCGCGAAAAGTCTTTAAAGTTTGTACTCATGAATGACTGCGCCGTTAGAATAATCTTTAGTGATGCGCTTTGATTGGTCATAGTTAGTGACAGTGGCGTTGACGATAGTGTATTCAGAATCACGTAACCTGGCTTGATTGATAGTTTCGACGACGGTTGCGTCTTTAGAGCAACTGATAGCGAAATCATCTAGTTTCTCAAGTGTTTCTTGCATTTTGAATCGAATGAGTTTGTCAATAAATTTACTGTCAAAATCAAGATCGTCTGGTAGCAGTTTCTGGGTGACGAGATAGTCGTAGACTTCCTGTCTTGATGCGTTACCGAGATTTCGAACGTTGCGAATATCTTTATGAGCGATTAATAGTAGGGTATCGATTAAGTGCTCGCAGCCTGCATTCATCAGAGCATTTGTTGTACGATTTGAAAGACGCATGGCAAGGATGTCTCGTCCGAGCAATTTATAGATAGGATCTAGTGCGCTCGTGTTGTCTAGTTTATTACAGCGTGATTCGAGTTCGTCCGCTAATTTCATGAGTTTTTCGACCTTTTGTTCAGGATCAAACAAGAACGGCGTTAATTCATTTCGAATTTCGAATAAACGTTCCGTTACAATTTGTTGAACGCGTTGCCGTGACGTGTTGTGCTTTTTAGAGATCTTTTCAAACGTATTTCCGATTAGATAACGTTCTCGAATGATTTGACGGTCACGTTGCGGTATTTGATCGATGATTCGTTCAAGTTGCACGAAAAAAGCCTCACTGATAGCGGAGGTTTCATGTAAGTCGTTATATTTGAAAATATCACCGAGCAAGTTATATGGATATCTCGTTAGAGTTGCTTTTTCAGCAATGTCTTCCATGTTTTTCTTCTGAGTCCGATTCTTTGTGAGATCGACTCGTGCAAGAAATTGTTGGTGCCAGGCGTCGATGTAGTCGGGTCTGGCTGCGAATTCGGTTTGGCGTTCCGTTAGGTAGTCTACGGAGACGCCTAGTTTGTTAGCGATTTTTAAAATGCTATTGAGACTAGGGTTATATTTTAGAAAATCTCGTTCAAGTTTGAGGTAACTATTGACGGATAAGCCAACGTATTTAGCCATATCCGGTTGCGATAACCCTAGTTCTAAGCGTAATTCTTTAAGGCGATTAGCCATGGGCGAGTGTCCTTTCGATTAACGTAAGCGGTGATATTTGCGGTGGTTGAGATCACGTTTCTTTTCTTTGGATTCGATGATGTGAGCAGTTGTTTGTGTGTAACGGTCGATGGCGTCAATAAGATTGACGTTTAAGTCTTTCGCTGTTTGAGCTTGAGCCATGATTGATTCTTGTGTCATTTGCGTGATACCACCGACTACGAGGTCTGATGAGCGTTCACCTGAAGTTTTGATTTCAGCGATGATTTCATCACGAATTTGCTCAAGTTTGGTGTTAAGTGTCGCGTCACGCTTTTTAAACATGTCGTGCGTGGTGAGTGCGAAGTAGAGGATGTGCATGGCTGAGCAAAGTGCGACGCAGATGCCCATACCTACGTAGATTAAGGTTACAAAATTATTGGTAATGTTCACGATGGATTCCTTTCTATGTGTGGAATTGGTGCATGATTCGCTCAAAGGTACCGTGCGCATCTTGGTGATGTACGCGTGATACAGAGTTGATTTTCCCGGAAAGACCGATGAAGAGCAAGTCTGAATCGGGATCGGTGTCGATGATTGTTAAGGTGTTGTCGTCGTTTTGATAAACGGCTTCGTTAGATGTCTCTTCAATTAGGCGAAAGCCTTTTTGAAGAATAGCTTCTTTGTATTTTAGTTGGAATAATTCTAAAGAATTCACTAATTGTTCCTTTCTAAGTTTTTGTAATTGTCACGAAAACTGTTCAGAACGTGATATAGAGCTCCTGCAAGGTCGACTCTGAGTTTTGGCGTGTCGAACAAATCGGAAATGAAACCTTCGTTCTTTTCGACTAAGTTCGACAATTCTTCGTGCAGATCTTCGCAGTCTTCTAATAAGTCGAATTCATTAGGAAAACAGTCATTCCGTTCGAAGTAATCGTTGACGTAGTCGATTAAGTCTTCGATAAGCGGATAAGCTAAGCTGTTTTCGTTGATGCCTAGTCGTTTTTGCAAAAATTTATCGTACATTTGGTTGTTGATGGTTTTCAACGTTGTCAATCTGTCATTTGTACGAATTCGATTAGCGATATAATCGATGTCGCTACAATGATTGTAGAAGTCTTCGATTGACGAAATGTCTGTTGTGATAACGTTAAGACTATCACCTGTAATTGTCAAAGTCTTAGAATCACCGTCGAAGATATAACGTAAAAATTCTTGATCGGGATTCGTAATTGTAACGATAAAGATGTTTCCAATTGTTTCTTTTGTTGTAGTCATAAATATTCTTTCTAATTCAAATTGTCTTCGATAAAGATAGTAGATGGCTCGATAGCGGCAACTGTGTACGATTGATTTTTATAGATGGGGTGCTCATCTAGGAACTGAATCATTTCTGTTGCCGATCTCGTAATCGTGACAAATGCATATTGTCGTGGATCTAGATTGAAAAAGAGCCCTAACAATGAGTCTGGATGAAGCTCTTCTAATGCGACGAGCTTTGGAATGATGTCATCTGTTAGAGTAACGGCATTGTGTTCGGCGTCGACAAATGCTTCAGCCTCCTGTAAGATTTCCTCAAAAGAAATCTCGTCCTGATTTCTGTTTAGTTGTTTGTACGTTTCAGATAAGTGTTCTTTTAACATAGCTTTTCCTCCTATGAATTTCAAAGTACAACGCGGACGTGCCTTGGGCGCGTCATCTGTTTTGTATTTTTTTTATTTGACAGGAATTTGATTTTGTGATATAATTGTTATATTAAAACAAAGGGGAAGGACTTTTTATGCATAAACGTAAGTTTACGGTTTTCACTCAATTACATGAAGAAAACAATGCGGATTTGATTGAATATGTTGACGATCGTCGTAAACGTCAGTCTAAAATCATGCGTAAGACGTTTCATGCAATTAAGAATTCTGATAAGTTTAACAAATCAAGTTATAATACGTATCTTCAAAACGAATATGGGATTATGAAGAGGACGGCGGGTTCTATTATTTCAGATGCGCAGGGTCGTTTGAACGCTTTGAGGGAATTAAAAGTTTATGAAAAAAGACAGCTTGAGCAAAAAATTGAACATTTGGAAAAGAAAGTGCTTCCGAAGCTTGTTTTAAAACTTAACGACTATATAGTCCAATTAAATAATAAGCAGAATGTTTCATTAGTACGACTTCGAAATCTTCGACATAAAATTGTTTCTAAAAAGAATAAACTGAATCAATTAAAACAAAAACTCGATAATGTGACTTATCAAATTGAATCAGGACGTTTAAAATTGTGTTTCGGAACCAAATATTTATTGAAGCGTGATTATAAACGTTTTGTTGCACAACGAGACAGTCAAATGTCATTTGTCGGTTCGAAGTCAGAAACAGCTCAAAACAATATGCTTCAATTAAGTTATAATTCGAAAAACAATCAATTCGATATTCAATTGCGAAAAGACTTTAGTGAATTTAAAAATGCCAATGACGAAGACAAATACGTTTACGGACGCGTTTATTTCCGATATCATAAATCTGAATTGGTTTCGATTTTGCGTCAAGGCTATAGTCCTCTTAGTTACAAGATCATTAAAAAGCGTAATCGTTTTTACTTGTATTGTACTTTTGAGATCCACGTTGAAGATGACGAATTTTTGACACGTTCGTCTTATGGAACGATTGGTCTTGATTTTAACAAAGGTTTCGTTACATTATCCGAAACCAATAAGTATGGTCATCTTCTACGAACGCAAGTCTTACCTTATCGATTTAAAGCTGGTTCTAAGACAACAACAGATCTTCAAAAGTTAGTAAATGATGTTGTCGACATTGCGCTTCAAACAGGTAAAGATATCTGTATTGAAAATTTAGATTTCAAAAAGAAAAAAGCTCAAACAGAATCAAGACAAGGTCCTAAATACAACGAAATGTTACACTCTTTAGCCTACCGTCAGTTTAGCAATTTTGTTGAAGGTATTGCCTTTCGAAATCTAGTTTATGTAAGAAAAGTCAACCCTGCGTGGACGTCTTGGTTGGCGAAAGAACGTTATTGTCCACGAATGAAACTCAATGTTCACGTCGGAGCTTCATTCGTTATTGCGAGACGTGGACAAGGTTTTAAAGACACCTTCAAATAAGTTCTTTAAACAATCAGCCTTATAAAGATGTATGAACGCAAGACAGTTTGGCATCTCCCTTTAAGGCCTTGTTCAATTAGAAACTTCAATGACAAGTCTTATTGTGTGGCGTTAGTCGAAATGGGATGAATTGAAGTGGAATAGGCTAACCGTTAGGCCTTGAATTGAAAAATTCTAAAATTGATCTCAAAGGTTGTGTTTTTGAGTAACGGCGCGTTTTTCTTTTGCGAAATACACGTAAATGTGGTATAATAGTTGTAACTTCAATGAAAGAATTACAACATGAAACAATTATCAGATTATGCTATTCAGTCTATTATTAGACGAACTTTTAACGATGAACTATTAATAAAAGCGATAGCGTCTGCCGTCGACGAAGACGACGATGCCTATCAACTCTTCTATAGAAATCCCTATAACTTCATTCGTTTACTAAAAAACTATAAAGTTACTTATAACTTCTCGAAAGCGGACACTATAGCGAAGGCATTTGGATATAGCCCCGATAGCGAAGAACGTATACGAGCCCTCTTATACTATGACTTGAATACGATGCTTAGCGACGGATCAACTATCGTGGATGACTACCACGATCTCGTGCATTGCACTGTCAGTCATGATCCTGTAAATTTAACATTCGATAGAGTCGAAGCCGTTATGCGCGCGGCTCGGGGCCTTGAATTGCATGAGGATTCCGTTCAGTTTGCAAAAGAGTCCTACTATGAAGAAACTATTGCACGTAGCGTGGTCGATCGTATGATGGTAGACACTGTCGAGTATGACGATGAAGATATCGAGCAAGCTATTGCTGAAGTGGAAACGATGCAAGAAATTCGATATGATGATTCTCAGATCGATGCGATTAAGTTTGCTGTACGGAATCCTTTTGTGATTTTGACAGGTGGTCCCGGTACAGGGAAAACGACTACGATCAATGGAATTATTCACGTTTTAAAAATCCTTGAACAACCTCGCATGATGTTGATGGCCCCGACTGGTCGCGCGGCAACTCGCATGACGGAAGCGATCGGTGAAAGAGCGTTTACAATTCATAAGGCGTTGTCAATTCCAGTTTACGCCACGGGAGATACTGTCTTCGGTGATAATTCTGACGATGATGCTGAACCGTATACCTATGACTTGACAGTCGTTGACGAATTCTCTATGGTGGACGTCGGTTTAGCTTATCACATTTTTAGTCGCGTTCCGACATCTAGTCGGTTGATTTGTGTCGGAGATGTCGATCAGTTGGAACCTGTCGGACACGGTCAAGTTTTGTTCGATTTGATGCAAAACGACAGTGTGCCTGTTGTGCGGTTATCAGTAGTGCATCGACAAGGAGAAGGCTCTATGATTTCTGAGTTGGCACGTTTAGCCAACAATGGAGCGTTTCCTGCGGTCATTGGTGAGACGGAGCAGACTTATTTCCGACATATGTATGCTGAGCAAATCGATAACGCAATTGAAAAAGACTATTGCGCCATGATTGATAGCGGTAAATTCAAACCAGAAGAAATTCAGATTCTCTCGCCCGTGCGTCAAGGTTTGGCGTCTGTTAAGAGTCTCAATGAACGAATTCAAGTGTATTGGAAGTCAAAAGGCGAATTAAGCGCAGAATTCGTTTATGCGAATGGCTATCAAATTCGGGAAGGTGATCGTGTCATGATTACGACATCGCTTCCGAATGAAGGTCTCGTAAACGGTGATATCGGTTATGTGTTACATATCGGTGCTCGTGAAATTGTAGTCGAAATCGGTGGTGACTTGTTTAAAGTGCCTAGAATTCGTGCGAATAACGGTCGTAAATATTTCCCGTTAGAGTTAGCCTATGCGATCACAACGCACAAATCTCAAGGTGGAGAGTTTCCGTTAGTGCTCTATGCCTTGCGTCCAGGCGTTGATTACTGGGCCAAACGAAATGCGCTCTATACGGCGATTACTCGTGCCAAGAAATATTTAGTCATGTACGGTGACGTTGATACCTACGTAAGAGTTGCTTTACAAGAGGGAAATCGTAGGAAAACACGCTTACAGTGGGCGTTATCAGAAGCTTTGGAAAATGCACTTTTCATTTCGTACGATTTCTGATATAATGAGTTTAGACTTTAATATACTTTATTTATATTAGGTGGTATCCATGGTAGATTATACTCGAGAAATGCGTCGCGGACGAACACTTCAAGATCGTGAACGCGAATTGCAACCAATTAACAAACAGTTAGACGATGAGCGTGTAATGATTAAAGATTATACGCACGATAAAGTTGTAGCAGCACGCGCTGCGGGAGAACGTCCCTTTGATTTGGAACGTGAGCGTAAGGTTTCTGCTGTCATGAAGCAAGAGCGTGAGAAAGTAATTGAACTCTTTGAAGAAGAAGAGCCACAAGAAGTTCTTGATGAGTCTCTTCAAGTGGAGCTCGATATCCAAGATCAAATTGATGAAGAGGAAGAAGAAGCAAAAGAGCGACTTCGTGCTTTTGAGTTGATTGCGGAAATGCGTGCGCAAGAAGCGGCTGAAATCTTAGCGAAAGAGCGAGAAGGTCATTCTATGAAAGATCCTAGCGCTGTGTTGAATAAGCAAATTGGGAAATCAACTAAAGCCGTTGAAGAATTCCGAAAAGAAATCGAAAAAGATCTTCCGAATGTTGATCTCGATAAAGTAGTTCTTCAAAAAAACGGGAAAGTGCCTGATAAGTTTGCGATGCTTGAGAAACCTCGCAAGAAAACCTTGCAAGAACGTTTGCGGGAAATTGAACGAGATCAAGAGAAACAAGCCGCTGAGCTCGATGAACTTCAGCGAGACAGCGATGAATTTTCTCTATAATGAAAAAGCCTCGATTGAGGCTTTTTTAGTGCTTCAGTAATAGTTCTGCCTTGTAGCGTTGTTGGCATCGTTTGAGATCGAGCTGTTCTTCGTAGACAACTGTGTTTGAACTACTAATTAGTTGTTTTAGAGCTTCGAACTGGGACGCATTGGAACTAGCTCGTTGTTGTTTAGGACTATCAACGATAGTTGTTGCGAGAAATTCTTTTGTTGTGAAAAACGGAAATTGAATTCCTGGGAATTCTGCTTTTAAGCGCGATGCAATGTCAACTCCGGAAATGTCTAAGTCACCGTGATAGAGAATGGTTACGTTGTTATCAAGCAACATCTGTATAAGTTGTTTAACGGCGCGATTGGGTTGTCCACTTGAGATGATAAATGGAAAGTCATAACCGTCACGGAGAATACGGGTAGCCGTGTTCTGATTTTCAAACATCCAAACGACCTTGATGTCTAACAATGTTTGTTGATCGAGTGTCAATAAAGAGACGCCTGTGAAATTATTCGAAAACACGCCTTTCGACCAGACGGAAATAGAGGCAATATTGTCAATAATTCCATGTGGTTCTAAAGCTGTTGATTGGTATGTTTGATTAAGAAACTCGTCTAGTTTTCTACGGAGACTTTTTCCAACATCTAGTGCATGTGTGTCGTTAAAGTGTGTAAGTGCGTATTCGGACAGAGTCTGATTTTGTCCTTTTGGAAAGTTTGTCATGCAATTTCCTCGTAAATCGGTCCACCGAAAGATTGAACAACAGGTCGACCATTAAGATTAATCCGTTGCAATTGCAAGGTCGTAGATCCTGTAGAATTGCTTACGATAGGTAATGTTTTACCTGGCGTTGTTGCAATGAAGAGGTCGCATAACTCATAAATCTTTTCAAGAAGCAAGGCTGTTTGTTCGTTATCGACTGGGGCGAAGGCTTCGTCCATGAGAAGAATGCGAGGTGCATCTGAATTCATTTGACTTTGAACGATTTCAAGAAGTGCAAACATCGGAATGTAGTAACAACGAACACGTTCTCCGGTTGAGAAGGAGTTGATAGCTTGCGTTGTCAATGGTTTGATTTCTTGGTTGTTATCACGCTCGTAGAACATGGTTAAGTCGTACCAACGACGCGGTTCGATCTCGGCGAGCATGTATTCAATAATATCGTCAGGCGTAATGTCTGGATTTTGTAATTGCTGATGAATACGCTCTTGTAGTTGATCGAAGAAGTTATTGTAGTGTTCTTGATCTTCGAGTGTGTTTAAGATGGCTTGACCTTGATCTGAAATAGATGATTTTGCAGAAAATTGTAAGTGCGATGGATTACTACGGTTCATGTTTGCTACGAAAGCGTCGACGTTTTCTGAAACATGTTCGTTGACTGATTTCAATTGATCGCGCAAGATTAAGCGGAGACTCTTTTCGTTGTTTTCGAGAAGTGTGGTTGCATTTTGATTGGCTGAATCAATAGCTTCTTGTAAAGCATCCATTCTTGCTTTGAGTGAATGAGTGAATCCGTTTTCGTCAATGATTTTTGTAACAGTCAAACTGTTTAGTTGTTGTTTTAAATCTTTAGTATGTGTTGATTTAGGAACGTCGGGGAATGTGAGACGTTCTGATTTGCTATTGATTTGGATCTCAGTCGTATCAATTTTTTGAAGTTCTTCCGAAATAGAATATTCATCGATGCGAATATTGTTTACGATGTTCTTCGATTGCGTCAGAGCGTCTTGGAATTCAGATTGATAACGATGAAGATTGTTGTATTCATCGTTTTTAGATTTCAATTGTGTTTCGATTGACCCGTATTGACGAGTAAGGTCAAGGTGACGGGCGTTTTCTTCGTTATATACTGCGGTGAGTGCTTCCTCCTCGTCTTTTAGATCTTGAAATTGTTCGTCTGATTTTAACTCTTCGATTGTGTTTTGTTTATCAGCAATTTCTTGATTTGTTGTATCTAGTTTAATTACGAGTTCTTGGTTTTTATCTACGAGAAAGGCTTGTTCTTGATTCAATTCTTCGAGTCGAAGCGATAGACGATTATGTTCTTCTTGCAAGCGTTGATTTGCTTCGTACTGTTGTACTAGTTTTAAGCAATCGGCGTGAGAGTAGCCTTGAACTTGGGCTAAAAGAGGATTGTTTGAAGCGGTTAGATTTGCTTGTTTTTCTTTAGTTGTGTTCAAACTTTCTTGTTTTTGATTGAATGCTTTTTGTAATGATTCTAATGAGTTTTGAGTTGATTGTAGTTTTTCTTTTAGCTCATTAAGTGATTCGATTTTGTTTTTGATTTTGCCAATGTTATTTTTAAGATCGGAATCTTTTTGTTTATTTTCTTTAATCAGATCGCTAAGTTCTTGACGTTTGATTTCGCGTGCTTTTTGGCGGTTGTACTCGCCAATATATGTTACTGGATTATTTTTATCAGTAACAACACGGATATCTTGATATTCTAGACCGTTATCCGACAAGTAAACGTTTTCGAGGAAACGTTCAACTTGTGGATTGCTTGTCTTTAAGTAATTTGTTAGCTTTTGCATAAAATTGATCCTTCTGTGATAGAGTCAGCTGTCACGAGTAATTCGATTAAGCCTGCTTGACGCATGAGGTTTTCGATGCGACGTTGTTCGTCTTCAGAGACATTGTCTTTGAAGTCGATTTCTTTATAAAGTGGTCGAGCGTTAGTTGCAACAAATGATGTAGATGGTTCAGTTGTGTTTTGTAATTTTTCGAACTCGGCAACATATGCATCTGTTTCTTGTTTTAATAGTTTCACTTCCGATAAAAGACGAGAGTGTTCTTGGATGAAAGCATTTGATAATTCGTCTATTTCACTAGGTTCGATAGACCATTGAGATTGTGCGGTTGCGTATAATTCTTGACGGTCTTTTTCTGTGTTTTCGATTAGTTCTAATTGGCGTTCAAGATCTTGTTCTTTTTCTTGGATTTGAACGGTTAGACGTTGACTTTCTTTTAGATAATTTTCGTTTTCAGTGAAGGCTTGTTCAATTTGAGACCATTGTTCAATATTAAATGGAAGTTCGGGTCGAGGTGTTTCGGATAATGATTGAGTGTTTTTGCTAAGTTGATTTGTAAGGTTTTTAATCTCATTATCAATTTTAGACAAACGGGTTGTTGTTTCGGATTGATCTTTTTCAGTGTTTGCTTTTGTGTCTGACAAATAACGAAGCTCTGTCTCTAATGCTTGAATTTGAGCATCGATATTGAGGTTTTGAATCTGACTTTGGACGAATTGTTTTTCTTGTTCAATTTTTGCTAACTTGTCTTCGATTTCAGACCGTTCATTTTCGTTTTGTTCAATTTGGATTTCAAGCGATTGAATTTCTTCATCGAGACCATCTAATTTTTGTCGGTTCTTATCAGATTGCCGTTCCATATCAGCAATGATGGCGTTTAGTTCAGTGATTGCTTTTTGGTTTGCTTGAGAGACAATATGGCGTTCTTTTGCAATAGCTGCTTTTTCTTGACGCAATTTATGAATTTTATTTTGTTCATCATTGGCTTTGATTAATTGCTTGCCGTAGGTCGTTAATTGTTGATTGAAAGCATCATCGTTTGTCAGGCTTGGCAGAACCTCCTTTACTTGATCTAACAAGTCTTCCATGTTATAGGTGCTTTTGTCATTGTTAGCGTTGATGATAGAAGGACTTGTGATTTTATTAGAGATCTGAATGAGTGTTTTGAAATTATCGAGACTTGTTTTGTAGATAACGTGCGCGACATATTCTTGATAAGACTTGATCGAAGAGAATGATTCAGCGATAGCGTTTACGCGTTCGAATTCATGAAGCGATAGTGGTTCGTCTTGATCATCTAAAAATTGGACATTGTGTCCATTTATGATGTATGCTCGTTTTGTTGTCGCTGATGTTGCTTGAACGTAGGCAGTTACGATTGTTTTAGGTTCGTTATTGATGTACATGCAACCATAAATATATGTCGGTTGATTGTTTAGAATATCGCTTAGTTTACGGTTATTCTTTTGTCCCATATTGAGAGATCGTTGAAGATCTAGTGTGAACAAGGCTGGATATAAGGCGGTCATTAACAAGGTTTTACCGGTACCGTTTGTCGCTTTGATGACAACGGCGTTACCGTGTACGTCGATTTCTTGTTGAGGATAATCGACAAAGTTAATAACGCCCAATTTTGTAATTTTTTGCATAAGTTTTTCCTTTTAGGTTGTGATGTTGATTGACGGTAAGTCGTAAGTTTCGATGACGTTCAGAACGTCTTCTTCTGTGAGTGATTGTGTTTTATGGATTGATTTTTCGATGAAAGAATCAAGCGTTTCGTTATTTTGATAGTTACGCATAAAGTCAATAGCTACGAGATGCGAAGCTTTGTTCCGTGGGAATGCGTAGATATCATTTTTGCTGATTAATCGAACAATATCGCCATTGACGTAGACTTCGTAACCGGCTTCGTCGTTAGAATATGGTTCTAGTTGTCTGCGAACATCTGTGATCGATACGTTTTTCCAGAGATTTTTGTGTTCTAACTTATTCATTGATTGATGAGTGAGCAGATATTGAATAATCTTTGTGATGTTCGACAATGGTTTTTGAGATGTTTCGCCGAAGTAGATGGACGGATTGTTCTTTTTAACAACGACTTGATATTTATTACCGTTTGAATCGTATTCGTTTTCGATAGAGATGATTCGATCGAGTTCTACTTTCTTGATAACCTTCTTGAAAATCAGATCACGGTTTTGATCGATATCTGGTGATGCTGCAAGTACTTGGGTCGCGAGTGTCTCCATGGGAATTATTGCGTTTTTTGCCTCAGAAATAAGAGCAACTAGCACAAGGAAGTACATTCCGTATTCGAAATTCGAACTAAATGTTGTCTTATGTTGATCCTCATCGGCTAGTTGTAATTTGAATGCATTTGATGTTTGAACAAGCTCAAGACCTGTGTCTTTATAGAGTTGTTCTTTAAAGTGACTGAAGCATTTTTTAAGCAGAGAATAGTGTTTATCTGATTCCTTGATGCTGTTCGTAGTCAGCAATTTTTGCAGTAAGGTTGGCGATTCTTCTTTCAGTTTTTGTAATATGTGATTGGATAGCATTGTTTTGGATAACCTTTAGTGAATAGTTTGGGATGGTAAATCGCGCCGTTTTACGATTTGGTAATGTTGTTTCAATAACAGTATTTTTATTAGACGGAACAGTTTTGATGCATAAGCTTTCAGGATCATTGAGTGCATCCTCTGATCCGCTATTTAAAATAGCTTGTCTAATTGCGAAATAGGAGTCATTGTCGTAATGATTTGATGTGACAGGCGATTGCATAATTTTAGAATGCAGTTTCAATGTTTTTAACTGTTTCGACAAACTACGAACTTCTAATTTGTCCATTTCGTACTGTTGCTCTTTTTTATTGATTTTTGGCTTGACTTTTGGTTCAGGTTTTGCATCAGGCATAGTCATAATGATGTCGCGACCGTTGAGTGATGCGATACTATTTGTCGTGATGTGATGAATTGTTTTGTTACTCATTAATCTATTGAATTTCTCTTCACATTTTTCAACGGATGGTTCGTTAAAGAATTGTTTGGCGAGATCAATTAGCAAGCCTTTGGTTTCCATGTTTTTATGGATATCTTTTAAGTAGTCATTAATTTGCGTTAAGATCTTTTGGACGTCTAGTAGTTTTTGTGTATAGTTTTCGTAGACGCCGTTTTTTGTAATTTGATCGACAAATCGGTTGACGTTGTTTTTGATGCGTTCAGCTGTACTGTCATTTGTTGTTGCACCTTCAATGTGATGCGCGATGTTTTTGTAGAAGTGCGATGATTCAAGATTTTTTAATTGATCAAGACGTTCTTTGATGGTTTCGCCTTCTTTTAGTAAGACGTTTAGAATATCGTTTGAGACAGAGCTGAATTCTTTGATATGCTTTTCAAGTTTATCAATGGCGCTGAGCAGTGAATCATCATTGCGAACTTTGATAAGCTCTGTGTGAAGACGACGTGCGCTATCACGTAAATGATTTAGTTTAGCGTCACTTCGTTGATAGAAGTTACCTGATGTATCATCTAATAGGAATTCGTAAGCGTCTTTGATTAGTTCAGGATTGTCTGAATACAAGAAGTTATTCAAGTGATTAACGAATTTCTTGAAGTCACCAATGCTAAGTTGGACGATAACGGTGTCGTTGCTCAATGTGGCAAGACTGATGATTACACGATACCAATTAGTCCCTTTAGTGCTGAGTTGATAGTTAGATTGTTTGATTACTGTTTCCTTGGTCAATCCAAACGCTCGGGATTGATCATATTCGATAAGTCCAAATGAATCAAGTTGTTGAATAACGTGACTGTTTGCTAGGTGCTTGATTTGGTCGTACGAAGCGGATCCGTGATCGTAAAGCATTTTAAGCAATTGTTGGACGTTTTTATTGGAGGAAACATATTTAATGGGATCCCATTGTTCCATAGTTTTTCAAATAAAAACAACCCCGAACGTGGATTTGTCGGAGCAGTTAATCCTTTCTAAAATGTAATTTTATCTAGTTTTTGATCCGTTTCTTGTGCTTTGTGGAATTCAACGCTTTCGATATAGTCGATATCGAAACGACGTTCCCACAAATCCAAATAAGATTCAATATTATTTTTTACTTTAGTGTATTGCTGTGAGAGAATTTCATCTTGGAGACTCGCACACACAATATCGTTATAGAAGCGTGTTTTGTTGTCAACTTGGCCGCGAATGTTTGCGACCACATAGAGGAGAGGACGGGATTGTCCTGTAGCGTTTGTCATAAAAGTTTTATTCCTTTGCGAAGTTTATTGTAGTTTTTGCACTTTTAAAAAGGCGTTTTCACGCCTTCGATTTGTGATTGTTTCGGACAAGTGCGGATTCGATAACGAAGCTCTCGCAAATTGCGAGGCTCGTAATAGACAATCCACAATCGTACGAAATCTAAATATTCTTGTTTAGTCATTGTTATTTCACCTTAGTGATGACGATCCGCGATTCTTCTTTGCGTTTTGGCGCATAATAGATCACGGCAGAGACGTCTTTGTCAGGAGTTACGTTCACGAAGAATTCGCCTTGGTCATCATAATAATGGCATTTTTTGAGAAGCGGATCAAGTGGATTTAAGCCGTTCAATTGTGATTGCATATCGTCACTGACCTCTCTTAATAGAATGTCAACGGCTGCGAAGAGACCCTCTTGCAAGTTTTTCACTTCTTGTTCCGATTGATCCGGCAGAGTCATGGTATATGTCATTTTTAAGATCCTTTATTTAAGTCTGCAATCATGCGAGCTCTGTCAACGAGTTCGTGTTCATGAGTTGTTGTTAAGTTTTCTGTATCGAGATAGAAAGCGTTCGTCAGCGAAGCAGGTAGATACTGTTGTGGTGTATAGTGCGCGTTAAAGTCATGTGGATAGTTATATCCGACGACGCCCATCTTATCAGCACCTTTATAGTGTGCGTCACGAAGATGTAGTGGAATCGTTGTATCGATTTCTGGATCGTTAATGTCTGCGATTGCACGGTCAAGAGCCATGTATGCGTTATTCGATTTAGGACTCAGCGCTAGTTCCACGACAGCCATCGCTAAAGGGATACGTGCTTCTGGAAAGCCGGTATCTCGTGCGACGTCAATAGCATTTTTCGTTAGAGTGACAGCTGTCGGATTTGCGAGCCCGATGTCTTCAAAGGCAATGATAGAGAGTCTGCGACAGATTCCTATCAAGTCTCCTGACAGGATTAGACGCGCGAGATAGTGGAGGGATGCGTTCACGTCACTACCTCGAATGGATTTTTGAAAGGCAGACAACAAGTTATAATGTTCGCTACCATCTTTATCGCCAGCTAGGACTTTCTTTTGGAGGATTTCTTCCATGATTGGCGTAGTGATTGTCACGGTGTCTTGATCGACAGGTGTCGAGAGAATGGCTAACTCGAAACTATTAAGTGCTTTTCGAACGTCGCCATTCGAGTTATTTGCAATAAACAAGAGCGTATCTCGTGACACGTCGACTTTATAGTCTTTTAGAACAGAATCTTGTGTTAGAGATTTTTCAAGAAGATCTGCAATAGCTTCAGCTGTCACGGATTTAATCTCTAGTAATGTTGCACGAGAACGAATGGCGGGGTTAATTGAAATGTATGGATTTTCGGTTGTTGCGCCGACGAGGATAATTTGACCGTTTTCCGTATAGGGTAATAAAAAGTCTTGTTTTGGTTTATCTAAACGGTGAATTTCGTCAAGAAGTAAAATTACGGGTTGTTTTTCAGCTTCTTTGGCGATAGTTTGTAATTTTTTCTTATCGTCGGTCGATGCATTGAAATATTCAAATGGAATGTTGAGACTTCCGGATAAGGCTGACGCCATGGACGTTTTTCCTGTTCCGGGTGGTCCATATAGAATAATCGAAGACATTTGTTTCGCTGCGACCATTCGTCCTAGAATTTTATCGGGAGCGGTTAAGTGTTCTTGACCGATAACGTCTTCGATTTTCTGTGGACGCATACGCGTTGCTAAGTTAGACATGATGAGTCCCTTCTAGTTGGTTTCGTGAGCGTGACGACCGTCGTAATAACCGCTGTTGTAGCCTGCTTCTTTTCCATCGAAAAAGCCATCTTTTTTACCGTCTTCGTAACCGCTATCATAGCCTTCATCTTTGCCTTCGCTATAACCATCGTCATAGCCTTCGTCTTTTCCGTCGGCGTAGCCTCGATCATAACCTTGATCGTAATTGTTTTGTAGTTCGCAATCAATGGATTCGTTTGAGACGAAGTTGTCGTCGATATGTTGAATGATTCGATCGAGACCTTCTTTTGTGATTTCTAGGTTTTGTTCAGTTGTGAGATCTTGGAGTAAATAAATAAGCCCCTCGAATTCTGAATCGGGGTTTTGGATTTCAAATGATTTCAAATATTTCATGTTGTGAGTTTTCCCTTCTAACAAGTGTTTCGAAAAAGAAAATGGTCAACGTCGTGGACGTTGACCTTTTGGCTTTTATTTAACGTATTCGTTCATGTATGCTTTAATCGAATCGTTTGTAGCACGGGCATTTCTACCTTTACTTGTTTGGTTTAAGTTCCCGTTTGAATCGATATAAATTGGTGTAGACATATTTGTTGTTACGTTGTAGTTTTTCAACGTAGCTTCGTCAGTGAATTCTACAGTGAAGTTATGATGTTCTTGTTGATTGAACCATTCTAAAAATTCTTCTTTGGTTTTTTCTCCGTTGACACCTGGTGCAACGAGAATAGCTACATCGAAGTTTTTATCAGGGTCGTTTGCAAGTTCTTCGATGTCTTTCATACCGTTGACACTTGCTTCATTTGTTGAGTTGAAATACTCAACGTATTTTTTACGTTTTTCTGTTTTAGCGTTGTCGACTAAGTTTCCGTTTGCTTGTTGATCCGGATTTGTTGTATCTGTGACGTTGATAGCCGGAGCTTCTTTTAATTCTTTGTTTTCAACGGCTTTTTTAGCTGTTACCGGTTTAGTTTCTTCTACTTTTGATTTAGATGACCCTCCGCAAGCAGCGAGTCCGATAAGGCTTGCGCCTAAAATAGCTAGTGTTGTGATTTTTTTCATTTGATTTCCTTTCTATTCTTCGGGGAATTGTCCATCTTTAATAAGATCGTGGGCTTCAACGACAAGGTCTGTATCTTCAACTAGAATATGCGCGAGCATATGTACGCGTAATTCGTAAGGGATCATATCACGTTGTTCAAATAAGAGATGTGTGAGAAGACCAATGTTTCCTGATAGAATAACGTTACCACTATTAGGTGCTTCGGCTTCATAAAGGTCGCCGTCGACTCCGACATAAGCGAAGTGTTTGTTTTCAGGATCTTTTCCGAATTGGATTAGTTGCTGTACAGTTTGAGCGACAAGTTGTTGTTTTTGTTTGTTTTCCTTGTTCATTAAAAGTCTACTTTCTATTAAGATATCCTTATTTTATCACATTTTTTTAATTCTTGCAAAAGTTAGGTGCGATTTTTTCTTTTGCATTTTGCACGGAAATGTTGTAAAATAGTTGTAGATTAAATGAAAGTGAGACAGAATTAGATGACAGTATTTGCACCACGATTTACGTCACATGACCCACAAGTAGAAGAATGGTGGGAAAATCAACGTGTGAAATCAAAATCGTTAGAATTAGCAATTAAGCTTTTGGTGAAGCAATATGGAACGGTAGATATTTATGATGCCGCGATTGAATCTTTGACTCGATCAGCCGGCGTTGTTCCTGTAGTACAAACGGAGCCTGTTAAAAAAGAAGTTGCTCCAAAAGTGGAAGATAAGCCTAAAAAACAGGTGAAAAACGAACCCAAGCAAGTTGTCGCAAGTGAACCAACGCAAATTGACCCGCAAGAGTTGATTGCTGCGAGCGAAAAACCAAAAGCGCCTGCTAAAAAGGCATCTCCTCAAGAATTAAGTCCTGACGATATTCTTGCAATGATGAGTAATCAAGCTGGTTCATTGTAGTTTCAGACCTGAGGGGTCGTTATAATTAATTTCAAACCTGAAACGAATTTGTCACTAAATTGAAATATTTAGTGACTATTTTTTTTGATATACTATAAGATGCTAAGAATTAAAGAAAAGGAAAAGTAGAATAGAATGATTAAGAAATCAGTAGTAAGTGGATTAATGTTATCAACGTCAGTGCTTGGAATTGCAGGGTGCTCTGTACCGCAAAAGGAAGCTGTATCGAATAACGCAGAACATGTAACGGCTAAAGACCCCGCAAGCGAAGTTACGACAAAATTGGCGTCTAGCGTTGCATCTCGTCCGGAGCAACCTGTATCGACAACATCTCAAGAAACAGTTGTACCGATGACACAAGCGCCGACAATTTCAGCAGAAGCCTTGAAACAAGACGTTGTTGCAGAGCCTGTAGTTGAGACAGCGAAACCGGTAGAAACTGTTGCGAATAATGCACCGGTTGTTGAAACGAATACTTATCAAGCGAAACCTACTTTTGTAGAGTTGTCTGCACCGAAAGTGGTTGCGCCGACTGTTGAAGCAACGGTTAATACAGCTGTTGAAAAACCGGTAGAGGCTGTAAATGCATCAGCTCATAACGAAGTTGTTGAAAAACAAGATGTTGTGAAAGATGAAAAAGCTACAGTTGAAGCAACACCAGCTGTAACCGAAAACAAACAAGAAGTTGCAACAGAAGAATCTGTGCAACCAGCTACAGAAAAACCTGTAGAGCCAGTCTCTAAAGAAGAACCGAAAGCGGAAACGGTTGAGAAACCAGCTGAAGTGTCTGAACCAGTTGTATCACAAGCGCAACCAGTAGAACAACCTGTCGCAGAAGCACCAGTTGTCGAGGAAAAAGTACAGGAACCTGCGCCAACTATCAAGCCAGAAACTCGCCAACATCCGCAATATAATTCGGATGCGAGTTCATATCCAACGGGTCAATGTACATGGGGTGTTAAAACAGTAGCTCCTTGGGTTGGTGACTATTGGGGTAATGGCGGACAATGGGCTGAATCAGCCGCGCGCGATGGATTCCGTACAGGCAATACGCCGGAAGTCGGTTCCGTTGCATCTTGGGATGATGGCGGATACGGACACGTTGCCTATGTCACTGATGTAGATCCCGCTACGGGTTACGTTAAAGTGCTCGAAGCGAATTATAATGGTGATCAATCAATTGGTGATCATCGTGGATGGTTCGATGCGTCTAATCCGACATGGGGAACTGTGACATATATCTATCAAAATTAAGAAGCGATATCGCTTCTTTTTTTTCGGTCTTGTTTTCTATAAAAGAATATGGTAAAATTAGGCTATTAAGAAAATTTTAAGTAAAGGACGATTTTACATGTTAAAAGAAACGTTTAAAATGCACAAAATTGGGAAACATTTAGTGAATGTTTCCATGCTTAGTTTAGCGATTGCGCCTGTTGTTGGTTCAGCCTTAGCACCGGCTACGGTGTTGGCTGCTGAGTATAAATCAGGTCAAGCGGGATCAAATAAATTAGAATTTACGACTAAGAGCTCTACGTCGTCAACTAGCACGAAAGCTCATGAACCTATGGATTTGATTCAAATTATTGATTTGTCGGGTTCTGTATCAGATGGTGAGTACAAACAACGTAATGGTGTTTCTGGTGCTCGTAAACGTCAAATCAATGATATGATTTATGTGATTGAACATCAATTAACGGATCAAGACCACGTAATGTTGGCGTTTTATGGAACAAACAAAGGTGATTCCTACACTGTTGGTGGTCAAGATGGTGGTATTGCAACAAAACTTTTGAGCAAAAAAGAAGCAATTGATTTGCTCAATAAGATTAACGCTAACCCACAAGTTCATGAAATGTCTCAATCTTGGGTTTTGATTCCAAATGTGATTAAACCAATGCTTGCTGGTATTACGGCTGATGCAGCAAACGGAACTGGTTTTGAAGATGTGTATAAAGCACAATCTAATAAGAATAAAGTAGTATCGGTATTACAATTTACGGATGATTGGACGGCGTCTGAAAGTGAAGACATTGATACGTCATTTGCATCATGGGCCAAATCTACAGCGAAAACATTTATGACTGTTGTTGATACGGCTCTTCCGGATGAAGCTTTGTCTGTGAAACAAATGAAAAAAGCAGGACACCCTAATATTAAAGTGTTTAATCGTTTAGATGCACCCGGTCGTTCTGAAGAAATTGCGAAATTGTTTGAATCGACAGCGACGGTTACAAAAACAACAACGACTAAACAAAAAGCTCATGTTTCGATTACACCTGAAGATGGTATTACGTTGACTAAAGCGTCGTTGGTTTCGGCTGATGGCAAAACAACTGATTTGAAGATTGAGGGTAATAAGGTTTCTGCTGATTTGAATGATCTGGCTGATGGTAAATATACTGTTAATTACTCATTTACGGGTGATGTAAAATCTGTTAAGAAAATTACAAGTTCTGTATCTGTTGATGGTAAAGAAGTTGATAAAAAAGAAGACACTATTTCACCAGTTGCACCACCTCCTGCGCCAGTGAAACCTGTAGAACCAAAAGTTACAAAACGTACTGAGAAGATTCCGTTTAAAACTGAAACTAAAGAAGATCCAACACTTCCAGAAGGCGAAAAGAAAGTCGTTCAAAAAGGTGTTGAGGGTGAAAAAGAGTATGTGACAACAACTCTTGAAGATGTTGCCGGTCAAGATGGTACAGCTGAAGGAAGTGTAATGTTTACGACTAAAGCATCTGTTACAACTTCAAATGAAATCAAACCTCGTTCAATTTTTGCAATTATTGATAACTCTGGATCTGTAGGTGGTGGTAATGACCCACGTATTCGTAGTAGTTTTATTCCTTTGTTAGAAACAATGGGGCCTAATGATCAAATTCAAATTGCAACATATGGTGTTAATCAAAAAGAATCATATTTTTCTAACGGGGCTGATGATCGTGAACGTATGGTTACGAAAATGATGAATCGTGATGAATTTGCGAAGTTGGCTGAAGAAATCCTTGCGTCTAAGACGGGCACGACTCGTGAAGCTATTTTGAATCAGAAATTAGTTTATGACTTTAAGGGTGTTAAACAATCCGGTTCGGGTTATGAGTTTGAAGATATCTTTGATACGGCTCGTAATAAAGATTATACGCCGGTGGTTATGCAGTTTACCGATGGTTGGGAATACGAAGAGGATATTGATCATTCGTTTGCAGAATGGTCTAAAGCGCACGCTAAAACGTTTATGTCTGTGCTTTATAGTACAGGTCGAGCTGAAGTGGCTATGAAGAAAGCAGGTCATCCAAATATTTTCGTAGCTCAAGGTGAATTCACTAAAGATTCTGATCAAACTAAGAAAGTATTAGACCAAATCAAAGCAACTACGACAGAAGTTGTAAAAAAAGGTGCTAATCAAACGGTTAAGGTTTCGATTGGTGGTCAAGGTGTTACTGTTACAAAAGCTACTTTGAAAGGTGCTGTTAATAAAGAACTTCCTATTAAAGATGGCAAAGTTGAGTTTAGCGAAGCGCTTGCCGATGGTTCATATACATTGGAATATGCCGCTAAAGGTAACGGTACTTTGAAATCACTCGTAACCGTTGATGGTAAAGAAGTTGGTAATAAGACGGTTGAATTGAAAGGAACGCCTGGTCAAAAAGGTGAATCTAAGACTGTTGAAAATATTATTAAGCAACCTGTCAATGAAATCATTCATATTGGTACGAAGGGTGCTAAATCAGATGTAACTGAGAAGAAAGTACCGTTTGAAACAATTCGTAAAGAAGATCCAACGCTTGAAGAAGGACAAGAAAAAGTTATCCAAGAAGGTGTCGAGGGTGTTATCAAAGTAACAACTACTTATGATACTCAAAAAGGTCAAAAAGTAGAAGGTTCTGAAAAAGTTACTGAAAAAGAAACGGTTAAGAAAGTTGATAAGATTATCGCTGTTGGAACTAAAGGTTCTAAGTCAGAAGTAACTGAAAAGAAAGTGCCATTTGAAACAATCAAGAAAGATGACCCAACTCTTGAAGAAGGACAAGAAAAAGTTGTCCAAGAAGGTGTTGACGGTGTAATTAAAGTCACAACGACTTATGAAACACAAAAGGGTGAAAAAGTTAAAGGTTCTGAAAAAGTAACGGAAGAAAAAGTGACTGATAAGGTTGATAAAATCATTGCAGTCGGTACTAAAGGTTCTAAATCTGAAGTAACTGAGAAGAAAGTTCCGTTTGAAACGATTTATAAACAAGATCCAACACTTAAGAAAGGCGAAGAAAAAGTTCTTCAAGAGGGTGTTGAAGGTGTTATCAAGGTAACAACTACTTATGAAACACAAAAAGGTAAAAAAGTAGACGGTTCTGAAAAAGTGACTGAAGAAACTGTTACTGAAAAAGTTGATAAGATTGTGGCTCAAGGCGCAATGGAAAAACGTAAAGTTCGTTACCGTGTTGTCGATAGTAAAGGTCAAGAGCTTGTCAAACAAACAGATGTCATGGAAGCTTACCAAGATGAAGAGTACAAGGTTGAAACGCCAAAACTCGACGGTTATCGTCTTGAGCTTGCGAAAGACAGTGTACCTGCGACTGGTAAAGTTGCTGACCGTGACGTGTTGGTTACATTCGTGGCTGTGAAGATTGGTAAACCTGTAACGTTGAAATTTGTTGATGAATCTGGATCAGAAATCGCTGAAAAGAAAGTGTTGACGGGCGAAAACGCTGAAGTCGATACTGAATTTACTGGTGAAGCTCCTGAAACAATCGAAAAAGATGGTGTTAAATACGCCTTTGTCGGAATCAAACAAACTGGTTCTAAAGAACGTAAGGTTTCAGGTAAAGTAACGGATCAAGAACAAGTTATCGAAGCTGTGTATGCGAAACCAAAAGAACTACCTAAGACTAGTGAACAAGCGAAACAACGTAATACTGCGATTATCGCATTGTTGTCAGTTGTAGGGCTTGGTGGTTTGGCTACTTATCTAGGTCTTCGTAAACGTGATGAAAAATAATCATCTTTAAAAGAAGCTCAATCGAGCTTCTTTTTTGTTTTTATGATATAATAGGTCTTGACAGAAAGTGAGGACGATATTTTTGAAGAAATTTCTATTATTAATCACTATTTTATGTACACTTGTGGGTGTGGGAACGATAGGGTATTCGTATAAAACGTATCGTGAAGATAAGCAGACGGGTGAGAAAATAAAAAATGTCGCAAAGAAAGCGACTGAGGTTAAGAAAGACACGCCGGCGGCGACTGTTGCGGGAGATACGGATAAAACAGTCGCGCAAAAAGCTCAAAAGAATTTTACGCCTGAGACCGACTTTACAGTTGATTGGGCGTATTTGAAATCGGTAAATCCCGATGTAGTGGCGTGGTTGTATGTGCCGGGTACGTCTATGTCCTATCCTATTTTACAGGAATCTACTGTTGGTCAATATTATTATTTGAATCATAACCTGTATGGTCAATATCAGGTTTTGGGGTCGTTGTTTATGCCTGCGATAGCGGATACGACCTCTAAGAATCAACAATTGACTGTTTTTGGACATAATTCTTTTGGTTGGTATGGCGATGTCTATTTTACGCATTTATATGATTGGTACGATAACGCGTCGGTTGCGCAATATTATAAATATGCCTATGTTTATTATCCAGATGGTCGAGTGGAAACGTATGAGAATTGGAGTGCGGCTGATACTACGACATCGGATCAGGTGTATGAATTACCTGTGAGTGATACGACTTTTGAGTCTCGATTAGATCATATTGCACGAACAAGTCGATATACTTTGTCAGATAAACCATCTGCTGACTCTAAGATTATGGTTTTATCGACGTGTGAAGATGTTAATTCGACTGAACGTTTCTATGCTTGCTTCAAGCTATTACATGAAACAAAGCAATGAGTAACGTCTTAGCACACATTTTTCATGACAGGGCTTGACAAAGGTATCCAAATATGATATACTTATCATAGAGGTAAATAATATGAAAGTTTATAGAATTCATGAAATGGCCGAGAAACTCGGCGTTAGTATCAAAACGTTGCAACGATGGGATAATACTGGTAAGTTACCAGCCAGACGAACACCGTCTAATCAACGATATTATACAGAAGACCAATATCTTGACTATATAGGTTTGTCTGTTGAAAAACCGCATCGAAAAGTGGTTGCTTATGCTCGAGTGTCGTCGAGAAATCAAAAGGATGATTTAAAACACCAAATTGATTTCATTCGAACCTTCACAAATGCAAGAGGTGTCATTCTTGACGAATGTATAGAAGATATTGGAAGTGGGTTAAATTATAATCGTTCCAAATGGAATGACTTACTTCAAGCTGTCATGCGTGATGAAGTAGCGACGATTTACGTCACGTACAAAGACCGCTTTATTCGGTTTGGGTTTGAATGGTTTGAAAATTTGTGTAAACAACATCAAACAGAAATTGTCGTTTTAAACCATGAAGAAACAAGCCCAGATAAGGAACTAGTTGAGGACTTAACGTCCATTGTACATGTATTTTCTTGTCGTTTATACGGCCTCAGAAAATACAAGAAAGCGATCAAAGAAGATAAGGAGGTATTGAACTATGAGGTTAAACTTTCAAGTTCGTCTTTATCCAAACAAAACTATGAAAAAGGTTCTTGATTCCTTATGTGATTATAGACGTTACTGTTGGAACCAAGGTCTTGAGCTTTGGGATACTTTGTATGACGCACGTTCGATTGGTTTATCGACTGAATTGCGAGCTAAAATCAAAGCATCGTTAAAGGATAAAACCATTGAATTCTCTGAGGAAGAACAAGCCTTAAGAGCTCTTTTTCCTGCGCCGTCAGAACGTAAAGTGCGTGATGAATTAGTGGCTCAAAAAGCTGATTGGCAATTCATGCTTTCGTCACGAGTGTTACAGCTTGCTATTAAAGACTTGGCTGTTGCTTGGAATCTCTTTTTTAACAATCCAAAAACCGCTAATAGACCCAAATTTCAAAATCGTAAAAAGCCAAAACAAGGTTTTAAGACCGACCAAGCTCGAATTAAAGATGGCCGTTTAGTGCTCGATAAACCACACGCTTACAAAGGTGAGTGGTCGAGCATCCGTTTTAAAGGTGTTTCTATCCCTGATGGAAAGTTGAAGCTTTGTGCTGTCACTCGTACTAAAGGGAAATACATTGCAACCATTACAATGGATGTTGAAACGGGCGCCCTTCCTAAGACGGACCAAAAGACGGCAGTTGACGCCAATGTCGACCATTTTGACACCACAGAAGGTCAAACCAGTTTAAAACTAGAGTTGTTAGACCGTCTATATGCTAAAGTTCGTACCTACCAACGACAACTTGCCAGAAAACGCAAAGTCAATAAGAACTATCGACATTCGAAAGGGTATCAAGCAACGAGAGCCAAGTTGCAAGCAACCTACGAACGAATTCGCAATATTCAAAATGACTTACTCCACAAGTTTACCACTGACTTATATCGTGAGTTCGATACCGTCGTAATTGAGGACCTGGATGTAAAAGGTATGCAAATGAAAAAGAAGGCTAAAAACCTTCATCGTTCGCTCTTCGGTCGATTCCGTCAATTTATGGAATACAAGGCTGAAAAGTTTGGAAAAACGCTTATTATTGCAGATCGTTTCTATCCGTCCACTCAACGCTGTTCTAACTGCGGGCACATCAAGACTGGTGATGAGAAAATTACCCTTAGTGGAAATCAAAAACATGGTACTAAACATCATGAATATGTTTGCTACCACTGCGGTTATGAGGATGACCGTGATCACAATGCTGTGCTCAACTTACTAGCACTGGCAGAATAAACTAAAAATTTGGAGGCGGGCTCGGCCTCTGAGGAGAAATCCTCTGGATGCGTTAAGAGGTTACCTCTGTCGTTACCCACCTTGCGTGGATACGGGAATGTAGCTGTTGACGAACGTGAGAAAAACCGATGATAAAAATCTACTTATTTGTCATCAATTTACTAGGTTTTTCGGAGCAGGTTTTCCTCGTTGCTTTTTTGTTGACAAAAAATTGAAAATTTGTTATAGTTATAAATGCAGAACAATTTATTAATCTGAAAAGGATTAGTTGTGGGTTCTGCGATTATCACGGCGAGAAAGGAGAATCCACGCTAAACACTTTTCGGTAGTGAATTGTTTGCTATTTTAATAGAAAGTAGGACAAAACACTAGTGTTTAAAAATATTTTAAAAAGTCCATCAATCCGGAAGATGGCAACAAGTATTGCGTCCGTAGCGGGCGCTGTAGTAGCGACAGTCGCGTCTAGTGGTGTCGTGAGTGCTGAAACCAATTCAACTGTGTCTCGTCCCATTGATCCAGATACGGTCAAGGCTGGTCCTGTATCTATTGAGCTAGATCCAACATTTTATATGAAGTATAAAGTCAATGGCGATATGGGTCCTAACGGAATAGGCTACGAGGACTATATGCGTCCAATTCGTGTAGCGGGAGAAGTAGTTTACTGTGTGGAACCGCATGTTAGACTTGAAGGTAATGAAACTGTTACTCGTGCAATTCCTTTAAGTCAAGGAATTACGATGCGTAAGCCGGGTGGTACATATAGTGTATCAGGTAATACGTTGATTAGAGCAGCGTTTGTTAATTGGTTCATGTTTAATGCAACTGGTGCCCAAATCGATCAAGTTGTTAAGAGTGCGAATGCATTGCATCCCGGTGAAGGAGACCAGATGCGGAATATCCGTGATGGTATTCGTTCATATTATAATAACGATTCTAACAAGTTTGTATTCTTGATGCAATTGTATTATTGGTGGGGTGCAAGTGATGGTAATGTAACGGTAGGTCCTGCACCTGGATCATCAGATGCAATGGTTAAGTATTGGAATGAGACAATGTTCAATAATGTCACTATCAATGGTGGTGGCAGATCTGCGACTATTGCTGTTAACTGGATGGTTCGTTTAAGTAATTTGTATGGCAACAATATGGCTGCCGCAACTTACAATAACGACGGTTACATTCTTGAAACAAGTGGTGATGCTCAACGTTTGTTCTCAGGTGCAACATTTACACCTAAGGCAACGCCTGTAGCGCCACCTGCTCCGCAAGAACTTCCATTGTCTATTAGTATGCAGAAGAAATCAACCTTAAGCGCTGATGAAATCGCTAAGAGTAATGGTGAATACAGCCTTAAAGATGCTCAATATGGTTTGTTTGCTGAGGCTGATGTTAGTGGTGGTGAAGTTAAAGAAGGTGCATTACCTAAGTATACGCTTATCACTGATGATAACGGTTATGCGAAACTTAATTATATTGAGTCAGGCACTTGGTATTTGAAAGAGTTAAAAGCGCCGAAAGGTCACCAACTTGATAAGACTACTCATAAACTGATTGTTCAAAAAGGTCAACCCGAAGTACATTGGTCTGGTGAATATCGTATCCCGGTAGCGTATACAACAGATAAGCCTATCGAGAAAGTAACGCAACCTACACCTGAAATCGGAACTACTTTGAAAGATGATCAAGGTTCAAAAACAGTAGATGCTAAACCAATCACTTTGATTGATACTGTTTCTTATAAGAATTTGAAACCGGGTACTGAGTATACAGTTTCAGGTCGTTTGATGGATAAAGAATCCGGTAAAGAACTTAGTCCAGCTGTTACAGCAACAACTAAGTTTACACCAACATCTGCTAATGGAACAGTTGATATTAAGTTTACGCTTGATGCTTCTAAACTTGGCGGTAAGAAAGTTGTAGCCTTTGAAAAAGTTTCTGAAGGTGGAAATGTAGTAGCTTCTCACGAAGATATTAACGATGAAGGTCAAACGGTTACTATTAAGAAACCAACGCCACCTGCACCACCAGCACCAACTCCTAAGATTGGTACTACGTTGAAAGACGACCAGGGTGTCAAAGAAGTTGAAGCTAAACAAGTAACACTTGTTGATACCGTTAAGTATACTAACTTGAAAGTTGGTAAAGAATACACTGTTTCTGGACGTCTTATGGACAAAGAAACAGGTAAAGAACTTAGTCCTGCTGTTACAGCAACTACTAAGTTTACACCAACCGCTACTGAGGGAACTGTTGATATCAAGTTCACGCTTGATGCCTCTAAACTTGGTGGTAAGAAAGTTGTAGCATTTGAAAAAGTTTCAGACGGTGCTGAAGATGTTGCTGTCCACGAAGACATTAATGATGAGGGTCAAACCGTTACTGTTAAGAAACCTGTTCCAAATCCGACTATTGGTACGACGTTGAAAGACGACCAAGGTGCTAAGGAAGTTGAACCTAAACAAATTACTCTTGTTGATACAGTTAAATACACTAATTTGATTGTTGGTAAAGAGTATGAAGTTTCAGGTCGCTTGATGGATAAAGAAACTAATAAAGAGCTTAGCCCCGCTGTTACTGCGACAACTAAGTTCACGGCAACTCAAGCTGATGGTACAGTTGACATTAAGTTCACTCTTGATGCTTCTAAATTGGCTGGTAAACGTATTGTAGCCTTTGAAAAAGTTTCTGAAAGCGGTAAAGTAGTAGCTTCTCACGAAGACATTAACGACGAAGGTCAAACTGTAGTTGTTAAAACGCCAAATCCATCTATTGGTACTACGTTGAAAGACGATCAAGGTGCTAAAGAAGTTGAACCTAAACAAATCACTCTTGTTGATACGGTTAAGTACACAAACTTGATTGTTGGTAAAGAGTATGAAGTTTCAGGTCGTTTGATGGATAAAGAAACTGGAAAAGAACTTAGTCCTGCGGTTACTGCGACGACTAAGTTTACTGCGACTCAATCTAACGGATCAATCGATATCAAGTTCACTCTTGATGCATCTCGATTGGCTGGTAAACGAATTGTAGCCTTTGAAAAAGTTTCGCAAGGTGGTAAAGTGGTAGCTTCTCACGAAGATATCAACGATGAAGACCAAACGGTTAAAGTTAAATCACCAAATCCATCTATCGGTACTACGTTGAAAGACGAAAAAGGTGCCAAGGAAGTTGAACCTAAACAAGTAACTCTTGTCGATACAGTTAAATATACTAATTTGATTGTTGGTAAAGAGTACGAAGTTTCAGGTCGTCTTATGGATAAAGAAACGGGTAAAGAACTTAGCCCCGCCGTTACTGCGACAACTAAGTTTACTGCAACTCAATCTAACGGATCAATCGATATTAAGTTCACGCTTGATGCTTCTAAATTAGCCGGTAAGAAAGTTGTGGCCTTTGAAAAAGTTTCCGAAAGTGGTAAAGTAGTAGCTTCTCACGAAGACATTAATGACGAAGGTCAAACTGTAGTTGTTAAATCACCAAATCCATCTATTGGTACCACATTGAAAGATGATCAAGGTGCCAAAGAAGTTGAACCTAAACAAGTAACTCTTATCGATACAGTTAAGTATACAAACTTGATTGTTGGTAAAGAATACGAAGTTTCAGGTCGCTTGATGGACAAAGAAACTGGTAAAGAACTTAGTCCGGCTGTTACAGCGACGACTAAGTTTACGGCAACTCAACCTAGCGGGTCAATCGATATCAAGTTCACTCTTGATGCATCTCGATTGGCAGGTAAACGTGTTGTAGCCTTTGAAAAAGTTTCTCAAGGTGGCAAACTTGTCGCTGCTCACGAAGACATTAACGATGAAGATCAAACTGTCAAAGTGAAATCACCAAATCCTGAAATTGGTACTACGTTGAAAGATGACAAAGGTGCCAAAGAAGTTGAACCTAAACAAATCACTCTTATCGATACTGTTAAATATACTAATTTGACAGTTGGTAAAGAATACGAAGTTTCAGGTCGCTTGATGGATAAAGAAACAGGTAAAGAACTTAGCCCTGCCGTTACTGCGACAACTAAGTTCAAAGCAACTCAATCTAACGGATCAATCGACATTAAGTTTACACTTGATGCTTCTAAATTGGTCGGTAAGAAAGTTGTAGCCTTTGAAAAAGTTTCTGAGGGTGGTAAACTTGTAGCCGCTCACGAAGATATTAACGATGAAGGTCAAACCGTAGTTGTTAAATCACCAAATCCATCTATTGGTACGACATTGAAAGATGACCAAGGTGCCAAAGAAGTTGAACCTAAACAAGTAACTCTTATCGATACCGTTAAGTATACAAACTTGATTGTCGGTAAGGAATATGAAGTATCAGGTCGCTTGATGGATAAAGAAACAGGAAAAGAACTTAGCCCAGCAGTTACTGCGACAACTAAGTTCAAAGCAACTCAATCTAACGGTTCAATCGATATCAAGTTCACTCTTGATGCATCTAAATTGGCTGGTAAGAAAGTTGTAGCCTTTGAAAAAGTTTCTGAAGGTGGCAAACTTGTCGCTGCTCACGAAGACATTAACGATGAAGATCAAACTGTCAAAGTGAAATCACCAAACCCATCTATTGGTACTACTCTTACTGATGATAAGGGTGCTAAAGAAGTTGAACCTGTACAAGTAACTCTTGTCGATAAGGTTGCTTATACAAATCTTACTGTTGGTAAAGAATACATTGTTACTGGACGTCTTATGGACAAAGAAACAGGTAAAGAACTTGAACCAGCTGTAACGGGTTCTGCTAAGTTCACACCAACTGAATCTAACGGTACAGTTGATGTGACATTCACGCTTGATGCATCTAAACTTGCTGGTAAGAAAGTTGTTGCGTTTGAAAAAGTATCTGAAGGTGAAAAAGAAGTTGCGGTTCACGAAGATATCAATGACGAAGGTCAAACGATCGTTGTGAAAACGCCAAATCCATCTATCGGAACTACTTTGAAAGACGAACAAGGTGCTAAAGAAGTTGAACCTAAACAAGTAACTCTTATCGATACAGTTAAATACACTAATTTGACTGTTGGTAAAGAGTACGAAGTTACTGGTCGCTTGATGGACAAAGAAACAGGTAAAGAACTTGAACCGGCTGTGACTGGATCAACTAAATTCACACCAACTGAGCCAAGTGGTACAGTTGATGTTAAGTTTACGTTTGATGCATCTAAACTTGCTGGCAAACGTGTAGTTGCCTTTGAAAAAGTTTCTGACGGTGAAAAAGAAGTCGCTGTTCACGAAGACATCAACGATGAAGATCAAACAGTTACTATTAAGAAATTGAATCCAGAAATTGGTACGACGTTGATTAATAAAGCAACTGGTGATCATAAAGCGTCTCCTGATAAAGAAGTAACGCTTGTAGATACTGTGAAATACAAGAATCTTGAAGTTGGTAAAGAATACGAAGTTACTGGTCGTCTCATGGACAAGGCTACTGGTAAAGAATTCCAACCAGCTGTTAAAGCAACAGCTAAATTCAAACCAACTGCATCTGAAGGTTCTGTAGATGTAACATTCACGTTCGATGCTTCTGCGCTTGCAGGTCGTTCAGTTGTAGCCTTTGAGGTTGTTACTCTTGATGGTCAAGTTGTTGCAACTCACGAAGACATTAACGATGCAGGTCAAACTGTTGAGTTTACAACTCCTGAAACACCTAAACCAAGCGAACCAAAACCAAAAGAAACACCTAAGACGAAAGTTACACCTAAGACTGGTGTCAAAGGTATGAACTACGGTCTAGTTGCTCTTATTGGTGCTGTTGTTGCAGCTCTTGGTTTAACTAGCTTTGCGATTTATCGTAAGAAATCCGATAAATAATGATTAAAGAAGAAACGGACTCGCCGCCGTTTCTTTTTTTGCACTTTTGTTTTGCAATGTAAGACGATGTATGTTATAATAGGTCTATCAATTAGTTTAAGGAGGGGCGTGTGTGTCTCTATTTGTGAAAGAAACAGGCTATCTTTCTTGGAACCAGTTCAATCGAGCGTGGTCTAAGTTGAAGAAGCCTTCAAAAGAATCATTGTGGTCGGAGGTGGTTGCTGTTGCGACACAAGGTCAAACAAATCCGAAGAGTCAAGTTAATCCTGATCAATTTATTCAATTCGCTTATGAAAAACATGAATATGATAAATTGACAAATACTCGAATTTTGACGGTGTTATCAGGTGTTGCTGAAATTGCACGACGTATTTATGGATTAGAGCCGAGACTTGTTCAAATCTATGCGGCGTATTCGCTTGTGAGAGGGCGTGTAGTTGAGCAAAAGACTGGTGAGGGTAAAACCTTGGTTGCGGCGATGGGCGCTGTCACATTAGCGTTATTTGGGCGTAGAGTGGTTGTGGTGACAACCAATGACTATTTAGCATATCGTGACCGTAGTTTTACACGTCAATTGGCCGCACAGTTTTATTTAACAGTTGACAGTGTGCTTTCATCTGATGATTTTGATATGAAGCGAAATGCGTATGCTTCTTCTATTTGTTATGCGACGCATCAAGTATTTGGTTTTGATTATTTGCATGATCAGTTGGCAATTAACAAAGAAATGATTCTTCAAAAGGATCGTGATGCGGTTATTGTCGATGAAGCCGATATGGTTTTAATTGACGATGCACGAACACCTTTGATTGTGTCTGGTGCAACGGATGAGCGCGATGCTTGGGTGAATGATTTTCGTATTAAAGCGAACGCTGTTGTGAAAACCTTGAGTCGAGACGACGTAGATATTGATGAGAAATTCAATAGCGTGCAATTATCGAAGAGTGGTATTGTGAAAGTACAAGAAGTACTTAATATCAACGATTTGTTCGATAAGAAATATATGACTGAGCAACATTTGCTACACAATGCTCTTCAAGCGCATTATATTCAGTTGGAAAATCGTAATTACGTTCTTCGGGAAGACAAGATCGAATTGGTTGATGATTCAACGGGTCGTATCTTAGAAGGACGTCGTTTGTCAGAGGGTCTTCACGAGGCTTTGGAAGCCAAGCACGGTCTAGCGATTCAAGCTGACATGATGACTTATCGACAAGTTACTTATCAAGAATTGTTCAAAAAAGTGAAACATTTGGCGGGTCTTACAGGTACAGCTCGTCCGGAAGATGATGAGTTTTATCAAGTATACGGTCTTGAAATCACATCTGTACCAACCTACAAACCAGTAATTCGTCAAGATAAGCCTGATATGTTATTCCCGACTAAGTTAGCTAAGTGGCATGGTGTTGCAAAAGCTGTTCGTAAATATCATGATAACAACCAGCCTGTTTTGATTGGTACGATTTCAATCGAGGACAGCGAGGCGGTTAGCCGTGTGTTATCAGAAGAAGGGCTTTCTCACAATGTGTTGAACGCTCTTAATCCTGAAGCAGAAGCACTTATTATCTCACATGGTGGTGAACACACAGCGATTACTGTTGCAACGAATATGGCAGGTCGCGGTGTCGATATTAAACTAGATGAAGTCGCAACAAAAGCAGGTGGTCTAGTGGTTATTGGTTGTGATCATAACCGCTCACCGCGTATTGATAATCAGTTGCGTGGACGTAGTGGTCGTCAAGGTGATCCTGGTGTTAGTCAGTTCTATATTTCGTTAGAAGATGACTTTATGCGTCAATTTATGACGGATTCGAATAAGGCGATTCTTTCAAAAGCATTGACTGATGATGGTGTTTTACTTGCAGGTATGCAACGTCCACTTCAAAAACAAATCAATCGGATGCAACTTGAGGCGTCTGCAATGGATTCAGGTTCACGTACGCAAACAGCACGTTTCGCTCAAGCGTTTTCTACGATTAGTGATGAGTTGAATAATGCTCGATTTGGAGCGGTAACGGGTTCTATTGCGAGATCTTGGCGTTTGGCTAAGAAATGGGGACCCGTTGATGAACTTCGAAAACAATTTGATGAAGATACATCTTGGACAGATGATAATAATAAACGTGAATTCTTAGTGTCAGCTGTCTTGTATGCCTTTGACGTTGCTTATCGTGATATGTTAGAACAACTTGAATATTATCGCACAAGTGTTTCAATGTTGAGTTATGGCGGGGATGATATTTTCTATCGATATACGCAATTGCTTCGAGAAGAAGTACTTCCGCGTTTTAACAAGATTGCTTATGACGAATTTACGAATTTAATCAAGAACGAACGATTTACATCTGAAGCGGTACTCCGTCGATTTGAAACAATGAGCGCTGAACGTCAAAGTGAAAATAGCGAAGCGATTGAGTTTTTGAAACGTGAAGTTGAAGCACAAGCATTAGGTCAAATGCAGTCTATTACTGAGCAAGAATTTTTGGACGAAGTTGCGAATGCGATTGAGTTGCGCGATGCTCCGAACCGTAAAGCTCGTCGTAATTTGAAGAAGAAGAAAAAAGGGGGACGTCGCAAATGAGGAAACCCGTAAACGACGCAACAATTACGATTCGGATTCCGAGTGAATTGAAACGTCAATTGATTGAACTACAAACAGAATTAGATGAAAGTGCGCCGGGATATGCGGCGGTTAGTCTGTCCTCCTTGGTCGTTTCGATGATTGAGGACGGTCTAGCAAAACGAGGTGAACAATGACGAAATTTAAAGCAGTTATGAAGCCGTTACTGATTACGTTATTACTAGTAATGGTATTCCGATTAGGTAGTTATACGCCGTTATTCGGATTCGATGGACGGTTAATTGCACGTTTGAATCAAAATGAATCGTGGGGTCTGTTGGGAATCACTAATAATGGTGCAATGTTTACGTATTTCGCATTAGGTGTCGCTCCATTTATCAACGCATCGATCTTGGTACAGTTCTTGCAGTTGATTCCACCTTTTAGTACGTGGAAAGATCAAGATAAGATTGGTCGTACGAAACAGCTCCGCCTGACTCGCGAACTAGCACTCGCATTTGGCGCGATTCAGATTTATCGTATGTTCCAACAAGTCAAGAATATTCGTATTAGTGATGTGAATGGGACTACGATTGTTGGTGATTTGACAGTAACGCGTATGTTGGTGTTTGGAATCGTATTACTTGCGGGAACATTTTTCGTGTCTTACTTGAGTGATATTATTACACGAAGCGGTATTGCGAATGGCTCGAGCGTGATCATCGCGGCCGGGATTCTGTCAGGAATTTCTCAAACGGTCAGCGCTTGGAAAACTCTATCAAGCGTTAATCAATTGATTCTTGCTAGTGTATTCTTGGTATCAACCTTATTGATTATTGTTTTACACACGATAGTTGTCAAGATTCCACTTTTGTCGCAACGTATGACAGATGAGCGCGGCCACATTCTTCCTTTGCGACTCAACGCCGCAGGGATGCTTCCAATTTTGTTTGCTAGTGTTTTGATGAACGCGCCTCAGTTTTTGAGCACGTGGATTCCCGCATTGAAGAACGAGCATGTGCTTGTGTGGACGAATCTTACTAGCTATCGTTCGATTGTGGTATACGCGATTGTGATTCTTGTGTGTGCGATAGCTTATAACACTGTACAGGTGCGTCCGACAGATTTAGCGCAACATTTGGCTCGTAGTGGACAATATGTTGAGGGTATCGCTTTAACTGAGACAGAAAGCTTTATTACGAAACTTCTTCGTAAGATGGGTCTCGTGTCTGGTTGTTTTGTAGCGATTCTTGCAATTGCACCACTTATTGTTCTTCGTTTGTTGCAAGTGGATAGTCATTTACTCGCAATGCTCGGATCATCACTTATTATTGTTACTACTACGTTAGCCGATAGCGTTGAACGTGTGTATCAATTACGATACGAAGCTCAGTAGAAAGGATCTTACATGCGATATTTGTTTAAACATTTGGGTGTGAAGACACCTTATCAAAAACTGTCGATTGTTCGGTACATGAAATACGTGCTAGTAATTCTCACAAGTATTGCTATCGCGGGACTATTCGTGTTCGCAAGCGACACTCTAGGGCAATTCGTAACAATGAACGGTACAACGGCTATTCATTTACGTTTAGGTGTTCTGCACAACACAATTTACAGAGTTCTTGGTGGAATTGCTGTTTTGGCTTCACTTGGGCTAGTGGTTTTATCTTATAAGTTGCCCCTTGCTGAAGCTCGTATGATTGGTACGCGACTAGAAATCTACCGACCTGAAGTAAGACGTATTGTGCGAATGGTTGGGATTTTGGGTTGTACAGTGTTTCTGTTACTGATTACGCTAGGGATGTTATACTAAAAGAAGCACTCGATTGAGCGCTTCTTTTTTTGCGTTTTCTTTTAAGTTATGTTATAATTAGACATATTAAAGTTTTTTTGAAAGGAGAATTCGATTGACAACAATCGTAACAGTTCATCATCATTATGAATTCGGTCGGGCTGGCTTTGAGAGTAGTCAACAAACGCGTATGAATCTAGCGAAGATGAATGGATTTGATTATGTGCACTTGATTACAAGTCCTCAGATAGTCGGATATGAAGAGTGCTTCAGATCTATCGGTTTCGATTATGGTTCGATTTATGCTTTAGATGAAGTTTTTATGGGTGTAAATGCTATGAAGATTGATAAATGGCACTATCGATATATTCGGGATGGTTCTGTGGTTGGAGAGGCACGATATGATAAGTATTGTACTGTGGCTCCTGTACCGATGTGGATTTATACGAAAGATCATCTTGTGTTTACAGAAGAATCACTAGTAGTTTGGTATTTAGCTGAGCATATTAAAGATGCGGTTATCTTTAGGGATGAGAGTCGAATCCCAATGCCTAAGTTGGTGCGTTTTACGAAGATGCTCAATTTGCCTTATTATGAGGTGATTCATCATAGTGTTCTTGAGGATGGTTTTTTGCCCGGATTATCACGAAAGGTTTCGTATTTGGTGGCAAACGAGCGATTGGCTCAAGAGTTAGCAGATATGGGATATCATTCGCAATTTTTACCACCAATGTGCGTGCAAGAAAAGGATATAGTTATTCGTACAGTAACCCCTGTACGGAGGTATGTATGGTCCGCTCATTTGGGTGACTATAAAAATTTCGCACAGGCGTTACGTGTGATGAGTCGATTGATCGATACTTCTATCACGCTTGATGTATACGGTGGCACACAAGAAGATTTTGATAGACATTGCGCGGTTGTCGGTGGGTGTCCACCGAACGTTGTTTATCGAGGTGTTGTTGTGCGTGTCCCGTATGAGGATTATGATGGTTTTCTATCGACATCTCATCACGAGTTGTTCTCAAACGCATGTATCGAAGCGATGGCGTCCGGGTTAAAGTGTGTCGTGTCCGATATTAAGTATCCGTTTAGGGATTATGCCACAGAGTCTCACGGAGAAGTTTCTCTCGCGTACACCGATGACGAGTTCGTTACGTGCTTGCGCGAATTACAAGACAGTGTGTTCCATACTGTTTATCAAAATCAATTAGTAAAGAAATATACATATGAGCGATGGGCGTCTCGTTTCTCGCGCATGTGTGTTCGATGAAAGGAATCTAATAAAATGTTCAAATCAGATAAAAAAGAAGTGTTTTCGTTTCGGAAGTATAAAGGCTATGGTCTTGCAAGTGCTGTCATAGCGGCGTTCTTTTTCGCATCGTCTGTATCGGCAGATGTTGTGAATAACGGTGACGGAACGACAACGTTGTCTAATGATAAAGCCTCAACTGTGGTCGATACAGCGAAGTTTAAAGACAACACTGACAAAACCGCTACCGAAATCTTTAACGAAGGCGGTTACGAAGCCGAAGCTGTGACAACTGGTACAGATGCTGTCGCAAGCGAGGTTTCTACTAAAGTTTCATATGAAACAGAAGATGGTACAAAAATCGATAATGATGTTTCGGAAACGAGCACTGTCACTAAAGATGTCGATTACAAGTTCACTGGTAAGTCCGGTAAAGAATATGTCGGTACAGATGCGCCATCAACAGTCAATCAAGATCTTGGAAAGAAAGATCAAATTGAGCATGATGGTAAGAAGTATGAGTATGTCCGTACAGAAACGACTGCTGGGGAATCGACAGGGTTGACGAATACGACATTCAATGACGTGACAACAAAAGCGTCTGTCGAAGGGATGTACAATCAAGACGGTTCGATTAAGTATGATCGCATTAAGAATGGTTCGCGCGTGTGGGTTCTAGAGGAACTTGCTGACGGTTCTTATGGGAATTACGTTCTAATTGAAAATGCGCAGAATCTTGATGACGCCGCAATTAAAGAAGCGGCTAAGACTGCGACTAAGAAGTTCTCTAAAGCGGAAGTCGATGCGCAAGGCGGTTTTAAAGATACGGATTCAGTGGTCGTTTACGAGACGAATACGTATGCTGCTCGCAAACAGACGTCTGAACAATTTGGTAAAGATTTTTATTATGAGTTTACCGCAAACAGTTCTAAGTTTTATAAGTCTTACATTGATGATATTTACAATGCTGGTTTAGATGGATTAGAAAAACAAGGTGATAAATATTATTATAAGGGTAAAGAAGTTTTAACTCTTGAAGACTTTAAGACAATTAATCAACCGCTAGAATATGACCCCGACCACGATTTTTATCCAACAGATGATTCAAATAAATATTATCTTAAATCATTTGGAGCTTACGCTGTTACAACTACTTATTATGATGTTTTAAGTGATTTCCTTATTGCTCATCCCGATTCACCCATTTTTGCAGGAAAATATAATGACGTATTTTGGGGTGCTGATGAAGAATTCTATTTCAAAATAGCTTTTGCTGCTCGTTTGATGAATGAGGCGTTTAAATCTAAGTATAACTTAAATATTGATACGCCTAATTTTTCTAATAAACCTATTTCTTCAAAAGCAGAAAACGCTCGTCCGACTGAGAAAACAACATATTCGTTTGTTAGAACTGATTTAAAGGGTGATGCTGATTCTTTCTTTACATCTCTATATGATTCTGACAATGATTTGTGGAAACACGAAATCGGTTTGTCTTATTCACCAGAGAACGTTGAGCGGGTTAGAAAGTGGGTTAAAGGTTATAAGTCTTTGAATGGTGATTCGGTGACAGATCCATTTAGTGATAAACCAATTTCAGAAATTACAAAACAAGAATATGTTCAAGCTGTATTTAACAACGTTTATAATTTTTATCTTTCAACTTATAAAGATCAGTTAACATCTGAACAAATTGAAGAACTTCGCGCTAAGTTTGGAGATTCTATTTTTAACATTGTAGGTACTAATGTCGGATGGGATGACAAGATGGATTCTGATGCAGGTTATATAATGCAAGGTGATGGATCGCATATGTATAGAAACTCACTAGGTGTTGTAACTGAGAACACGGAAGAGTTCACGTATCATGATGTAATCACACCGCTTCGAGCATATCGATTGAATGCTGATGAGAATGTCGTTCGCCATATCTATGCTGAAGTTAAGAAAGGTTCGGTTGTTGCGACCTATTCTGACGAAGATGGTAATAAACTCGTGGACGACGTGAACGTCAAGACTGACGAATATGCTGGTGAAGATTATACGACTGGAGCTAAAACAATTCGTCCAATCTATAACTACGAAACTGTAAATGGTCTGACTAAGACTACAATTACAAGATATGAACTTATTAAAACTCCGGATAACGCTACGGGTAAAGTAGTTGCTGAGACTACGATTTTAGTTCCGTATGTGTATCGTAAAGTTGTAACTGTTGATATTAAAGGTTCTGTAATTGCTACTTATAAAGATGAAGAAGGAAACATTCTTGCATCGGAAGAAAAAGTAATTACAAATCAAAATGCGGGTACATATTACGCGGCTGCGGCTAAAGATATTCAAGCTTCGGCTACAAGTAAGATTACGGAAAATGGTCGAGAAGTTACTCTGATCACGTATGAATTGATTAAAACGCCGGACAATGAGACTGGTGAAGTTGTTGGTGGTGAAACATTGGTCGTACCCTACGTCTACCGTAAAGTCGTAACGAATAAACTAGTTCCAAACAATCCGCCGGTCGTAGAAGAAGAAACGTTGAAAGTGACACGATTCCACACAGATCGGGGTGAAGAATTGCAATCAGACGTTGCCGGTTTCGAAGATGCGCCTGGAATTATTGGTAACTATCAATTTACAGGTACGACTGAAACAAACGAAGCTGGCGACGTTCAAACCCATATTTATACTAAGATTCAGACGGAAGTGCCGGGTGATGCACCTGTTGTAGAAGTTCCTGAATTGAAAGTGACTCGCTATCAAACTGAAGACGGAATCGACATCAAAGATTCTGAAGAAGGCTTCGTAGATGCACAGAATACAATCGATAACTATCAATTTACCGGTACTACGAATCTCAATGAAGGGGGCGATGTTCAAACTCACATCTATTCTAAGATTGTCACTGAAGTACCGGGTGATGCACCGACAGTAGACGTTCCTGCGTTGAAAGTAACTCGCTATCAAACCGAAGACGGAACCGATATCAAAGACTCGGAAGAAGGTTTCGTAGACGCACTGAATACAATCGGTAACTATCAATTTACAGGTACGACGAATATCAACGACGGTGGAGACGTTCAAACGCACATCTATTCTAAGATTGTCACTGAAATTCCAAGTGATGCGCCAAAACGTGAGCCTGAAGAAATTCAGATTACACTTCACGTAGACGAAGAAACAGGTAAAGAACTTGTTGAATATGATCCCGGATTGACAAGTCCGAAAGAAATTGAACACTATACTTATACAGGTAAGACTACTCAAGAAGAGGGTATTCGCACTCACTTCTATAAGAAAGTGATCACTGAAATTCCGGGGGATGCGCCACAAGTCGACGTTCCTCAGTTGAAAGCAACTCGTTATATGCTTGAAGATGGAACTGAGATCAAGGATGCTGACGAAGGCTTCGTAGACGCGCCGAATACAATTGGTAATTATCAATTTACAGGTACTACGAATATGAACGAAGGAAATGATGTTCAAACGCATATCTATTCTAAGATTGTTACTGAAGTGCCGGGTGATGCTCCTGTCGTAGACGTACCTGCGTTGAAAGTAACTCGCTATCAAACCGAAGACGGAATTGAAATTAAAGATTCTGAAGAAGGCTTTGTGGGCGCGCTTAAGACAATCGGTGATTATCAATTCACAGGTGTGACGAACATGAACGAAGGAAACGACGTTCAAACGCACATCTACTCTAAGATTGTCACTGAGATTCCACGTGAAAGTTTAGTTCTTGATAAGATTGAGTATAAGATGACTCGATATGTTGATGAACAAGGTCAAGAATTAACATTATTCGATTTTGGTCTTCGTGGTCCAAAAGCAATTGAGGATTATGTGTTTACGGGTCGTACAGATTCAAATAAAGCAGGTGATGTGTTGACTCATGTTTATCGTAAAGTTGCTGTTGAATCTAAAATTCCGGGCGATGCACCTCAATACGATATTCCTGAGTTGAAAGTTACACGTCACGTAGATGAAAAAGGCAAGGAACTCATCGAAACCGAGAAGGGCACTCAGCCGCCTCGTAAGACGATTGGCGATAACGAGTACACTGGACGTACTACTGAAAAAGATGGCATCACGACACATGTTTATGCGCCAATCAAACATGAGATTCCGGGTGATGCTCCGGTCGTAGATGTGCCTGAGTTGAAAGTAACTCGTTATGTCAACGAAAAAGGTGAAGAAATTAAGGAATCTGAATCAGGATTTATTAATGCGCCGAAGACAATCGGTGAATATGAGTTCACAGGTACGACTAAATTTAATGACGGTAAAGATGTTCAAACACATATTTACAAGCTTGTTGAGAAACCAGTGACACCGACACCAGATCCTAAGAAGCCTGAGACTCCAAGTCCTCGTACTCCGGATCCTAAAACGCCAGAAACACCACAACCGGAAGTTCCAAAATCAATTGAGACTCCTAAATCTAATGATTCTGTTGTAGAATCAGTGGATCAACCTCAATTCGTTAAGGATGAACTTCCGAAGACTGGTGAAACAAACAGCAACTTAGCGCTCGTAGGTGTGTCCTTGTTGACTGCTCTTGGATTGATTGGATTCGCCAAACGGAAACGTGAAAACTAAAAAGAAGCACTCGTTAGAGTGCTTCTTTTAAATTGCTCGTAAAAACGTTTCTAAGACGTTTTAGCTGTAAGTGGCATAATTATATTCGATATAGTTTAAACGACGACTATGGGCGTGAGAGGTGTCTTAAAATGGATTCTATGGCTTGTGGTTATAATAGACATTTCGAACAATGTCCGTTACAAACTCAATTCGTCAGATGGTTCTTTTGTGATAGTCTTTTCGGGTTGGTGTTGCGGTAATTCTACGATTGTGATATTGGTGTTATCGAGAATGTGTTTTTTAATGCGGTTCCAGTCACCACCAGCTAGTCCGCAACCTATTTTTGCGGGGACGTATGCTGGTTGATTGTCTTGTTTTGCTCGTTGATCGAAACGAGTTAGTGCGTCAATTAGTTTTTCTTCGTCGGTGTAAACTTTTTTAGTTTTTGCGCTGTTGCCGTAGTAGAGTTGTGTGTAAGCGTTGAAGATTTTTAGGTTTGGGTTTGAATCTAAACTCACTGGTTGGATTTTGCCTAGTCTGTCTTGCGGATTCGGGTATTTAGTCGCAAATTCGTGGTAGGCTTCTTTGACGCGTGGATATTTTGAGTAGAGTGCTTTAGCGACACCGGCGCCCATGACGTTTTGACAGTTAACTTGATGCATGATGTAGCCGTTGTTAATAGCGGTGAGGTCGCCTTCAATTTGACGAGATTGTTTTTCTTTTTCAAGAATTAAATCACGAACTTGCATGAGACATTTTCCTGTGATATTTTGACCATTCCCGTTTTTGCCGATGCCATATTTGTTGTCGTATGGATTGGCTTCTTCTAGAGTGGTGTTTTTGGTTTCTAATAGTTGTTTTTTAAGAGTTGGATTTTGAGTGAATTTTAAGTACATGCCGTTTGCAATATGTTTTGGAGCAACAGATTCCCATTGTTCGGGGTTGAAGTTTTTTATGGTACGACCGATGCGTTTGACTTCTAATGGATCGGTTGCATTGAGAATTGCTTGTTGAGCTTCTTTGTCGTCAAACAAGAGTGCTTTTTGATAGTGGAAGTAGTGTTCAACAGTAGGAAATGCTGTTAGTTGATCTTTAATTTTAACTTGGAACGGTGCTTTATAAAAGTTCGAGAATGATTGATATTCGTTTTTGAGTCCACTGTAAAATTTGATAGTTGTCATATTAATTGTTCCTTTATAATAGTTTTCTTTATTATAAAGGTTTTTGAGTGCTTTTTCAAGAAAAAAAAACAGAAGCGAATGCTTCTGTTTATTAGTTCGAAACGGTCCCGACGGGAATCGAACCCGCGATCTTCGCCGTGACAGGGCGACGTGATAACCGCTACACTACGGGACCAAAGTTTTGGGTTACTAGACATTCCAGTTCATTCACCCAGGGAACATGTAGCAAGAACTAGTGCACCTTTCATGTTACCTAACAGAAATTATTGATAGCCAACGTCCCGGACATCTCTTGCTTAATGCGGTTGGCGCCGATGTGTTGATTCACGTCTCAATAATTCGGAAACTTCGGAGTAGCTACCTCGTTTGTTTCTTTTTCAGGCTTACTGTCAAGCCTCGATTTATTACTTGGTTTTGCAATAAAGCGATTACTCCACCAGCAGGGCTCGAACCTGCGACATCATGATTAACAGTCATGCGCTCTACCAACTGAGCTATGGTGGATTAATGTTATGCGCTAAGCTGGATTCGAACCAACAACTCATACGAGCTCCCCCTCCAAATTCAGGGGTGAGTGTGCCAATTTCCCTATTAGCGCTAAGTTAAAACATCTATACCAAGGGGGTCGAACCCAGATGGCTCGGTCTTATATCACGGTGGTGATAGCCGAACCAATCGTAACTATTGTACTGCTACAATGTACGATTGCAACCTCCCAAATAGTTGCCACGTATAGATGTTTATGTCGCAGCAGACGTCCCTGCGACTAGTCATGCCAAGCCCTTAGAATGAATGATGTAGGAAAAATTATTTTTCTTTTGGTGAGTCTGGCAAGAGAAAACCTAAACCAACACAGGCTAGAACTCCAGCTGTAATGACAACACCGTTTGATATTGGAAGAAGATCATAGATAGCATTGGCGATGATGAAGCCAATCACTGCACAGGTCAAGCTGGACTTGTAGTCTTTCTTGAGTGCATTTTCAACAGTAAAGAAGACAAATAAGACAATTGGGACTAAGGGCCAAAGATTGGCATCAATAGTAGGATAGCCTACGAGACTAAAGATGATGACTGCTAAAGCAGCAAGGATAAAGCTAATACCGATTAATTTTTTCATGATACTACCTCGTTTTTTTCTAGAAGACTAAGCTTTCTTTGATAATTCTACTATAACAAAAGGAACTAGATAAGACAAGATGATTTCTATAAGTGGTTGGTTTTGTTGACTATTCGGTAGAATCTCAATCATTTCCTAGCGGACAAAAGAGAGGAAAGTTTGGGTTGCTTTGTTATTTTTGGTACAAAAAGCGATTCAATATCAAAAAAGCTCGCCATAAGGGGGCTTTTTCTTATATCATTTAATGCCGATTGCGGGGTTCGAACCTGCGACCTACGCGTTACGAGTGCGTTGCTCTGCCAACTGAGCTAAATCGGCTAATTGAGTTTGTGGTCAAGTACTCAGAAAACTTGCCAAAAGGTCCCACGCTTTTGGAGAAGACTACATCTCGGTTAATCAATCTCATCAGATTCCGAGCATCTTGGGATTACGTAGTTATGTTTAAAGGATTCCCACCTAACGGCGTCCTACCAACGCCTATTTCTGTCGGGCACTGAGCATACCCAGTCAACTTTGTTACTGCTTGATATTGTGAGTAGTTGACCTAGAGTTTCTTTTTCGGTATAGAAAGAAACTTAAACCTATAATTTGTATAGTTCTCTACCATAGGAGGTTTCAGAAAACAAGCAAGACGTCATCGGTCCCGACGTCGGTGCACCAACCGGGTCACTGAGACTAGCCGGAGGTTAATGCTTGAAGCAAAACGTTGTCTTTGGATGACGGGTCCCAACAAGGTCCGTAGATTATCTTGAAGGTAGTGCTTATTCCGATAGTTTACCCGATAAGGTTTGAACAAGCACAATGCTTCAACCCCACAAGGCCCGTAGACTTCTTGAGGGCGGTGCTTGTCCAAAAAACTATACGATGTGACGTGTCGGGATCGAACCGACTAACGCTCGCTTCACAGGCGAGTGGCGCACGGAGTTGCCTTACGTCACCACAATGATGTAGCTGACGAGAGCCGCGCGGTCTCTCATCACTTGCTCCAGACGAATCCACATCCAGACTACATCGCAACGACAGTTCTTCTCAACAGCGGAGATGGCGTGTCGTTGCCAAGTGCACTTGGGAAGAAAGATTCCGCATGAGAGCAGTTTCTTTCCATAATCCCATGCCTGTTGACGGATTCGAACCGCCGACCCTCTGATTACAAATCAGATGCTCTACCAATTGAGCTAAACAGGCTCGCGATGTACCTAGATTGGGACGATACACCACATGATTACGCATCATCGTAAGAGTAGCACAATGATAGTAACCATTTAACACATATGTGGTTTTAATGTCTTTTTCTTGACAGCTTTTGTTTTGATTTTTGGTATTTTTCAAACTCTGCGTTTAGCTGTTCGATAACGGTTTTGTCATTCGATTCTAGTTTATCGATGAATTCATCCATACGTTGTACTAGTGTCATATTTATTCCTCGATTGTTTTTCTAGGTGGCGAATAAGTTTGACGGTTTGGTCAATAGCTTCTTGTGGTAGCCATTCGTCGATGTTCAAAATAGATTTGTCTAAGATTACTTCTTTCATGATTTGTAGTTAATCTTCCTCAATAAGATTTAGTTTAGAAGTATCGATACAGTTTAGAAGTATCGATACCGCGTTCTTCTAATTCGTGGAGCAGGTCATCCAATGGCATTTCATATGTTTCTTCCATAATATTCTCCTGACTTGTTCGTGACCCGAATGGGTATTTATTTATTAATTTCTAAATCTTTGAGTTTAGATGATATAGATACCATGATATTGATACTAGTTTCCAAATCATTAATCTCATCAAATGTTAGAAATTCATATTCTTCTTTGAAAACATTCGTGTAGAATTTTAAAACGTTTGGTTTAACGTTTGGTCGCTCTACTACATGTTGTTTTGCGTTGTTGAAATAATGAATAAGTTTGCTGTTAGATAATATTTCTAATTGTTTTTCTAACTCATTCATGAATTGGTACAAAGCTTGTTGATATTCATTTAATTGTTTATTCATTTTAACCTCGTCTAAGGAAGGTAAGGGGTTCGAACCCTTGCGCGTGTTACCGCCTAACGATTTAGCAAACCGCCCTCTTCACCACTTGAGTAACCTTCCAGAATATCACGTGGCGAGCGTGATGTTATGCAGGCACCACCTGCAAACTTTTGATAGTAGTGCTGTTCCGGGCACGTTCACACGTTTTATTCGATTGTCAACCCTGGAACGGGGTTGTAATTTAAGTATCGAATATGGTTAAAGCACCCCTTTATAAACTATACAACGTTTACTAGTTGGGTATCATTCATCAGCACATTAATGAGTGATGCGAGTTTTAACGTCTTTTCTTTGACGTTGTTGTGGCAATGTATGCTTTTGAGTTTGTCTTTTGGTCAAACTCAGACTATTTTTCTAATAGGTCTTCTAGGTTCTAATAGGTCTTCTAGGTTCTAATAGGTCTTCTAGGTCTTCTAGGTCTTCTTTTGCTTTTTTATATTCAGAGCGAAAGGTTTCGTCTTGTTCGTTTAAATATTCGTCAAGGAATTCATCAAATTTTTGCATAATTACACCTCACTTATTGAGATAGCTGGATTTGAACCAACGCGTCAAGGAGTCAAAGTCCCCAGCCTTACCACTTGGCTATATTCCATAATTATTGTATGGCGCAAGGTGGAATCGAACCACCGACACACAGGGCTTCAACCTGCTGCTCTACCGACTGAGCTATCGCGCCTAAATATGGTACCCTCAACACTTCTGGTACCTTATGTTGGAGAACCTGACAACCAACAAGTTTTTGAACATCCGCCGAGTACAGTCAGACAGATATTGTTCGTGTTTTTTATCACCTAGAAACTGTACTTCTACGGTAAAAGGCTTTAGTGCTTATGGTACTAGTTTCCCCATAAGTGGCACTGCCACAACACTTATTACGTACGAGCAACAAGGTTACACATAATGACTTGACAACCTTATTCAAATTATCAAGCCCGAAATGCCATGAATTCTATTCATGCAATCTTTTTGGCATGACTCGTACTGGGTTCGAACCAGTGACCCTCGGATTAAAAGTCCGATGCTCTACCAACTGAGCTAACGAGTCTAAGTCGGGGTCGGATTTAGTTTTTACCGACATCCCCTCTATGACAATGGTTATTCTGCCACTAATGTGATGGATCAGTACCACCAACGGTCCACAGTGTCTCGGTATCGTAAAGTAGGATAATCCTATCCCAATTTTTATATACCCTTGTGGATTTAACATGGCTTCTTCTGGCGCAATCTTATAGTACCTTTCGGCACATCAACCACTTTCAGCATTTGGGCTTGGATGTAGGCTCACATTCCCACATCGTTCCCTGCTTAGATTCCCAGAAGAACTCTAACAATTACGTTGGCGCATACCACTATCAACTCGCCTTTATCAAGGCTCGAGGCACCTTTTGAGTGTCGTGATAACGTGCGTTAGGTCGACAAACCTATTCCGCCACAAGACGGGACACCACCCGTAATGCAACCAACTCACTGTTTGATAAGCGACTAGCTATTCCGACTTGGCCGTGTCGAAACATTGTTGCTAGGTGAGGATCGGTACCTCACTACCATGTTGACTGTTGTATGTCTAAAGATTGTCATACCGCAGACCGACTGTTATGTCCCGTCTTATACACCTGTCACCAGGCTTCAAGACAAAAAGATTACGATTCCTCGCGTGATATGTCCATCAGATTTCTCATCAAACACATTCGCCCCAAGTTTTGCACTGGCAAATTGGCTCGACGCAAGGCTAATCCCCGACGGGACTACATGCATTACCATTATAGGTCATAGAGGAAAGCACATCCTATCGCAGTCCTTTTCAGACCACTACAAACGAACTCTTTTGAAGTTCGCCGGATGCCACTTGCGGGCACAGTCACCTACAAGTTTCCCGATGAATACGAAGAGCTTATGCTCTAAGGACTTTAGCGATCCTCTTACAAGCATCGCACGCCGTCGTGGCACTAGTTACATATTGAGGGTTTTATATAACCCTATTTCAATCCACGCATTTTACGATGCGATACGAGTTTTAACGTCTTTTCTTTGACAAAGGAGGATGTGGGATTTGAACCCACGCATGACATCACTGCCATCTGACGGTTTTCAAGACCGTTCCCTTAAACCAGACTTGGGTAATCCTCCACAAAATCAATCAAAATCAGTATTTAGCCTTGGGAGATGGTCCTCCCAGATTCCGATGACAATTTATAATCGCACCGTACTCAGGACAATTCCTTCAACCCCAACGCGACGGCATTGGTTTGGGCATAAGTCTGTTCACTCTGCGCTATGATTTTGAGGTTTTTTGCTAATATGCTACTAGACTTCTTTTTCTCATTGGCTGTTTGGCGCTACTAAGACCATCGATTTTTCTTTCTCTTCCTCACCGTTTTATGGGTGGTTGATTTGATTGATTCGAACCTGTGATACTTTGGTTCTAAACCAAGTACTCTATCGAGCTGAGTCACTTCCTGTTCAATTTCGATCCACGCATTATACGATGCGATACGAGTTTTAATGTCTTTTCTTTGACAAATCGGGAAGACCGGATTCGAACCTGCGACCCCCTGGTCCCAAACCAGGTGCTCTACCAAGCTGAGCTACTTCCCGAAGAGAAGGACCCGTTTATCTGAGGTGGGTCTGACCTCTACCATATCCTGCGCACAGATTTGGTAATGGAGGTTCTTTAGAGTCATTCCTCAAATGACGATATGAGTTTTCTTGGTTTTTGTCTTTTCGAGGTCGAGGGGCGGAAAACGAGTTACGACTCAAAACTTACGCCTCGGTTCGCCCGCAACTTAAATGTGCACTTGTGCGGGATTTACCGCCTGAGTTTTACGACGTCATCGGGATATTGGTCGGATGGAAGCAGATGGATTCGGACCATCGAACCCGAAGGAACGGATTTACAGTCCGCCGCAGTTGACCGCTTTGCTATGCTTCCTTGTTTTGACAACGCGTGACACCCTTTTCGAGTAGTGCTCGTGGCTTCCTTGAGCTGGGATACACGCATTGTTCATACATCGTACGGGATTCGAACCCGTGTTACCGCCGTGAAAAGGCGGTGTCTTAACCCCTTGACCAACGATGCAATATATATGTGAGTTTGCAACTCAAAAGGTCTAGACGGGATTCGAACCCGCGACCCCCTGCGTGACATGCAGGTGCGCTAACCATCTGCGCTACTAGACCAATTGTAACCACAAGCGCGAGAGATGCTCGTGGCTACACAATCAACAGGCTTTCAGACCTACCTTCACGCGTCTTACTATTTAACGGGTTTTAGGGCTGTACTCGCACCTGTCACAGGGGATGAACCCCTCCAAATTTTTTCAGCAGTGACCCTCCTGGCTGACAGGCTAGGACAGTGTGCTATCGGGGACAAGCCCCTCCAAAAGCGGTGGACACTTCAGGCACTGCCCTACTTCATGTCCACGGGAACCGTGCATGTCGTTACTATGCCGGCGATTGCAGGAACGGGGTTCGAACCCGTGGCCTCTAGGTTATGAGCCTAGCGAGCTGCCAACTGCTCTACCCTGCTATAAAACCGCGAACGCTTCAGACACTTGTCCTACTTCACGTTCGCTCGATCCGCGCATGTCGTTACTATGGCGGTGACAAACCCCCTCAGAATCGAACTGAAGATTGCAGTTTTGGAGACTGCCGTGATGCCACTTCACTAGGGGCTTAGGAGAAACCATGGCGAATAGTCATGGTTGATGATAAATCATCGAATTTGAAAACGAAATGCAGACGTGCATTTCGAGAGAATAAATATATTGTAGCACATTGTTTTACATTATGCAACAGTTTTTTTTATTTTCTTTAAAATTATTCTTTTGCAAACATCTTAATGAAGATGTGCGCGCCGATGGATACTGTTGCGAGTATCGCTAAAACAAAACCTAGACCGATAATGTTTAGAGAAAGCACGATGCCGAACATCGTGAGGATGACGCTGTATAGAGATAGTGTGATAAGCAATGATAGCATGCACGATACAGCAAAAATGTAGCGTTTTGACATAGATTTTCCTTTCTGAGTTTCACGTGAAACTTTTTTATGTAACATTCTTCGTAGAGATTCCCCGATAGATAATGTCTTTACGTTCGACGACGATTTCGACATCGTGATCTTTCAGCGAAGTCACTAATTTCTTATTCGGATTGAATGCAACGCCATGACCAACGTTTGCGAGCATCGCGACGTCGCCATTTGTGTCACCATAGGCATAAGATTCTGTCAAGTCGATGTTGTATTCGTTAGCTAGTTTCTTGATCACGGATAGTTTTGAGTTCGAATCCCACATAGGAACAACTTGACCGTTGAACTTGCCACTTTCGGACACGTATTCTGTCGCGAACCACAAGTCGCTACCGAGTTTCTTGGCCATACGCGATACCAAAAATTGCGGGGAACCTGAGATAAACACGATCATGTGTCCCTGCGATTTATGCCAGTCGAGTTGTTCTTTTGTGAAACGGTAGAGGTGTTTATGTTCCAACTCGACAGTTTGTTTCGCAGCAAAGTCGATATCAGCCATTGGTTTATCGCGCAAGTGATCTGTATAGACATGGGCCAATTTCTGTAGATAATCGTCGTAATCGAGTTCTCTATTGTGCCAAGCGCTGTAGAATGGTTGAATTTGTTCTTTTAAGTCATTTGAGAGAATTTCGTATTGGATGAGTTTATTGAAATGTGAAACCATGAGTGAGTTTCGAAAGAGTGTGCCGTCAATGTCGAAGAAAGCGGCTATTTTTTTGTCAGTCGTCATGAGTTGTCCTTTCACGTAAGATTTTTTCGATATATTCTTGAGTTTTTCGCATCTCGAGAGTTTCGCCAACCGAGAGTAGGCGCGGCATTAAATAGAGTTGTTTTCTATTAAGTGCGCCTCGTCTGAGAGGTAAGTTGTGCGTTTTTCGCCAATTGTTGCTCGTATAACGATGATATAGCGGATGTTCGCTATTGATGAGTTCGTAGGCGACATCGCGAGAGTCATCATGATCGGGCTCTGGCCCGATGACCTGTAAATAGTCGTCGGCTTCGCTGTAAGTTGGGAGTGTTTCTTTTAAGTTTTTATAACGGGACATAACAACCGCCTTTCTATATAGAAAAAAGCCGTACGGGATGGCTTATCGTGGTTTTAAAAACATTATCGTCCGTTGTGAATCTTTTGAATTGTTTCGACAACGATGTGTGATTTTTCGGTCATCTTATTCCAGACGATATAGGGGACTAAGTCGAGCAGTGATAAGTCGTCAGGTGTTAATTCTTGCATGTGGTCCCACAGAAAACCGTGCAGGAAATTTGCGTAGTCATGGATGAATTGCCATCGCTGTTGTGTTGCGATTTTGAGATCGTTGCTGTTTTTCTCGTTGTCGTTTTTGGTGGAGTAAACGAGGTCGTTAAATTTTTGGTATTGTTCATTGTGGTTTTCGATTAGTTGTTTGAGTTTGTCGTACATTTGTAAGTCCTTTCTATTCGATGTAGCATCCCGCTTGGATGTTGATTGGTTTGTTCTTTTGTGCGAGTTCGATGTTGCCATTTGTGTTTTTTGCAATGGATTGTGCTAATGAGTAATCGTCTGTGATGCCTGTAATGCGAGTGTCTGTGCCATATTCCCATTCGTAAGCGCATTCTGCAATAACAACGAAGAGTGGTTCTTCTAAAATGTTGTTTTTAATAAGTTCGTTCATTGAGATAAAGTCTGAGATTTCTTCATAATAAAAATGGTTAAGGACGATTCCATGGTTATCGTTTCCGATTAATGTTACGAGATCATTTTTGTTGACATCAATGACGATTTCTTTTAATTTGCATTGTAAATTGTTGCTTTCTTTATCAGGGTTTTCCATGATCCATTTTAAGAAGTTTGTGATGTTGAATCCTGTGTTTTCGTTGTCGATTTGTGTATACATATTATTTATTTCCTTTCTTGAAATCGCTTACGTTATGTAAGACGGATAGTTGATAGAGACGACTGCGATTATCTTCGCGCAAGTAGTCTTGCATGAGTTGACGTGGTGTTGTTTTATAGCCAGGCGCGTCGAGAACGATGAGTTCAACATCAGGATAGGCGAGCGCATTGTAAATAGCTTGTTTGATGTTGTTGGTTTTAAGTTCTTCGATTAGTTTTTTCGTATCAATTACGCGTTGGTTGATACTGCCGAACATTTGGTTTTTAGTTTTTAGTCGATAGATGAAACGACCGTCAATGATATAGTTGATTTCTGTAAGGATCTGAATTTGTTTTTCGAATCCATCTTTTCGCCACCAATCTTCGATATCGAAACCTGTCCAAACACTGATTGTTGTGTCTGGGATAGCGGTTTTGACTTGTTTGATAATGTCTAGTGTATCATCTATATTTTCGGGTACGATTGGATCTCCGCCGAGTAAACTGAGGTTGGGTCTCATACCGCGTTTGATTAGTTGATTTAGTGCGTCGATGATAGTAGTCGATGCTTTTTTGTTGTCCCAATAAAGCTCTTCTTTACGCGCCCATGTCGTTTCGTTCCAACAACCTTTGCAGTGAAAGGAGCAAAAGTTGAAGAAGACGGACACGACAGGTCCTTGTCCGAAATCGTTGTCGATGTCGAACTTACTGATTTGATGGATGTATGCCATTTGATTTCCTTTCTAGATTAGTTTTAAATAAACGTATGGCCCGACTTGCACGGGCTGGCTTTCAAGGCGCATACGCTCCAGATTATTCTGGATGAGATTCAGCGTAGGAGGCTTCGCCTAGCTGACCGCGTTCGACACCATGGCGAACACGTTCTTTGATTTCTGACCACTTACCGTCATTGACAGCTTGTACGCCAGAACGTTTCGAATATGTGAGATATCCACATACGCGTTCTACAACTAAGATGTCTTCGCTTCCGCAATTGTCGCAGGTCATGAGGAAGTCCCCATGTTCGCCACATTTTTCGCAGACAGAGCTGATGACATTGACACCAAAGTACATACCTTGGCGCATTGCATAGTTGACGATAGCTTCGAGTGAAGCTGGTGATACACCGTAGTTAAATTCGGCGTACGAGATGTGTCCACCTTTAGCAATGTTATGGAATTCTTTTTCGTAATCGATTTTGTCAATCGCACTTGAGTGAATCCATACAGGTTGGTGGAAACTATTTGTTAGGTAGTCACGGTCTGTGACACCTGGGATCACACCAAATTGTTTGGTGAGCAATTTTTCCCACGTGAACACGAGAGACTCCGCCAGTTCTCGCATACCCTCGGTTTCCCGATATTTATGAGGGGATTAGACTATATCATCATCCTTCGTGAGAAGGAACCGACCGTTTCGGGCTTCACGAACCCTACTCTAGTTATAGATAGTCGTTGGACTTTACTTATGATTGTATTTGAGGAAGTATACGGGAATTTGTTTTAGGTTGTATGATTTCCCGTAAATTGGTTTTTGATTGATTTTTAGTTGTTGGGCTATAGTTCGTTTACTATAACCTGTTTTTTGAGATGCATCTACCGCGTTTAAATATAGACCGAGGAGTTGGTCTGTATCTCTATCGTACATTCCAACGATTGTAGGTGGTTTGTGTTGATTGTCGTTCGGTTTTTTCAAATAATAAGGTTTTCGGGTTGGTTGCCCATTACCGGCCAATTGTTTTAGAATGGTATTTTTAGTATAACCTGTATATTTGAGTGCATCGGCAATACTGTCGAATGTCCGAATGTATTTATTTGTGATTGTTTCATACAGTTCGACTGGTATTTTTTCATTAAATCCAGATACGTTACTAGTTGTTCCGTATTGAAGTTTATCGTCGTATGCTTTTTGTACGTTTTCAGAGAATGTGGTCCAATACAAGTTTGAAACGCGATTGTCTGTTTTGATGTTATTTTTATGCCCAACCATTGGATAGTTATTGGGGTTTGGTAGGAATACCGTTGCGACCAATCGGTGTACATATTCCATTTTAGGACCGTTGTTGTATTTGATATACACTTGAGCATAGTTATGTATTGAAACATGTTTCTTTTGTAATTGGGTTTCTTTGATATAAACGGTTCCATCTATATCAACCCAATGGTTTGTGGCATTCGGTATTGGTTTTGCGGTTTTTGGTAGTTTAATCATAAGTCTTAGCACCGGATTGTCTGTACGAGTTCCCCGGTTAGCCGATACGTTAGTCGTCATTTCCTACGGTTCCAAAAGTCGTATCGACACCCTTTCTAGGTTAAGTCGGTTTTGTCATAGCTGTTACCAGCTAAGCGCCCACGGAGATTTTTAGGCGTTGAATACACATTTTCGCTACCTTATATTTCTATAAGGATTAGACTGTCCAATCACCATGTTAAAGGTGGAACTATTACAGTCGTTGAACGTCCCGTTATTATGGTTTCGCTGCTGATTGTCCATTTTTTATAAGGGTTAGCACTCTATTTGAGCTTTTATTTCAGCGTACCTCATCTCAATCATTGTTTCTAGATTTCTCTAACCGTGTAGGTTGATTGAGCTTTAGGAGTTTCCAGCAATTTAAGTTCTTTTGACGCTAAGTTTCCTTAGTGAAAGCCCTGTATTGTTAAGGCATATGGATGTTTATCCGTTTGACTACGCTCGATGCGAATACGATTCACATGTTCGAGGAAGTCCGCTTGCATTTGTTTGCGGTCGTCATCTGAAAGGTTTTCCCAATCAGGTCCAACCATGGCGTTGACCATTTCGTAAAGACCTGTATAACCAATAGACGCTGTTGCACCGTCTAAGAGGCGTGAATCTTTTACTTGTTGGTCAGGGCGAATACGTTGCCATGCTCCACCTTCACACCAGAAGAGTGGATTGGAAGATCCGTAAAGGTTTCCGACTCGTTCGTATCGCCAGTTTTGAATATCGAAGACCATGTTGCTGTATTTTTCAACAAGGGCGTCGAATTTTGCTTTGTCGAAGTTGCCTTCAGCATCGCGTGCTTCAAGAGCAAACTTGACAGGGTTGATGGACACGGCACCGATATTGAATCGACCGTCGGTAACGTCTTTACCTGTTTCAGGGTCGATAAATGGTGAGAGGTGCGCGCGACACGTGTGATTCCACTGTCACCAGTGGCACTGACTAGATCATCAAGTTGTTTAACTTGTCTTCCGCTTCGGTGTGGATTCAAGTCACACCTACATTAAGGAGATTGTCTCCGCCGCTACATTAAGGAGATTGTCTCCGCCGCTACATTCATCACGGCTAGTCGATACAGGTTCTATCATGTTTGATAGCTTCCCACGGTCTCATCTTTGAGATTCTCACCAACGACGCTTCCAGAGTCGTTTCATCAAAGACCTAACCGTTAGCTAGATTTCTCTAACCCTCAGTGAATCAAACTGAGTTCAAAAGATTTTACATGGGCTGTCGATTTACATCTACCCATTGGAGCAATCGTTTGTCCGCTACGTTCGTAAACGTCACGGCGGTAATGTTCACCTTCGACATCTTGTGCATCGAAACTCAAATAATCCATAATGGTTATTACTGACTATATCATCATCTCATGTTTGAGAGCTATGCGCTTCCAATATAACCCGCAAGCTATATTGTACTCTACTTGCTATTCGCTTTCGATAGTCGATTGAGGTTCCGCATATTGGAATCTATATGGTTTTAATTGGATTTTGGGCGTGTTTGGCCGTAATTCACCAATTGTTTTGTTTGTTTTTAGTGATTTATAAATGATGTGTGCGTCATTATATTTAAGTCCATCGGTTCTGTTTTTAAAATAGGATAAACAGTCCATGACGGATTCGTATTGTTCAACTAATTCGTCGTCTTTGTATACGTTGATTGGCATTTTTCGTTTATCTGTGATTTCGCCCGATTTGAATCGTTTGATGCGTGTTTCACTGATTTTTTTGCGCGTTTCATCGGTCATTGGATGACGACGATGTCGTTCTTTGGCTGATTCTGACATTTTTTTACGTGTTTCACTTGTATGTTTTTTACCTAGAAAACTTTTTGAAACTTCACGATGAGCTTCTTGTTCTTCTTTAGTTTTCTTTTTAAACCAACCAGAACTACCTTCTCCACCATTTGTGAGATTCGTTAATTGTACACCTTTTTTAGTATAAGCGTCGATTAATTGTTTCTCGAGTGTAAAAGCATCATTTTCTGACAAATTAGTTTTGTATAGCCTTACTTTACATTTATATTTTGCAATGGTTCGTTTGAAATAGATATTTCGTGATTTTTCTGTTTGCATGTATCGATTATCCATGCCTTTTCCAATATAAAAAGCGATCCATCGATTGTTTTTGAATTTGTACCAAATATAAACGTAAAACTGATTCATATAGATTTTCCTTTATACGGCTTCCCACAGGATTGTACAGTGTAGTTCCCCTGTTAGCCTAATTATTAGTTGTCATTTCCTACAATTCCTTGTCGGTAATTAGACACCGGTTGTTAACCGTTCACATAGTTATTCGAAAGAGGTCGCCCTCTTAAGCCCCAATTACTTTAGGGTAGAGTTTCTTAGATGAACATTCCAGACTTAGTTTGTATAAGTCATAGTTTGGTGATGTTGGATCACCATTGATTTCGCTTCGATACATGAAGACGAGTTTAGGGAAGACGTCGCGGTTGTCTGGTGACATGCGGTCTTCTAAGATGGCGCGTGTGATTTCACGTCCCCATTTACTTGTATCCATACCGAAGCTGATGGTAGTAAACATGCTACCCTTTATTTTCATAAAGGCATAGACTATATCTTAGGTACGATGACCTGAGCGCTTCCATTTAAGGGGTTCTCACCCACTGCGTATCAATAGCAGCCGTACTTCTATTGTGGACTTTCACCACCCACTACGGGAATAGTCGTTACACGTTCTCTTATTGGATTTTAAGAGCTTCGCACGGGATTACCTCTGACCATTTCTGGTTGTAGGTTCTCTTATCAGCATATTCGTCCTCGGTTGAGGTTACATTTTTATCTTATTTTTGCTTTGCCCGTTAGCCTTCTTTCGAAGACACCCTTGATAGGTTCACTTTCGTTGGCCCCTTACTTAAGGCGTTTGGCCCAAGGCATTCTGCGTTTGCGCCAATTCATAGGTGTAACTTTGCACACCTTGTTTGATTTCTTTGAGTGTTTTATCGGTTGCATAACGTTCAGCATCAGCGATACCGTATTCTTTAGCATCGTTTAAATAATGCTGATATGATTTTTCAGCATACGGTGCTAAGGTGCTGTCAATATGGTTGACAGTGAAACCCAATAATGTTCCTAATAGAGCGTCAATCTATTAGCGTGAGCGAATCACGGCTTATCCTTTCGGACAAGTTCAGATTAAATCTTCATCCTATATGTTATAGGAGCTACATTTTTCTTCCGTCAGTGACTTACGGATTTACTCTCCCTCAAGGAGATAATCGTTGGGGGTGTGCCGTGGATTTCTCTTTAGGTCACGTCCCTGCTAAATGTCCATTGTTTACGAGGGTTAGCACCACATGTGTGGCTTTTATTTCAGCATACCTCATTCTCAATGCTTTTTTCCGTCTTTCGACAACCGTTCAGCTTAGCGTTTCCACTGACTGTTTAGGTGATTGAGACTTTAGGGTGTTGCAAGCATTAAATGTAGGAGCACGCACTCATTACTGAATACGCGGGTCGTTTCTTACCAAATTGGTTCCCAGATGCAGCGATTGTTACGCTTGATAAAATATCAAAGGCTGATGACACGTGTTTTGGTTCATGTGTCGTTTTGTTGTTGATTCGGAAGGCATAGAACCCGTCTTCGTGTTCTTTATCCTTCATCAAGTGTTCTAAATCAAAGAGGTCACAGTTGAATGTATCTTTGTAGAGGTCCCCCAAATCCGCTGGGGTGTGAGCTGACTATATCATCATCCTAGTCGTTACGTAGGATGCCGCATTTTGGCTATTACACGATTTACCTTGCCCTAATATCAGGCAAGCACGAACCTGTTTGTTTCACCAGGGGCTACTCTACTCGGTTATTCTCTATGAACCAATTATTCATAGATATCCTTTCGATAGTCGATTAACGTTTATGAAATATCATAAGTCGCACAGGATTCTTTCGTTCCCTGTTAGCCGTTCCTTTCATTATCATTTCCTATAATTACTTATGTCGTAGGAACGACACCCCTTCAGCCTTTCGGCACGGGTTAACGCGGTTTTTCCATAGTTCGTTGCCGAACTAGGCCACAATCTGTTCATGGATATAAATGTATCCTTCTTCGTGAGCCTTCAACCATTCAGGGTTCAAGACATGACGCATGAGTTTCTTCATGGTCATTTCGTTGATGAGTGCTGATTTGGTCGAAATCACTTGCGAATCTTTGTTGGCATTTTCGTTGTATGAACCGAAGCGTAAGCCTTCCGCCTCATTTTGTAATTCATGAAATGCGGTCGCTCGGTCACGTTGAGCTTGCCAGTAACGTTTATAGGCTGTATAGGTTGGCAAATCAACCTTTTTCAAGCCTCCCATGACAAAGCGATGGAGATCGCTGGTTGCAACAGTATCATGGTATTTAGATGTATCGAGCCAGTGAGCCACTTCAGACAAAACATCGTGCAATTGTTGGTCGGTCAATTCCTTGCCGATTGATTTTGCAGCCTTTTGACAGGCATCTTCGATGTATTTGGCGTTGAAGTCGGACACAATTCCGGTCTTCGATACAACTTTCAATCGATTGAGGTCAGAAACCTTCAATGATTGTTTTTGCTTATGATAGTCTTCGTAAGCTTTTGCTACATCAGCATTGACTTTGCGAGCCGCTTCAATAGCGGTAAAGTGCAAGTCTTGCGGAAGAAGAACGGATTGAGCTTCAATGTGTTTGTACACTTCGTTCTCAATTTGTTTGAGTTCATCATCCGTGAGTGTGTAGTGGATGTCTGATGCGGCCGCTTGTAAAGCTGTCAATAGTTTTGTCATTCGAAACGGTTCTACACGACCGTCTTTCTTGACGACTTCAATATTTGTTAGCATATAGCCAACTCCTTTCCTTATCGCCGGATACGAGTTGTCCGTGCGAGTAATAGCTGTTTATGTGCGTGGGATCACATAAACAATGACCGGAGTTTCGCAACGTTCGGTCTACTATATTGTACCACAATTTACGACATTTTTGGTAAGAAAATCGTAATGATTTTTTGGCAGAATATAAATTTCACCGTAAACTTGGCAGTTATCTAGGAGTTTATCGTCAGGGAACACATTTATCGTGTATCGTTGTAGTTCTTTTAAGAGATGTTTCATGTGAAACATTTCGGATGGCGTTTTTTCGACAATTTGTGAGAGATTTCGTAATTGATCTAGTAACACGTCATTTTTATAGGTTACGAAGACGGTTACTGTATTGTCATCGATTAAGTTCATCTCTCTGCCTGCTGTTTTGAAGGCTTGTGTGAGAGCACCGCGTTCGACAGCGTGATAGGTATTTCGGCTGAGATAATCGAGAACGGATTCGCCTGGGTTTCTCAGCGCGAAGTTCATGTTGTGAGCATTGTTTGCGAAGTAATATTGATAGAAGTCGTTATTGAGGCTTGTTAAGTCAACTACTTGCGGTTGCTGTGCAAGAACCTTGGTCGCGGCTTGCTTTTTCGATTTAATGTCCGCGAGATGCGTAATGTTTTCGTCAGCGGATCCTAAATTGAAAATCGTCATGTGACCTCGCGTGCGAAGTCCTTCACGATTACAGCGACCGTTTGCTTGCACGAGTGAATCGAGTCCGGCGTATGATCGAAATACGTATTCGAAGTCAACGTCAACGCCCGCTTCAATGAGCTGTGTGCTAATACAAATTATCGGCTCATTTTGTGCGAGACACTCTTTAATCTCTTTTAAGAGGTCTAGCCTATGTTGTGCACACATGTTCGTTGATAAGTAAAACAGTTTGCGATTTGTCTTTTGCGAAATCAAATCATAGAGATTTGCAACCGTTTTCTTTGTGTTCACGATTGCGAGAACGGATCCGGTTTTGCTTACGATTGCGTTTGCGATTTCTTTTAAGTTGGCGTTTGAGTCATCGCTTTTGAATTTCGTGATAGAAGTGCGCTCAAATGATTTTCGTTCAAGATCTGTCATAGTTACGAGATCGGGGTGCTCCCAATTGTGCCCGCCGTAGATCAACTTATGCGAAATATGCGGATCGTTATACAGGGGCTGTGTTGCTGTACAGAGCACGAGGGTTGTTTTCATGACGTAAGCCATGAAGTTTGAAATCAAGTTAAAATTATGAGTAACACTAATAGGTAATGATTGAACTTCATCGAGCACGATAATGCTATTGGTAAGATTTGCGAACCGTCTAACGTTTCCGGATCTTGTTTTAAAAAGGGTTTGAAAAAACTGAACCATAGTTGTTAGAACGATTTGGTCGTCCCAGCTATCTGTACAGTATCTGCCCAGAACACTATCATCGATGATGGCATTAGAGTGGTGTTCTGTTAAGCCACTATCACCAACAGTGCGCCGAATTTCTGCCGCGTTTTGCTCTAGAATAGACAAGAATGGAGCGACATAAAGAAATCGGCTTTTGTTTTGATAGACCATTTGGTGAAAAGCATATCGCATAGAGAGATTTGTTTTACCCGCACCTGTCGGTAAATCTAGACGATAAATCCCGGCAGTATCAAGGGCGCCACGGCTCTTGATAGTGTTTGCTAACAGTGTCCGTGTTTGGTTGAGTGCCGTTGTTGGATTTGCAAATTGACTGTATTTAGCTTCGATAGAGAACAGATAATGATGGTTCAATACTGTTTTTTCTGCAAGTGTACGTGGCCGTAATTCTTGACGGTAGGCGTTGATTGTGTCCAAAATATCAGCGTTCTTAAGAAAGCCTAAATATAAGCGAACAAAAGCGCCTTGATAGAATTTTTCTTCCGTTTCATCTTTTGGGTGAAGCTTTTTCATTGCCTCTTGATAATTCAGATAAGCTTTTTCTATCAAGTCTTTTAGGTCACGATATCCGTATTGAGGTAATTCGCGCTCGAGTTCGTGTGCGAAACTCGTGACAGTGGCGTAATCGTAGCCTTCTTTTAGGTCCATTCGTGCAAATAATTTGTTAGTGTGGATCACTTCAGGTTCGTATACGTCAAACATACCGTGGTGGGCTGCAATTACGTATGCGATTGTGTCTGTGAAGACATCGTAACCATGGACTTGCATGATGTTCGTGAAAGTGTATCGCGCGCCAGCGTACGAGTGGTCCACATGCGTGTCTGGGTCAGTGGTTAGTTTTTGTTGGAATAGGGGGTCGGCTTTACCGATGTCGTGAAAGAGACCAAGCAAAAAGAGCACGTCACCCTGTCTTATTTCGCATGCAGATTCGCGTGCGAGACTCGCCGTGTTGTATGCGTGATCTCGCAAAAGTTGTTCGTTTGCGCCGTCTTTATGGGCAAGTGTGACGTGCATTCTTGTTAGTCCTTTCTATACAATATATCCGAAGCGTTTGTCTAATTCATCAGTTAAATGATCAATAAATTGACGTTGAGTCATGGTTGGAAATTCGTTTAGGTGTGTGAAGAGATAATCAATGATTTCAGCGATGTTATGGGTTTTGACATCATAATCTTGACGTTCATATAGATAACTATCGCCATTTCCGAAAGTGATTTCAACAGAAACAAAGCCTGGTTCCCAATCGCCACCGCATGTAGGGCATGTGGATTCAACATATTCTTCGTCTTGTTCTTTTGGATTAATGGTTTCAACCGTTGTGTCTTTTAGTGAAAATAGCATGGCGTTATTCCTTTTCTTCGATTTCGTTGGCTACACGACGCAAATAGTTAGCAAGAGCATTCATTTTGTCTTTGTGAGTTCCGATAATTTGTTCTTCGTTATCGTCAGTGATTTCGTAGATATCTGTAGCCTTGTACGCTTCGATAGCTTGGTCTAAAACAGAAACAATACTGTCGTATTCGGATGTGATGATATCCTCATAGGCGTCTCCGCCGAGACTTTCATCGTTGTCCCAGAGCATTTGTTCGATTTGTTCTTGTGGTGTCATTTTGAGGTTTCCTTTCTAGTATTGGTTCATGGTCATAAAATCATCGAACACGTCTGTTTTGAAGTGATTTAAAATATTTGTCATAAATGAAATCAATTCTTGTTCTGATTTAACAGTTTTTGATAGTTTTAATTCCACATGATGGATAGACCAATTGGTGATTTTGTGTTTTTCGAGCCATTTGACGTCTTTGTTATTGAATTCTTTAAAGAAGAGAACTGTGGCTTCTACATATTGACTGTCAGTTTCACGATTATGATTTTGTTTATAAAATTCAAAGAAGATAGTTCCTACGTGCATAACGAGTTGATCGTTGTATTGTTCAATACGACGTGTTTTTTGTGGCAGTTTCTCCGCGATGGCTTCTAGTTGTTCTTTTGGGAACATGATGCAATTCCTTTCTATTTGACTTTGTTTTCAACGCCGATAACTTGTTTTAATAAATCGATAACGGTATCTTGTTCAAGTAAGTGCGTTTGATATTCAATCATGAGAACGCTAACATTTTTCCCGTCAAAAACGATTCGTGTTTCGAGTGCTAATTTTTTCGGTTCGACTTCAATCGTAAATAAATAAGCGTTATAGCCTGAGAATTGTGACGTTTCTTGTGGTTTTAATTTAATAAAACATTCGTTATCAAAACGTTGATAAGGGATGTTAGCGGTAAATTTATTGGATAGCGCTTTTCGGAGCATGTCGAAGATTCTATCTTGTAATACGAATTCTTTGATAGCATTTGCAAGTTTTTCTGTTTGTTGCTCGCGTTGTGCGAGTGCGTCGAGTTGTTCGGCTAATGTTGCCATATTAATATCCTTTCTATTTAACAGTAATGATGATTTCTTTTGAATCACTGTTGTATGCGTCGCGCGTTTCATCGTGGTTTGCAACGTAGTCGACGATTTCGAAGACTGTTCGTTCGTTGCATTGTTCGAGAATGCTTGCTAATAATTTTTGAATGATCATGATTTGTTTGACGGTGATTGTGGATAGTACAAAGTCTTGCGGTAAATCGTCAATATTTGTACGAATATCTTGCTCGTAAGCCCCATAATCGTAGGCTTCAAAGTGTGTATCAGCGAGACGTTCCGGCCACGGTTGGTCTGTGAGTTGTTTAATGTCTTCTTTACAGTCCTGATAGAATAGTTCTGCCAAGAATGCAACGTTTTCGAGAACGAGTGGATCGTCTGTTTCAAGTGCTTGTTGAATGATTCCGGCTAGTTGTGGTGCTGTAAAAATGTAGGTCATGTGATTTCTCCTTTTTATAGAATTAGTCAGAATAGAAAACGAACCAGAGCTTGGCTCTGGTTCTAATTCGTTAATCGTGCAAGGTTAATTCGGTCAGTCAACCCTAACATGTGTGAACGTGGATATTCGGGACCGAGTGCGTCTCGTCGGAGTTGATGCTTTTCATAGTCGTCCATTTTGTAATGGAAACCGAAGAGGTTTTCGTCATCGTCAGCTTCTTGGTAGATTGGTTCTTGTAAGTTGCTCAATACTTTCCATTCGTCATCGAATTGTTGGAAGAACGTTTGAAAGTAAGTGTAGTTTCCGGAATGGATCCGACGCTCTATGTTTGAGGCGTCATTATTGACATAAAGTTCAAGACAGGCTCCTACAGCTTGTGAACGAGAAACACCTGCTTCACAATGTACGAGGATGTGATAACCGTGTTCTTTTGCAAAGTCGCCGATTTGTTTAATTTCATGAGCTTCTTTTTCAGAAAAGACGGGCAAATCAAGTCCTGTTTGTTCTTTGATTGGTATGTTTGGGTCGAGTTTGTCGGCTGCAAGGTCGATAAAGGGAACTCTAAAGACAGCTTTTAGATTTTTGATTGGACGGAAAATTACAGGGCAATCTTCTTCGTTACGGATGTCCGTAATGGAAACGATGATGTAGTCTTCTTTATTGAAGTCAAATGGTCCACCGTAATGAGCAGCTTCAAAGGCTTTTTCGGCGGAAAGTACTTTAATTTTTGGCATACTTATTCCTTTAATTGATATGAATTCGATAGTATGTGCGATCACATTCATTCCGACGATATTCGTGAATGATATGTGTTTCTGCGAGCTCGTCGTCAGTAATGCAAGGATTGTTACCCGTCAAGACGACTTGTGATTTTTGTGGATGGACGAGAGCGATGATGTCATCGCTGTGGAATTGTGTTTCTGTTAAAAATTGTTTAACGGTCATGTGCGTTACCTCCTAAAATTATCACTATAAAAAACGAACCTGAGCGTGGCTCAGGTTCAAATTAGTGAATGTTAAAAGGTTATTGGTTGTGTTTATTTAGGGCTGTACGTGCTTCTTTTACGCCTGACTTTAGAATAGAACCAAGTTGCGTTGTGTCTGGAACTGCGATATGTTCGCTCAAAGTAAAGCCGCTAGTACATTTTACTTGGGTTGATGGCCGTAATGATACAACAAAATCATCATCATTAACAGGGAATTCCACAATGGCTTTGAGATAGTCTACATCTAATGGTTTTGTCAGTTTCACCATATAGGTTTTATTCATTCTGCCTATGTTAATGGTTACTTGTGCTGTGTTTGATTCGCTTAATGTGATAGGCTTGCTAATCCAAATGTTTTCAATGTCATTAGGAAGCGAGCTAACATCTTCAATTGACCATTGTGTTTGATTAACAATCCATTCAATAAACGTTTTGTGCGCGGTTAATTGATTAAGCCAATCTTCGACGTCGTATTTATTGGGATGTTCTTTGTCGATTGTAGCGAGAATTTGACTATTCATCGTGAGACGCACTTTGTCAATTTGTCCGTCTTTGTACTCACCCTGAAGTACTAAGCCGTTCTCATCAATCCAGGGGTGCGCATTCATGAGGTCATTGAGCCATGATTCAGTGGATTGTTTTAGTTCTTCACGACCTTCTTTACGAAGTTGTTTGTTTACTTCTTTAATTGTATCTGAATCAGTGGTTTCATTTAATGTGATTCGATAGTAGCTACAATCATCAACTTTGCCGCTGTAATATTCTACATGATCTGCGATGGTTGGCTTGTAAACCTTACCATCAATGATGAAGTAATCGGGTACTTCGGGAAAGAGAGCGTCTTCTTGTTCGGGTGTGAGATCGATCATGCCCATTTCGTTTAAAATGGTATTGTAGCGGATCCAGGTTGAGTTATTCCAAATTTGATGAATTTGTTCTTCTTTGTCAAATGTTTTGATTTTCATTTAGGTTCCTTTCTAACTATTATGCGCGGCTTTGACAACAATTTTATGCCAGAATTCTTCAACGTGTATTAAAAGTACACCTTTGTCGTCTGTCATCAAATCGGCGACGGGCATGTCAGTTACAGTGTCAACTAGGAAATTGAATAAGGTTTCGAGGTCGATACCATTGAATTTGAGCATGTTCATGATTTGCGCATCAGGATTTGGACGGTCATCTGTTGTGAACATATTGCTTACATATTTATTCAGAATGTTTTTTGCTTTTTTATTGATCAATGCATAATTTGAAGTTTTATCATATTGCTTATCGATTTGGTCGAGGACTTGCTCAGCTTTGTCGATAAAGGTGCAAATGACTTTTTGTTGTTCGATTGACAACTTATCGAAATTTGCAACTAGGTCTTTGGAGCGTGGAACTTCGAACATAAATGAACCTAAGTCTAATCTCTTTGTCATTGTGCCATCAGGTTTGATGTTGCCGATGAAGTCATCATTGGTGAATTCGACAACGACCTCGTTGACGTAACCGTTACTACAGTTGATGACGCGACAAGCGTCACTGATTGTGTCTGCTTTTTCTCTTAGAGTGTTGTTTACGAAGTCAATTAATTCGAGTGATGTGTATAATTGGTGCATTTGTCCCGGAAATTGGTGATTAGGATAGTGACAGTCGTACATTTGTACTTTATATGTTTTTTCCATAAGGGTTTCCTTTCTAAAGTTTATTAAGTGAGTAGACTAAATTTTTATCTTCGACAGATACGAATTGCTTATGTTGGTCTAATTCGTCATAGATATGTTCAATGTTGAAATCAGGAAGAAGTAGCGCAAAGGCATCGTGATTTTTACGATCATTTCTGTCTTGAGCGATTAATCGAATGAGGAAAATAAGTCCTTTTTCTTGGTCATATTCTTTTTCGGAACTGAGTTCTTCGAATATTTGGTTAAAGGTGTAAGCACGAGCTTGGACGAAATCTTCACTCACAATTTTGGTGATATTTTCGGGCGTGAGTTCATCAAACGTGTAAACGGGCATGAGTCGTTTAATTGGTTTAGGTTCAGTGATTAAATTAATTGGTTTTGCAAGATAGTATTTATGAGATGGGCTGAAATAATATTTTTCTTTTGAACTTTCTAGCCTAACTTCGTGACTGAATCCATATTTTGTGAAATATCGGTTGACAAAGTTTTCGAAGGTTACTTTTTCAGGTTCATCAGTAAGCTGTTGGATGATGTCGATGAGGATTTCTGTTGAAATTCCTTTTCCGCGATTCCAATCGCCGCCGTATGACCCGTATGCACCGGGGTCAGCTGGTTTGATAGTGAGTCGATAGTATTTGTCGTTATGACTTATGTCGATTGTGACATCACAAAGTTCGCAAGTGTTGTCCGCCCATGTGCCGTTAAATTCACTTCCGGTATAGTAATCTTCTTCGATGTTAGTGATTTCGAAGTCTTTTAGTGTTGCAATTGTCATGAGATGCTTCTTTCTGTTTTTGAATTTCTTGAAGGATTCCGTTATCTTTTGGATGTTGCGTTTTTCCAATACTTGAGACGCCGGATAAACCTATTATTGCGAGGATTCCGTATAATGTGAGTGCGAATAAGATTAGTCCTGGATTTACGTCATCGTCCCGAGAAACTTTATAGACGACGCTTATAATGAATAAGCATATGATCAATACTAGTACTAATGTTAGTGGATGAGATAATATAGACATATTTTTCCTTTCTAGTTAATTTGTCAACATGCCTCTTTCTTTAACTCGTAAATGATTTTGGTTGGCCATGGAAGACTGTCCAATTTGAAATATTTTTGCAAGTGTGGTAGATAGGTTTCATCGTATTCTTCGTATTGGTGTACTATTTTGTAGTTATATGGTTGACAAATCCATTTATCGATATGGTGATAATCAAGGGCATAGGATTCTTTTGATTCACGTTCTAAGGAACCTAATCCCCAAACAACGTGAAACATGATTTCGTAAAGGTAGTGCGGAACGTGTTTATAGATATATGGTACGATGACGTTATCGTTTTCATCCTCTGTAATCCATGGAGTATTGATGATTGAGTTTTTGATAAGAGCTTCGACCCATGTTTGCACTTCATCGTTGACATCTTTAGACGCAACTTCAAGAGCGACTGGCCTCCGTGGTTGACGTCCAGGTCCCCAATCACGAATGATAATCACACCATCCGGTTTGAGCGCTTTATCGAGTATTGCGAATGTTTCGCGACGTTCGGGTCGTGACAAATAACTCATCAGTTCGTGGAAAACGCTAGACATATAAATTACATCGAATTGGTTTTCTGTGTTTTTGAGATCTTCTTTTGTAAGAAAATCGATATTATTTTCTTTTAGTTGGTTTTGAACGATTTGTGACACGTCATAAGCGATGTAGTGAGCACCTGTTTGTTGTACTTGTTCGATGAACTCTGGTGAGAAGCCAGAGCCGAAATCAAGTAGTTTAATGCCTTTATCGAGGTGTTTTTCAATTGCACCGAACTTAGACAATGCGGTCTTGTTCATGCGTTTTTGATAGGTTTGGTTAGTGTGATTTTCCATTTAGTTCCTTTCTTTCAGAAAATTTTCAGAAATAGTTGACAAGGTGTGTTTCGTTTGATATAATAGTTTCAATATCAAACGAAAGGGATTATATTATGTCAATTAAATCTATTGCGATGCTCGCGGTTGTTGGGCTTTCAACCTTTGCCTCAATCGGAGCTGTATCAGCCGACACGAATACGACGACTTATGGTCGTTATGGTGTTAATCTGAACATCGATTACACTAATCGTCCAAATGAAGACCAAGGTGAACAATACACATCTACAGGGCGCATTGTCCGCGTTAGAGGTGTAAGTGATTGGTCGCAAAACTCTTGGAACAACGAAGGTCAGAAAGTTTACAACTTTACAGCCGAACTTGGTGAGCAAATGCCTGAATCGTCAGATTTCCTCGGTAAATACAACTATGAAGGAAATATCCATGTAGATGGAATGGAATTCCGATTCTGGTCCATTAAACGTTAAAAGTGCGTGCGATACGCACTTTTTTAGTTGATGAGTTTGTTCACAACGTCCTTGTCATCGTCTGCCTTTTTGTCGGCTTCCATGTTAGCTCGGTCTTTATCACTGATGAATTTGCGCAATGTAATGTACAAGTTTTTGATTTTTACTTGTTTCGCCTGACCATTTCTAGTGGCGGTAGCTGTTTCGTCAGTTGCTTCGATTTTTGACACTTGGTAGGATGCATATTCAGGATGTTTTCGAGCCTCTTCTGTTTCAATGACGTGGATATTTTCTTTTTGTAGCATCGCACGTGTGGTTTGCGTAGCTTCGTTTTTGGTTCCTGTCAAATAGCCGTAGACAGTGTTGTCAAACTGATTTGCATCAAAATCCTTGAAGGGTGCTTTGATCGGGAAAATGTCATATTGAAATGTGTCTGTCGGTACAGCAATTTCTGACGGAAATTTATCAAACGCGTCCGATACCCCCGCATCTTGATAATATCGTTCACCAATATGGAATGCGTCATTTATAATCAGTTTATGGTTCGAATACTTATAAACGAATGTTAGCTCAATGTTGTCTTTGTTTGTGTAAATTTGATGCTTGTTCTGTGATTGTTTTACATTTGTGATTTGTTCTTTCAAATAAGTTGGTGCCTCTATACCTTGCACAAGAGGTTCATGTAGGGCATACGTTACGATTGGGCTTCCAATCAAGACAATGAAGGATCCTATCGTGAGATATTTATTCAACCGTTTATGTTGTGAGCCATCATCTACTATGAATATAACAAACACTGATAACATCATGAATGTTAAGCCCATAATGAGGGTTGAATCTTGAGGTGAAATGTTGGGACTCAATCGTGAAAGATAACTGTAAATGTCAATTAGTAATTGCATAGGTTATTCCTTTTCTAATAGTTCTTCGTAAGCACGTTTGAAACCTTCGAAAGCGACAACGAGAGCGTCGTTTACCGGTGGTGCAACGTGCAAGACTTGTTCGAGTGAAATGTCATATTCGTCAAGAATGTCTTCGATTTCTGACATTTCGTCATCTGTGACGTAGTGTTCGAGGTTTTCTTCGCAGATGTAAACACGGTCGTTGTGCATGTCGACAATCGCTTGGGTCAATGTGTGAATTACATGGTCTTCTTTATAGGATATCTCAAAAGTTGTTAGCTCATTAAGCGTCAAAGCGTGTTTGACGGATTCTTCAACGTCATCGTATTCGAAAAACTCATAGGAATTGTTCTTGTCTTTTGTAACGATTTTGCTATTGAGATAGCCAATGTCGAAGTCTAATTTGTAATCACCGTAACGGCATACACCGAAGTGTGGTTCATAGGCGGATTCATAGAGGCGATCGGGTGAACCCATGTTGTTTACATTTACAGCTACGGCTTTGAGCCAATCGCCTGTAATGGTCAAGGTTGAAAGTTCGTTGTCGAAAATATAGCGGAGCCCGTGTTCAAATGAATCGGGCTTTTTGTAAGTGATAATCGATAGTGGTCCGCAATCGACACGTGTGGCTTGATGGTTTTTGAATAGTTCGTCGAAGTCAATCATTAGTGGTTTCCTCGTCATAGAAGTGATCGCGATATACGATGCGTGATTCCCAGTCGTCACGTTTGAGTGAGCAATACATATAAGAATGTAATGCTTTTCCGTCGTAAGATAAGACAACGGCGTAGTCTGCGTTTTGTTCATCATCTAAATAGAACACGCGAGCTTTTGGTTGATCGCTATCTTTTTTGCCGTATTGGTTTAGATAATCGATAAGAACTTGTTCGATTTCGTGTGGTTGTGCGTTTGTGATTGCTTGTTCCAGAATATCTAACTCGGGTAGAACTGTGTCTTCTAATTGTTCAATCATATAACGAATATCGCTGAGTAGTTTTTGTGTAGGAAATTCGTTGTAGGGGTAAGCTGTTACGAGTTCGCAATCACATCGTTCAATATAGAGATACATACGTGTTTTCCTTTCTATTATTCCTCGTCTTCGAATTTTTCGTGATAGGTGATACATGATTCCCAATCTTCTTCGTAAGTGTTCGAATAAGCAAAGTGATAAAAACTTGTTTCATTATATGCTAGGTGAAACCTATAATATCCCAGTTCGTTATCAATGTCTATTTCTGTTGTCATTATATCATTAGGATCTTGAGTTCCATTTTTATGAATATAGTCAATGAGAGCTTGTTCTTGGTTGTTCGTATGACGAAGCAATGATTCTAATTTTTTCAATGATTCTAATTCTGAGCTAGATTGTTCACTTAAGAGACATGTGATGTTTTCAAGCAATATATTGGTAGGGAATTCTTTATAAGGTGTTACTGTATGATTGTCACCTTCGTATGTTTGTCGAGAAATGTACATATGTGTTTTCCTTTCTAATTTGCGTCAAGTTGTTCTAGAACGTGAGTCAAGAGATTTTCTCGTTTGACTTTGTCGTAGCTCCAATTGAGAATACCTAATAGTTCGTAATTGTCTAGCGTGCATTCGACACGCTTTCTTACGATTTCATACGATACGGGTTCAAGGTTTTGATTCTTTAGTTCAGAGAATTTTTGAGCACCAGTCAGCGTTTCGTAATAAGCTTGTCCGGTGAACGGTTCGAAGATGTCAAACAAACCGAGGCCTTGACCGTTATTTTTGCTCAAGTTTTCTTCACTGAATATTGCTTTGATTTCTTCGATAGTTGTTTCTTTAACGATGAGAATTGCTTTTTCATCCTTATAGTGACCATCGTCAAAGATGTAATAGGTGAAGTAGTATTTGTTGTCGCTTGTTTTTAGAATGTTTAACAAAGGACCTTCTTCACCGGCAACTGCTCCGAGGAAAAACAAACAGTGCTCATGCGTGATGGTTTCGAAGTTGATCATTGTGATTTTCCTTTCTAGTTTTCGCTCAAGTCCTCACCCGTGAATTTCTTACGAACTAATCCGTAGACGGCGTCTGGGCTATAGTTGTAAGAGTTGTTGCGATAGGCGAGTGTGATGTCGTGAAGTGGAGTTGATTCATCGAGTTGGATGTCTTTTTCGAGTTCGATACTAAGACCACTGCCACCGCCGTGGATGCGATTGAAGAGACCGAACGTCGTCGAAGCTTTGATTACGCCTTGTTTACGAGCAACGGCTAAGATGGCTTCAAAGTCATTACTGTCAGGAATCGCGATGAGTTGCATCCCATCGAGTTCTGTATCGTAATCGTACAATTCTTCACTCAAACTAGTCAAGAATGGCGATTTTAGCACGGTTTCTTCGGTTTTGAGGTCTTCGGGCGCATAGCCTTGCGTGGCGATTAACCATTCGATGGGCGTTGAGACTGTCGTGTCATCATCGTTATACCGTTCTTCGATGGCGTGATAATCATCGTCCCAGCTTTGACCGAAATAAATGGTCATATCTTCGGGCGCAGAGTTTCGAAGTAGTGTTTCGACATTGAGGTCTGTGTCAATGTAATCGTTGAAGAGTTCGAGATAGAAGTCGTCATCTTCTTCGATTTCGGGGTTCTGTTCGTAGAACTTATTAATGGCTTCGTAATCGGGGAGCCATTCCATGTTTTCTTCCACGTACCACGCAGTAGCTGTCTCAAAGGTTGTTTCGTTTTCAAGAGCATCTTTTAGGATGGTTTCTTGAGCTGTTGCTGATAGGTCATCGCGATAGTCCCAATAGAGTGTGTCGGTGAAGTTGTCGCCGTATTCATCTTTGAGGAATTTCGCAAAAGTGATTTCTTTTTGGAAATCTTCGTCGGATAGGTCAAGTGAGTCTAATCCGTAACTTGTGAGCAGTTCGTTTAGTTTGTTTGGTTCCGCGACAATCGCTAAAGGTGTTTCGGTTGCGTGGAGGAATTGGTAGAGTGTTTGGTTGTTCGATAAAGTGATTGATAAAAGCATAATGTGAGTGTCCTTTTTAATCTAATACTGGTACGATGCGTGGTTGTGGAAAACTGATATGGAGATACCATACGATGAGTGGAATTGCGATTCCAGCAATGAGAATGACTAGCGCCAATTTAGGTGAGTCTTTTCTTGCGATGAACGCCACAATCAGACAGATTAGGCTGATAAACCCCGCCATTCCGTATTCAATCAAGTCCATATTGTCGATAATGGTTTGCATTCCTGAGCTGATTGAGTTTGAGCTTGTGCCTGAATTTGTCAAAAGCATGTAAACACCAATAATAAGCGAAATGATTGCGATGATACGCAAGAATATGTGCAATCCTTCTAAGAATTGGGATTTTTCAGATTTTTCTTCTATGATGTTTTCGTCCATGTTCGTTCCTTTCTAGTTCTTGCCAAAAAGTTGCTTAGTCGATGGTTCGTTTGTACCTTCGTATTCAACAGTGATTCGTGCTTCGTCGTAAGATTTTTTCTCGACGGTCATGCCGAACCATTTTAAAGTGAATGGTGTCGAACGGTATTCGATTTTGGTAATGCGTCCATTTGATTTGTCGGGGGTCGTACCTTTTGGCCATTTCTCGATAAAGTTTTCTTGTGTGAGTTTCGCTTCTTTTGAGGTTGAGTCACGTTTATTGACCGCTGTGATGGTAACCGTTCTATTACTCAAATTAAATGGGATACGGTCGCTCGCTGTGAACAGTTTTTCTTTGTCGTCACTGGTGACTGGTTTTTTCGGATTTAATGTGATGTTGTCAGCTGTCACTGTGACATTCGCGTTGATGTTATTTGTGTAAATGGTATGCCATTTTTCGGTGGAGGTTTTAGCGATTTCATCGAAGCCGGGGCCGTTACTTGTTTTGGTGAACAGAATCAGAATTCCTAAGAGTGGTATGAGCCAAAGTAATTGCCAAGGGCGTCCTTCGATATCGTCGCCTAATCCTAAGCCTATTATCAAAATGAATATGCCAAATAACATAATGATAGCCCCTGTTGCTAGTACTAATGATATATACATTGAATTTCCTTTCTAGTCTTCTCCGAAGAGTTGTTTGGTTGACTCATCGCCTGTGGCGCCGTATTCAACAGTAATTCGGGCTTCAGGATATGATGTTTGTTGAACTGGTATTCCGAACCATTTCAAGGTGATGGGTGTTGAACGGTATTCTATTTTAGTGATGCGTCCTTTTGATTTATTGTGATTGACACCTTTCGGCCATTTTTCGATAAAGTTATCTTTTGTGAGTGTTGCGTCTTTCGATGTCGAATCGTTTTTATTGGTTGCTGTGATCGTAACGTCTGCACGGGCATCGTTTGGGTCATTGGTTCCGAGTAAGGTACCCATCAGGGTGTCATTGGAGCTAAAGAATTTTTCTTTGTCGCCTTTGGTGATTAGTTTTTTCGGATTTAATGTCATATCACCTGAGGTGATTGTGACATCGGCATTGATATTGTTTTCGTAGACAACGTGCCATTTTTCGTCTGAGTTTTTTGCTACCTCTTTATAATTCGTAAAAGATCCTGTTTTGTCAAATATGAAGATCACTACAATGAGTGCTATGAACCATAACAATCGCCAAGGATGTTTTTTACTGTGTTTGTCTTTTTCGAAACTAGTCACGATAATAACGTCACCTATCGCAATAAATGCAATCAGTGTGAGTAACATTAGTATTCCGTACATAGGTTTTCCTTTCTAGTCCTCACCAAAGAGTTGTGCGGTCGATGGGTCTTTTTGACCTTCGTATTCGATGGTGATGCGAATTTCTTCGTAGTTCACTTTGTCGACAGCGGTATTGAACCATTTTTGCGTAACAGGCGTTGAGCGATATTCGATTTTGGTGATGTGTCCTTTAGATTTGTTAGGTTTCATTCCTTTCGGCCAAGTTTCGATAATGTTGTCTTTTGGAAGTGTGACTTCTTTTGTTGTTTCGTCAACGTCATTTTTAGCGGTAATTTCAACGGCCGCTTCATTCTTATTGGTCCACGGGAATGAGTAATCCGGCATATATCGTTTGATGTCTTCTTCTGAGATGGTGTCTTTAGGTGTTATGGTGTTTTTATATGGGCCTGCCGGTTCGATTTTCACGTCAGCATTAATGTCGTTTTTATAGATAGTGCGCCATGGTTGCTTTGATTGTTTCGCGTCTGGTGTCTTTGATAACACTATAGTTGTAGTTTTGGCGAAGACAAACCACAATAGAATAGTTGATGCGAGGAACGATAGAGAAATTAGAATTTTAATTAAAATTCCTTTTTTCGTACATCTATCTGTTGTGTCATAAGGTGTGAAAGCACCAATGGCTAGTATGAATATGACAAAACAAGTTAGGCCTACTAATGTTGTATACATTTGTTTTCCTTTCTAGTCGTATTCGAAATAATCCAAATATTCGTACCAAGGATCATCGTCAATGGCTTCTTTGTAGGCTGTATAGTTGATATATTCGCCGGGTACGACTGCGACAATGTTTTCGTATTCAGGATCACCTGCATCTTCGAGTGTTGGGAAAATTCCATGTAGAACAATTTCCATATTGAAACCATCGTCTGTGTATTCGTGTGTGAGGAACATGTATCGTGATAAATCGAGAATATCATTTACTACGAGTTCTTGGATAGTAGCGGGGATGGTATTATTTTCCGAATATTTTTCTTCTTTGAATTCGAGTTGATCGAGTGGATGAATATAGTGACTGCGATTCCAAAGCAATTCTAGTAGTTCTGGTCGGTTGGTTTCTTTGTTGATGCGGTATTCGATATCTTTGACGTTTTTATTGCCTTGCTGTTTAAGGCGGTTCAATTCAATGTTTTTGCGCTTGTTGAGGAAGTCAATGAGTTTATTGTAGTTCATTGCTTTAGGGCTTGGAAAAATTGTTAGCATGAGGCGTCCTTTCTATCTAGTTGTTCGATGAGTTCGTCAACTGTGATACTTGAGTGATTGCGAGCTATATCTGAAATAACTTCGTTGATTCGTTCGTATGCGAGTCCGATGACGGTGTTTCGCAATTCATATTCCCAATCATACCATTTGGCATCATCAACTCCAGCGAGTTGTGGTCCATGATAATGGAGTGAAAACGGGCTATATCTCGAATATGGAATTGTTTCATCAACGGGTTTTATTCTTGATGCAAGTGTGGCACGAGTTTCTTCTGAAACAATGCGTTTATTGTCATCTTTGGACCAATTTTCACTATCATCACATGCAAAATATTTGCACCCGCTTTGTTTATAATGGACATAATCAAGTTTGAGATTTCCAATACCACCTAGCATTAGAAATTCGATTTCGACGGTTGGTTGCGTGATAACTGTAAAGGCGTAACCTGTTTCGTCGATGATATCTTGCATGTTTTTGCTATCAAGGTTGAGACACTTAATGAATTTGGGTAAATCTTGTTCATTCAATACTACTTGACTGTTTGGAATATCACGCAAATAAATACGATTTGTCGCAGCACTGTGTTCGAATTCAAGTTTGATGAGGTCTGCAATCGTTTCCAAATTGGTGATAGTCAATTCACCATCGAAATAGTTGGTGTGGCTAATGGTATATGGTTGTAATTGCTTTTGGATTTCTTTTAAGAAATATTGTTTTAGAATGTCTTGTTCTTTTTGTGAAAGGGCTGATTGTTTCATTGATTTCCTTTCTAAAGTTCTTTCCGGAAAATATCGACAGGTTCATCATCTTCTAGATAGACAGCTGTTAATAATTGATTTTTGTTATCGAAATTGTCGATGTGGACGAGTGTTTCGCTGACTGTTTCGTCTAGAGACGAAACAGAGATATCAACTAAACAGTTTTCTCGAGCTGAATTGACATCGATTACGAGTTTGCGTTCAGTTCCCGGAATGACAAATTCAATAACTTCGTTTACAGGAAGTGGGACGGCTTCGATATCTGCCGTGAATACGATTGAGTTTTCTGTATTGATAGTTGGTATGCCTTGTTTGAACATGTCGTTCCATTCTTTATCAGACAATGATTTTGTATCATCGTAGAGATCGATATCTTCGCCTGTTCCGAAATCCCACAAGTAATAATCAAGATTGTGGCTAAAGTGTTTATTTTTAAGTAATTCAATAGGTGAAATGACAGGTGAATCTAAAATAACGCTATCGAACAGAGCCAAATCTGGATAGTTTTCGATTGAGGCAACGCCGTTGAAGAAAAGTTCTGTGCGAGTAGTTGATGTTGGAGCGATAACGGTTTCTGTTGAGTCGACGTATTTGATTGTTGCCCCATCTGGCTCAGTGTAGGGTTGATCCCACGTGATTTGTGGGTTTTTGATGTAAATTTTGTGCGTTTTTGTGCGGATGTAAAAGTGGTTATTATCTACTTTTTCCACTTTTGTGCTAAATAAACAGTTTAGGTCGTTTTGTGAGAGTTCTGTTTCTAATTTATTCATGATAGTTTTCCTTTAAAAAATTTCGCATAAAAAAACGACCACGAGCATGGCTCGTGGCATTTTTAGAATTTCGTGAGGGAAATGGGATTGGGTGAAGCCCATTTAAAAAACCTCACGTACGTGAGGTTTGCTACTGTCGGCTTTTTCACATCTAGGAGAGGTGTGCCGTCCTATCGTTAATAGTGTAGCATTTTGGTGGGTGGTTGTCAAATATTAATAAAAAACCAGCGTCAAGCCGGTCTTTCGTTTAACGCAATGCCGCCATCACGTTGTGCTCTTAAGAGCGTCTCACTTAATAAGAATATCATTTTTAGCGAGATTTGTCAAATTTTATAGTTCTTCAACTTTGAATCCAAAAGCGTTCAAACTTTCTTCTGCGTCATAGACATTGTCGTAGAAAAGTAAATCGTTTTCGATGGCGTCATCCATGTTGTCTGTTTCTGCAAATTCTTCATTTGCGAAGTCAATCAATTCATCTTCTGTTAAGTTTTGTGCGAGTAGTTCGCCGTTTTCTGCGTTATAGATATTGTACATGTTTGTTTTTCCTTTCTAGTTTAGTCCTACGTCACATGTTTTATTGCGTGGGACGATGCTGAGTCGTGAGTTATCGAAAGCTTGTTTTTCAGCGTCTTCTTGGTTGTCGAAGATACCTTCGAGGACAACTACATCACGACTGTCGTAGTCGATGTGGGTTAGAACATATTGAACGTCGTCGAGTGTGAGAATGTCTTCATCGAGCAATTTGGGTAAGAGAATTCCTGGAATGTCGGTTGAATACACACCGTCAAAGTTCAACTGTGTCGAAATGAATTTAAAGCAGTGGTCTTTTGGACGGTTTTCTCTAGCATGTTCACGCTCATAGTTTACGATTACGAAACTATTGCCCGTTGTGATACTCATATCGGTAATTTTGTAACCGGTTTCTTTCTGGTATGTTTGTGAAATATGTTCGAGGTTGTTTTCGATATAGATGGCGAAGGCATCGTAATCGAAATTCTGTGGGTCAATTGCAATTGTTGTTAGCATAAGGTTCCTTTCTAATCGAAAATGTAATCTACAGTTTCTTTGATTGTTTTGAATGTCTTTTCAGTAATGTCGAATTCGTGGAAGTTTGCGACAAGAAATCCATTTTTCGACAACATAATGGCGAATGGGACGTACAAGTCCTTTTCCATCAATTTGACTGCATTAGGCTCGATTACAATTGTGTAGTCCCAATGATCATCATGTTTATAGATTTCGTCTACGATTTCTTTTGTGTAGTCTAAAATGGTTTGCATTTAAGTCCCTTTCTAAAACCAGTGGATAGGTTGCCCTGTTAGACCACTGTTTAAGATGCTGTTCAGAATTGCGCCTACGAGAAAGGCTGATGCGATAAGTAGAAATACAATACTAGATATTATCACGACCAAAGCGGCAACAGCCTCATCATCTGAATATTCTTCAGGTTTATCATGTGATAGCAATTTAATCAAAATGAAAAACAGACCGAACAGTAATAGCATAATTCCAAGGCATGGTAGAATTCCTAGATCCATTAAAAATTTCATTAGTGGCCCCTATTCAAAAATGAAATCGACTACTTGTTCGATGGTTTCGCGGTCAATTTTCATGATGCCGTCTTCGTATTCGGCTACAATATTAAAGAGACCGCTTTCAGTCAATGTGATGATATAATAGCCGGGAAAGCGTCCAGTTTTTCTGATAATGATTACATCAGGTTGTACAACGATATCATTATCAAAATCAGGTTCGCGATCGTAGATTTCGTCTACGAGTGGTTTAACGTAGTCTAAGATATTGTTCATTTGGGTTTCCTTTCTATTCTAGGCCTAGCATTTGATTGAGTAGGTTGTCAATAGTGTCGAAAAATCCGTCAAGTGGCTTGATGAAGTCACCATGCTCACCTTGTTTGATGATTTGATATTTTGATGGTTCATTTAATTTATAGTCATCTTGTGTGTAATATCGATATTCGACATCGTAATCATCTGCATGTTTTACGACATAAGCACGGATGGTATAGACCGCAACAACGTTGTTGGTTGCAATATCTAAGATGTCGCCATCGTTCATATCGTCTAAGAGCTTGCTTGTTTGTTCAACGATATTGATTTCAGGTGTCAACATAATAAATGATGCGGGTATTCCTTTTGGTGCAAAGGTTTGTGATGTTCGAACAATGTCATATGGTACATATCCTGCGTGTACAATGATTTTTCGCATATTAATTTCCTTTCTAGATGTCTGTCTTATCATAAATCCATTCACGAATAATGATATCCGCTTCGTCATCGTATGGAATTTGTGATTTTGTTTCCAAGTTCCCATAACCGTTGAAGCGTACATAGTCGTCCGACCAATGAACGTCTCCGAAAATGGCCGCGCGAACGGCACTAGCTGGTTCTTCAGAGAAGTAAAGGTTGTAGAATTCTTCGTCATGGGGCATCCATTCCGACACGCTCAAGTTTTCTTGTGCGACGCTTGGAAGTTGTTCGTAGAGTTCAGCTAGGTCATAGTCGAACAATTCATAGAGCGTTTCGATGAGTTCTTCGAGTTCATCTTCATCACGTTCTGTTGGTGTGGCGATGATTGTGACGTTTTCGCCATTGTAATCGATTTCAACGGTAGTGATGATGTATTCACCCTCATTTAAGATGAAGGGTGTAAAATCCGTCGCTTTTGTGAATTCGATTGGTTCTTTGTTTTTTAGGTTAATAGTGATGCTGTCAATTGTCATAATTATTTTCCTATCTATATTGTTCTGGCCAGAGATATTTGGCTTCAGTTGATACAACAGCTGTTTCGATGCTTTCGTCAGACATAGCGTTATAAATGTCTTCCGAAATCGGAACGATCTCAAAGCCGTGTATTGTTAAAATTGTTTTATAATCATCCGGATATTGCTTGTGATAAGCTAAAATATCTGGATCGTCTGTCACTTCCAGTATATGAAAGGCGACGTCATTAGCCAATTCGGAAGGATCCGCACTTGCGAATCCCATCCGTAATTGGTTGAGGTCTTGGTCTAAAATTCCATAGTGCACGTTATTTTCCTCTTATTCTTTGATTTCTGGATATTGCAAGTCACCTGCACTGATTTCATCGCTTGGATATCCATTAAGTGCTCGATAAATTGCCATTTCGATGCGTTTCAAACTTGGTTGATTAGCGTAAGCAAATGGAATGTTGTTTTCTTTACATACATTCACAATGTCATATGACATGCTGTGGCTAATACCTGTTTTTGCGATAATAACAAGATCGGTATTATCGAGCATTTTTGCTTTACCTACTTTGTATCCGGCTGAGTAGGTTCCTAATTGTTGTACTTCAACGGAATCGGCACCCTTTTCTTTGATGAGGGTGTTTTCAATTTCTTGGATCATGCGCGGCGGAATTCCGTAAATAGCAACCTTTTTACCAGTCAAGTCATAGTCAATCGAAGAGCGAGATTCTCGCTCTGTTTTTGTACGTTTTTTGACTGTACTGGTGTTTTGTACAGTGGTTTCGCTATCATATCCGCGATAGACCCAGTTGATGTATGGGTATCCGTCTTCTTTTAGGTATAAATCTACAGTATCTCCGGCATGGATGTTGAATCGATCCGCCATTTGACGCAAGTAGAAGATATCGAAAGCGCAACCGAGTTCCTTAATAGTTTGCCCGTTGATGTCTTTTGCGATATAGAGTTCTTGCGAGTCAGGTTCGAGTTCCACAATGCCGTGTTTAATGTAGTGAAGTAGCGGTGCTGTTGGATCATCACCAAGATTTTGGTTGATGATTTCGTGTGAGTCATTACGGAATTCGACTAATTGTCCGTGATGAAGGTCTAGCGCACGATATTCTCCAATATTTCCTGTGAAGATCTCAGCACCTGTGTCATCGCAGACAGCATAGTAGCCGGGTTTTAGATGTACGGTACCTGTACGGATGTTCGGTACAGGTGTTTCTTGCGGTGATTTCTCGCTCGTGATGTCTTGCAATGGTTCCTCGCTCGCAACTTCTTGCGGTTCTTCAGTAACGGTTTCTGTTTGAATGAGAGGGGCGAGAAATTCACCGAATTGTTGGTCGGTGTGCCCCATGAATTGTTGTGCGGCGATGACTCGTGCCAAATGTCCTTGCAAAAGCAGGTCTTTACAGCGTTCGCGCACGAGGTCGTCAAAGTTGTTTCGCATAAGTGTTCCTTTCTCGTGTTTCTTGTTAGTTGTTTCGATTACTCGACTTCTTCTTCATATTCGGGGAAGTAGTCAATTTTGATGCCGATGATTTGACCTGCTTCGTTTTTCGCTACGTAGCAGTCGTACGAGCCGTCTCCGAGTCCCGATGACGTGACGACTGAGTATTTGTCAGTCCAGATGCAGTTGACAGGTGTCGATACCTTGTAATCGTCTAGTGATTCGTCGTAGATGCCGTATTTAAAGCCTTCTCGTTTCAGTTCCATTTCATGACGGAATAGCTCTAGAGACGCTCGCTTGTCGAGTTCGTTATTGGTTTCTTTGAATTTTTCTTCAAGGGCAATTCGCGTCATATGAATTGGTTTGATTTTATCAATTAAGTATCGTCCGACCGGTGTTACAGGTACACGTTTGTATCTAAAAGTGTCGATGCTGTCATACCATTGTTCATCACGGTTCTCATCACTTTTGATGTATTCAAAGTGTTTGTAGTCGAAAATGCCGGCTTGACCAGAATCGACACCTACGTCAATACTTGTTTCTTTAAAGTCATCCTTGTTGGGTTCATCAACGTCTTCGTGCCACGCGATAAGAGCAGTACAACGATCACCCCAACCGTTGATATTTGCATTTTCGGCTTTTGTGCGCCAGATTCCTGGTTTTACGTTTTCAAGTGTACCGCTGCACCATACGTCGAGGTCGTAACAAGGGTCCGAGATTACAACTTTATCGCCAAGTTCAATGTCACGTCCGTTTTCGGACGGTAATACGATATCAGCTCGTTCATAGTTATCATACCATTGATCACGGAACCAATCCTGAACATCTTTGTCGAGGTCATAAGTATGAATTTCGATGTCGTAAATGTCGCAGGTTGTTTCAAACACGGTCTCACCACGAGCGTTGATTTTGAAATGGATTAATTGCTCGTTGTTATTGTCGCCTTCTAATTTGTATTCTAATTGGAATTCGTTGGTGTTTTGCCAATATTGGTCGAGTAGTTGTGAGAGATCGTGGACGGATTTGTATTTGTACATGTGTCAGTTCCTTTCTAGTTCATTCCTTGGTAAAACAAGTAGTTTAAATCTTCAATTGTTCTGTCGATGACATCGTGAAATCGCTCATCAATATTGGTGAGCGCATAGGTACCTGCTTCCGAGTCGATTTCGACTTCAGCAATAGGCATCATTTTTGAAGGATATAGCTCGTCACGCACATTTGGGTCTAGTTGTTCGCGAGTATCGACTTTGATGGTAATTTTCGAGTTATGAATGTCGATCTCTGTCGCACCGTTTGGGCTTGTATATCCTATATGCCTATTATTAGTTAAGATGTCAGAGTTCATCAACAGTTCCATGAGTGTTGCAAATTTAGGCGCTTGCGTAAAAGCAATCAATTTGTTTATAACAATGGATTCGCGGTTTAAATAGCTGTATAAGGACATAAATTTTCCTTTCTAGTTGTCTAAGCGGTTGACGAGTTCGAGTCCGCCGGGAATTTCACTCATCATGTCTTCGAATTGTGAATAAATACGTGATGGTTGTGGATGGGTTTTTAATAAGTCAATCATCTCGCGTTTGTGTTCGCGATAATTGTCCATACCTGTGAAGCTATTGCACCATTCATCATAATGATTGATGAGCCAATCGGCTGAGTAGATATCGCCGACACTGTATAGGTTTAGTTCGAAGAGGTTTTCAACTGTACATTCATCGTCCATTTGGGTGATTTCGATGATTTCGGTATGTTGGTCTTTCCACATGAGTTTGACGGTTTCATGGGACAGATAGTCGGTTGAATAATCTTCATCGATATAGTCAAACGTTGCTTCGAAAGTGTATTGTTTCAAGTTGTCACGGATGGCGTTGAGGGCTGTTCCGTAATCGTGGTTGAAGATGTCGTCGAAGAAGTTTTCGACTACGTGTTTGAATGAACCGTTGCCTGTACCGTCGAAGTGCGATTCGTAGTCATAATAGTCATCAAATTCTTCGAGGATGGCGTTCAGTTTGTCAAGTGGTTCGGGTTGATTGATAATGGCATTGTTGATGTCCCGAATGAGAAGAGGCGTATTCGCTAAGTGTTGTAGATAGAGCAAATAGGCTGCGTTAATATTGGTTTCGGCATAGATGGAGACTGTGCCGGACGCGGTTGTTGGGTTAGCCATGGTTAGTCCTTTCTTAATAGTTCACGTAGTTCTTGATATTCAGTTTCAGAAATTCGATATGCGTGATTGTCAGTGCAATGCACAAGACCACCGTCGTCATAAGGTTCAATCATGACGATAGCGTCTAGGTTAAAGATGTGTTCTTTTAGGTGAAGTGGTTTCATTGGAGTTTCCTTTCCGTTAGTGAATAGTTTGCACAGGCCTGCGTACATAATTAGAGGGATTGATAGCAAGCAGCCTAAGCACCAGACCATTAGGGTTATTTGGATAAAAAGTGATAAGATCATTGGATTTCCTTTCTATTCGAAGAAACTTTCTTTGCATAGTTTGAATGGTGATTCGGGGTTTTGATCGCGTGTCATTTGCCAGTATGCGCGGTCACGATATGTTTTATAGCGAGGGTCTTCTGTATTGATGGATAGCTTATTTTGTGTATTATCCAGTGTATTGCTGTAAAACATCGCTGGTACGGTGTATCCTGAGTTTTTCGAGTTTAAGATATCGAACAATTCTGGATGAAAGTCCATTAGATAGGTAGCCCGAGCGAAAGCGTTAGCATCGGATTCTAGCGTATATGCTCCGTTTCGATAGCTGTTTAATAGAGTGTTAATAATATCTTTACGGAGTTTGTTTTCTTTTTCGGTTAGTGGTCGAGCGAGTGGTGGATGGTTCTGTTTGTAGTCTGATAGCGCTAAGGCTGTAAATCCAAGCGCAAACAGTTCGATGATGATGATTGGGATCAAACCATCCATATAGAGAGCAACTGGGATGTTTAGTAATTGAAATGTGAAAAAGCCAATAAAACACCACATCATTTGTGAGAAATAACCAATACGATAACGTTTATAGATGAGATGTTTACGATACAAGGCCATGTATAAAATACAGTACGACGGAAAGGCTATTACAGCTGTAAACATGAATGCAGGAAAGTGTTCGTTGATATAGTTTCCGATTTGTTTTGCTATATTTGTTTCACTAAATTTACAAAATCCGAAGAAAATAGCTATAACGGTTACAATGCTGATGATTACAATTATAACACCTTTTAGTTGTTTGAAAAATTCTTCAATTTCTTCGCGCAAAGGCGGTTTTTGATAGTTCGGTTCTGTCATTTGTTTTCCTTTCTAATTACCACCAAAACATACGTTGGACTTGACTCCATGTTGACCATAGTGTTTCATCATCGTTCATATAAGTACGTTCGATGAGCCACTTACGCCAGTATGCTTGTGGTTTGTTGTCGTAATAGTGATAGTACATATTGATTTGTGCGTGTTTGAACCATTTAAGTCCTAATCGCAAGAACAATTTCAAGTCATCTAGTCGTTCTCGAATAAGAAGAGTTGTCACTTTTTGAATGAGCTCTTTTTGAAATTCGACCCATTTGAAATCATCAATATTGTCGAAGTTTTCGATGGTTTTGACAATGTTTTTGCCGTTTTTATCAACAGCGTCTGGGTTGTCGAGTTTTAGAGCCGCATAAATATAGAGAATGACGGCGTGGCTTAGCCCCCATGTGATGGCTGACCAGAAGCCACGTTTGCGATAGTTACGTAGATGTTTATAATATTGTTTTCGAAAAGGCTCTGGTTTGAAGAAGGGATAGTGTTCGTCTAACTCATAAATTGTTTTTCGAATATCTTCTGGGAGTTTGTAATACATGGAGGTTGTTCCTTTCTATGAAATAATTAGCAATACAATGGCTAGGATTATTAGTAATAGTGGTCCACCTGCAATCAATAAGAAATGCAATGCTTCTTTAATTGTTTTAGGGAAAGCAAAAATGAGTTCACCTATGACTAATACGATGAAACAGCCAATTAGGAATGGAATTAATAACCAATATTGATTTGACATTGCGATTCCTTTCTATTCATCGTAATCTTTGACGACATAGTTTTTCACGTTTTCGATCATTGTTCGAACATTGTTTGTGAAGTGTTCGTCCGCTTTTAATTCACGTGCATCTTCGATTTTGATGTAAATATCGTCCATTGTTGTTGAGGCTTTGATTTTGGTTGTGTTGTCTAGTTGAACAGAGAAGCCCGATGAATCCCAACATTGATATTGTACAATTTTGACTTGAACAAGATCATTATGTAATTCGAAACGCCCATAGATGCGTTCGTTTGAAAAATTTATTTTGGTGTACGCATTAGGTTGTTCGGGTCCAATACCGATATAATCATAAAATCGGTAATCGAAATCTTTTAGCAAGTGATGCAAGCGAATGTTGCGTTCAATATCTTGTTTGACGATATCTAGAGATTGCTTATTATCGACGTCGTAGCTGTAATAAAGGTTATGTCCTTCGTTAGAGTGGTAGACGAATTCTCTGGTTCGATGATTGTAAGTCAGACCGTCGACGGTTTCAACATATTCGTTAACGTCTTTATTGAATTGATGGATTCGTTCTTCACGAGTTTCGTCTTCGATGATTTGTAATTCATGTTCGAGTTCTTCTTTTTCGGCTTGTAATTTGTCAATCGTTACTGATAATTGGTTTAGTTTTTTTTGTAGTTCCATTATTGGTCCTCCGGTTCGAACGGATATGTGTTCGGATGAGTGTTGTTCAAATCAACTGTCAAGTAATAGTTTCTAGCCCATTCCACACAAACCAGGTCGTCACGTTTTAATTCAACGTTGGTCCATTTAGCCAAGAGCTCACGCGTATCAAATCGTTGGTCAACGACAACACCGTAACCGTTTGGTGTTTTATGCAATTCAACGTTCATAGTTGGACGTTTTGCATCCTTTTTAGTTTGAGTGTTTTCGTGATAGTGTTGAACGTCAGCGAGGAATTCTTGCAAGAGTTCTTCCGTATCTTTTCCTTCGACAGGGTCGAAGTCGAATAGCCATTTGAGATGCTTTGAGTCGTAAGCATTTTCTTTTTTAGCGGCAAGCGCTGCGACTCGTTGAGGTAGACTTGATAGATTGAATTCATGGTCGAGCAATTTGTGTTGTAGGGCTTTGAACGTTTTGGTGTTACTACGAGGGTTGACTGAAACGTACATTCGGCACATTTCACCAAGCTCGCCCTGAGCAACAAAGGCTTGGAATTGATGGTGGAGTTGTTCTCGTTCTTTAGTTGTTGTGAAAGCGTTTCTGCGCTCTGTGAAGTTTGGCACAGTTTTGTTGTCTTTGTTTCGTGATACGAAAAGAACGACAGTCAGTTTGTCGCTCTCATGATTTTCGTCACGATTCCACTTGTTGAAGTTTCCCATAAGAATTTTCCTTTCTATTCGACCGCGGATTTTGGTACACGGTCAATCGTGTCTTTGTATTGTACTTGATAAGTTTTGCTGTCTTCGTCTATGATTTTTGCTTTAGCTTGTTTTTCCAAGTATTCTGATTTAGAGTTTTTGAGTTTAAACGTGATAGCTTTTCCATCTTTAGCAATATCGTAGTAATCTTCGATGTGACCTTTTTGAATAGCTTTAATTTCGTCAACTTGTTTGTTTATGTTGGTTACTGATATGTAGGTTCCGCCTATACTAATAATTGCGACAATAAGGGTCAATATTCCGAGGAATTTATCATCGTCTAGGAATAGGGCGCTTAGTCCGTATCCTAATGAGAGAGCGCCTAGACATACAAGAAACACAATCAAAACAATTTTCATGATGGCTTCTAAGTCACTGTTAATTAATAATTGTTCTAACATTGAGTTTTTCCTTTCTAATTCTTGAATAAGGCTTCAAGTTGTTTGTTAGTATTTGATGCAAAGGTGATACGAATTTCGCCTTCTTGGTCGGATTTGTTTGGTTTGCTTTTGACACCAAAGACTTTTGGGGCAGTCCCTTTGATTGGTCGGTATTCAATTTTTTCAATGTAAGCATTAGTTGGATCAACGTCTTTTGCAAGCAAATTATCTTTTTCTAACACGACATTTTTAGCGATAGAGTCATTATTTTTTGTCGCAGTTAATTTGATTTCAATCATATTCTTGTGTTTATTGAAGCTATTTTGCAAGTCTTGAACGTTTTGTCTTTTATTTGTACTGATACTATGCCTGTTAGAAAAATCATTATAGGCTATTCTCACATCGGCTTTTAAGTCATTTTTGTAAATGGTTTTCCATTCAGCATTTGATACCGGGTAATTTCCTTCTGTATTTACGGCGAGTATTCCTAAAATAATCATACCTGTCAATATCATACAACAGCCAATAATATCGCTATTTTCATAACTAAACGGCGTTGTGGAGTATAAGATAAGTAGGAGACCGATTATAGCTAGGATACCTGCGAATATGGCGATGATATATACATTCTGTGCAATAAATTCTAACATAGGTTTTCCTTTCTATTCGTCGATGCCAATGGTGGTTTTGAGCACCTTAATGACGTCATCGACTGAAATTTCTTGTGTTGCAACTGATTTGGATGTTACATAAACGGCATCTCTTTCTAAATCATAATGAAAATAGAAATAAGCGACGTCTAGTTCTTTGTCTTTGAGAACAATAAATTCTTGAGTGTTTTCGCGATTATATCTTGGATCTCTGCTCGGTTGCAATATTCTTGTATAGTTTTCTACGTCTTTGGTTCCTCGGAGTTGATGTCGCAATGCGTAGACCATCAGTAAATATGTTTTTACAGGGCGAATAACTTTTTCGATAGCCGTTTCCATTTTAATGAGAGTTTGACGATGTTGTCCAATTTCTCCGGTTGATGCTACTAATTCATCTATTTTTTCTGCAAGTGAGGGCATAGGATTTCCTTTCTAGTTTAAGTCATCTTTATTGATGCGAGCGTATTGATTATTGAATTGAACTTGATACGATGTCTCGTCTTCACTGATGATTTTAGTTTCAACTTTATCAACTAGCCAATAGGGTGCGTCTGATTTCTTTTCGGCGATGATTAGAACGCCGTCTTTTTTGAGATTATAATATGGTATTTTGCGGGTTGCTTGTTTTACTCTATTATATTCGTTTTGTTGTGTTTGTGAACAATCAATTAATGTGTATGCACCGCCAATGAGTACAATGGTGA
>CAJPKC010000002.1 GCA_905370255.1 Streptococcus oralis
CTATTGCGCAAACACCTATGACTATGTCGTCACGGTGAAAACCTTTTTCAAATCCGTTTCTGATAAATACATATGTTGCCCATGCGGAAAGTAATGCGAAAGTGCACAAAATAACGGTCACTGAGAATGCTTGTTCAGTGTTTAGATCTAATTGAGATACAATAATTTTTCCCATTTAAGTTCCTTTCTACCAGTAGGCTAACGTCAATTTATAATCAGGATCTAATTGTCCGAGAATTGTGAAATTTTCTTCTTGACCTGCTTCTAGATTGTATTTGTGTTTTGTTCGAATAATGCGTTCGTTTATGATAGCGTCGTGCTCTAGTAACCATTGAACAAAGCTATATGATTGAAATACATATGCGTTGTTGAAAATGGATAATGCCGCGTCATAGATACTTGTGTGCGGGATGGCTTTACCATTATTATTGTAAGCAAAATTGTTTGTGAAATTGAAATATTTTGAGTAATTTTCGAATGTTGGTTTTGAATCACCGTGTATGATATCATAGAAAACAGTTTCATCAATAGCTTGAACGAATTCATTCAAATCTGTGATTTCGAGTGGATTTTCTTCAGAAATATATGGATAATCATCTTTGTATTCAATACTTTTTGAATCGAAATATTTTTCTAAAGTAGGAAACCATTCATTATTTCCGAAGAGTTGAAAAGTATTTTCTTCACCGGTGACTAGGTTGAATAATGTTATATTATAACGGCGTGACATTTGCGTTCCTTTCTATTTTGTGTATTGCTCAATTTCTGCGATTTCGTTCTTGACAAACTGAATGAATCTGTTTAGTTTGGTTTTATCGACAGAAATTTTGTGGAATGTATGATGTTTGGTTAAAAGCGGGTCGCACATTGGGTTAACTATATTGCTACGATAGCGATGTCCAGAAATTCCTTTCAGAATGTGAGCTTCTGTATCAGTGATATTTAATTGTTGAGTCAAACTATAAATTTGGTTTTGTGCGAATATTAAGAACCACGGATTAGACTGGTCATCGTCACGTACTTGTTCGAGTACTGTTAGTAACTTTTCGTAGTGTTCTTTAGCTCGACGTTTTTCGAGAATGAGTTTATATAAATCTGTTAAGCCGTCGTAGAGATGCAAGCGTTCTTGGTCAATCATGCGTTTTGCCTGGTTGAGTTTCTTGATAATATTTTTGTGGTTTGTATCTTTTGCAATAGTCAACAGAGCGGTTTGATGTGGATTTTCACGCCACTTAATGTAGTTAGCGTGGCTCATCAATTTGATTTTGAACTGTTCTTTTTCGCTTTTTATGTAAACATAGGGCGCGAGGCCATGTTCGCGAAGTAGTTTTTCGAGTTGTTCTTTCGTAATCATAAGTGTTCCTTTCGGCATTATAAAATGCTATAGAGTCGTGTGATATCATTTGGGGTGTGACCATCATAGTGGGGCGCGTTGTCTAATTCAACGACATCGAATTTATCCCAGTGGTCCATATGATAATGATAGGTGAATTGTCCGTTCGGTGTGTTAAGTCCTACGATGAAATAGTTTTCGAACATTGTACCGTCTTCGTGGTGTTTTGATTTCCACGAAATTGCTTTGTTTTGGTTACAGATGATTGAAAACAAAATCATACGATGCTCATACAATTCGTTGAAACTATGATAACCGTCAGACAATTTACCTCTTTCGGGGAGGTTGTATATGTCGTTTTGTATTTGCGCCAACTTGGACATTGTGGGCATTTTTTGTTTATTCATTACAAAATTCCTTTCTCTAGCACGTCTGTTACATAGTATTCTGATGGGACTAAATGCACATAGACATGTTTTAGTTCGTCTTTGTTGAAGATGGATAGCGGTGATGGCTTTAAGAATTTGATAGTACCGTCAATCCAATTATCGTTATTTCCACGTTCTTTTGTGCGTTGTCTGAAAATCGTTTCAGATTGGTCTGTTGGAAGTGGTTTCAAGTAGTGAACTTCGTAACCGAGTGCGATGATACCGTGTACGATATCTGGATTTTGTGCAGTGAAAACGTAATCGTATTTATCAGATTTAACGGCTTCGTCAATCGCTTTTAAGTAGTCGGCGACACCGTTTTCTTTCGGTTTTCGGTTTGGAATTCCTTTGAATTCTTCAGACGATAAATGCTCGTAGCCAGTTTTGTCAAATAAATAATCAGAGCTCTCTAGGTCGAGAGCTTTTTCTGGATGGTTTTGTGCGTAGTATGTCTTTCCCATGCATGGGAACGCTAAAATGATTTTTGTCATAGAGTTCCTTTCTGTTCAGTCGAGCCCTAACATTTCAAGCAGCAATTTATCAATGGTATCAAAAAAACCATCGACCTCACCAATTAAGTCGCCGTGTTCGCCTTGACGGATTGTTTTGTAGGTTGTTCCCGTATAATGTCTGTATTCCACAGTCCCATACTTACTGAGTTTTGCCATATACGCTCGAATGGTGTATAGCACAACGGTATTATTGGTTGCAATGTATAGGGTTGAGTCAGGTTCTGCGTTTGCAAGCACTTCATGTGTTGTATTCGCAATATTGCGTTCTTCGGTTAAACCGTCTAATGGAATGATGACAGACCGAGCTAATTCGTGTTCTGGGATTGCCCCACTGTTCACAACGATATGATACATAGGCTTCACCCCCATTCTACGGTTCCATCTTCTTTAACAATAATTATTTGAATGGTCATGTAATGGAAATTTTGTGTAAGCCCTTGTTCAACAATGTCATCGATTAGTTCATCATCGTCGTCGTACCATTCGTCGAGATGCTCGAGCAACCATTGTTCAGTGTCTTCAGCACTTGTTGTAATGTGTTGTCGTGCGTAGGTGCTTCTAGTACGCCAAGGATCATGGTAATAAATTTCGAATAAGGTCATAAGGTTTCCCTTTCTAGTTTTTTGCTCTCTTGATTCGTTTGAGCAGTTCTTGGATAGTCGCATGCAATACGAGTGGGCTTTCAATTGTTGCATCAGTTGAATATTTTACACCAACTTGTTCAATTAGTTTTTGTGCGTTTTCGTCGTATTCACAATATTGGATGCGAACACCTCCTCGCACAACATATTCATGGCGAGGATATTCTTCAGATGTCATGCTTACTTTGATTTGCAAGTCTGGTGTGATTGAAATCGTACATTTGGTTTCGTCTAAAGGCTCAACGCTTGGATAGAATGGTTCGTCTAGGAATACAGTTCCGTAATGTGGTTCAAGTTCTTCGTAGATGCGCTCCGTGAGGTTTTCTTGCGTACGAGGTTCTTTGGTGAGTGTGATGAATTCACGGTATTTTGTTGGTCGGATATCATTCGGGTGAAATGGTATCTTTTCAACATCCATTAGTTCGTAGAATATTTTTTCTGCGAGTTCCTTTGCTTCAGCTTCGGAGTAAACCTTATAGGGATTTAGATAGGTTTCCATTTTTAGGCTAAATGGATTTTGAGGCATTGGATAGAGATATTTCGAATAATGGAGTGTATGGGTGAAGATATCTCGGTAATCCAAATTATAGTCCATTCTTGATTTACTATCACGGAATTGTAAATAAGTCATTGGGCAATAAGGATCGCCAAAGGATTCGTGATAGAGATAGTCGTGTTCGTCGTCGATTTGTGGTTTGAGGGATTCGAAGCGTTTGTCGTAGTAAAGCACGAAGTCATATTCTTCGAGAATGTAAACGAGTTGTTTTAAGACACGTGCTACGTTTAATTCTTTGTCCATGGGGGTTCCTTTCTAAATGATGTCGAGGAAGATTTTGCGAATGTCGTCATCTGTGACGTCTAGTTCATATTTGTCACCGTTTTTCTCAATAGTGATATATTCGATGCCTTTTGGCGCAACACTATTGAGTTCGTCTGCAATATCTTCGATATTTGTTTTTAGTGTATCGAGATCGACGTTTAAGATTTCATCTTCCGTCAGATAATTTTCCAGCTGTTCCATGAGTTCTTCCTCGGTGTCCCATTCGCTGATTGACCAATTATTTTTACGTGTATAAACAAGAAGTTGTACGATAATGTCAGTTTCAGGTGACATTGTTGAATAGGTGTTTATACTACGCATCATATCGATGCCTCGTTCAACGGTGATGGTATAAGTATCTGTTGTTTGTATTTCTTTATCTTCAATTTTTCGTAAGGTTGCCATGTTTTACCCCTTATACGTTTGACAGAAAAATGTTTCGAATGTCGTCTTCAGTGACGTTCAGTTTGTATTCGTTCCCTGCTTTTGTGATGATGATATCTCCTACATAATAGGGGATAAGATCCTCTAAACCTTCGAATAGCATATCGATGAGTTCGTCTAATGTATCAGAGCCAATGCTTTCTAACTCATCGTCGGTTAAAACATTTTTTGCAAGTGTTTGCAATGTTTCATAAATGTCATCATTCCGCCAATATCGACCATAGACCAAAAGTAGAGTCACATCGTCAGTTTCTGGATGTAAGGTATTTCGACTGCGGAAATATTGCATGTCATCAATGTCTGCTGTTACTGTAATTGTGTAAAAGTTGCTTGCTTGTTTGATTTGTTCTAATGTTGCCATATTTTTATTTCTCCATTTCTAATTGTTTGAGATAATCTGTATATATAATCCAGTAATCCTTATAGTTGTTTGTAATGATACGGTCTAAGAGACCGCTGAATTGATCAGCCCAACCATTTTCTGTAGCTTGTTTGTAGTAGCCCAAAATATCATAGATTATACCAGCTGATAAGCCAATAGTCCATAGTGGATTATCTAGTTCGAAGAGTTGTGCGACCGTTAATGTTTTTTCAAACACCATTGGTTCTTTTAGTATTCCGTCACGTTTCAAACGATATGCTTTTTCCATATAGGTTTTGTGTTCGCTCTGTAAAATGAAATCAAGTTGTTCTACTGTTAACTGAGATATGTTGCAGAACCTGTTAGTGATTTCTCTATATTCCGCATTTGCTTTTGTTCGATTGCTGAGTTTGATGAGATATTCTGGATCATAGCCAGCGGCTGCCAATCGGACTTCGTATTTTCCGTCTTCGATGAACTCATCGCAGAAGAGTCCTTGTTTTGCCATATCTTCTCGAATGGTTTTGTCGCTGTGATGTTTCCAAAAATTATAATATTTTGAGGCATGACCATTTTGAATGAGGGTGCGTATCACTTCGAGTTCACCTCGTTGTAGCAAATAATCAATCTCTAAACCTCGTTTTGCAATTTCGAGCAGAATAATGAGTTTTTCTTTTTCGATATAGGGCTTCAGGTCTTTGATTTCGCCTTTATCGAGTTTTTCAATAAATTTTTCTAGTTTCATTGTTTTCCTTTTATTCTGTGAATGTCAATGTGTAGTCGAATCCGCCATTTTCGTTGATTTTAACTTGTAGTTCTACGTCGGCAAGTTTGAAAAACTCGTGTCCGAATGATGTTAAATTAACATTAGCATCTGCGAATAAATCAAAAGCTAATTCTTGTTCTAATAAAAATTCAGACATTGCTTTGTTGATGATGCCTTTTTGAATTGCTCGTTCGAAAACGACTAGTAATACGTCTGAGAAATATTCTCCGTTATTAAATGTGATTGTTTTTGTCATAATATTTTTTTCCTTTCAATATTTGAATAGTGGTTTATTGGGTGATGTGATTGTCATTTCACTTGAATAACCGTCGTTAAATAGCTGGTGACATGTAGCGATAGCGTCATCGCGATCTGTATATAATCCATACAAGGAACCTCTTGGGGGTGCATCTAGTATCTGGTCGTAGGTTTCTTCTATTGTGTCAAGTGCAGTGGAAACCACACGTACAATGTCGGGTAGCATTTCAATAGCACATAGACTATCGTCATGGAAGATATCCCAATTATCAAGGAGATTATACGTGATGTCAGCTAAGATCGGTTGTTCATAACGATCGTCGTTTAAATGGATCATATCAAAGGGTTTTGAAACTTTGTGATTTTCAACAGTTGTGCAATGTTGAAATAAAACTCCGTCCTCAATACTATAATAAACGTCCGTCAATTGTTTGTATTTGGTGAGGATGTCTAGTTGATAACTGTTAAGAAGCTCGAGTAAAAGGTCATGGCGGAGAGCTTCGACGTCAATGTGATAAGTAATGTAATAATTGTCCATGATGTGCCTTTCTAAATGGGAAATTCTGTACGGTTTTCTGTCAAAAGATTTGACAAAATACGAAACATATCGTTATATTTCGAATTTAATGTTTTATTTAAAGTGTCTATAGTGCAAACGCTTGAATATTGTAGATACAATTGGACACCCGGCATGTCTTCATCTGAGATATAATCGACGTAAAGTCTTGTGTTTTCTGGTAACTGATTATAATCGAGCACTAATTGTTTTTCAGTATTGATGAATCTTGGGATTACGATAAAATACTTTACGCCTGAGTTATAAAGATCTAAATAAACCAACATGTTATTGTTGAGTAAACCTGTAAAGTTATGACCGCATTGTTCTGTGAAATCGTCTACAATTATGTGATCTTTTGTTAACATCTGAATAAGTTTTTCTTTATTTGTCATTGTAAATTTTTCCTCTAAAGTAATGTCAAAAATAAAAACGACCACGAGCATGGCTCGTGGCATTTTTTGTGATTCATCTATTGGTTTCTTTGATTAGTGTGTTCAATAGAACGCCTTCGAAGAAACTAATTAACAAGAAAATTACTCCAAAAGCATATGTAATGAAATCAGCTTTAGGTTCTACAACAATAGCTTGTAGTAGAAATGTGATGGTGATCAAACTAATAAGAGCCATCACACGACAATTAATAATGAGAGGTCGCGCGAAGACGCGGTAGAGTGGTTCGATTGAGTAAATCATCAACATCATGATAAAAATCGCAACTGGAAAAGAATATTCAACGGCTGCGAGATAATACAGTTCTTGTGGCATAAGATACCTCACGAAACTCGGGCATCCGTAATATGGATAGCTGGTCCGCAATCGACAACAAACAGTTGATCAATTGTACAGGATACAACCATTGGGAATCGTTTATAGCCGTCTGTTAATACTAAGTTGAATATGTAATAGTAGTGTTGTCCGTCATCGACATAAGATGTTACTTTAAAAGACGCTAATGTAGTTTTTAGCGCGTATGAGTAACGTTTTCGACTGAAATACAAAAGCAATGTCTTTTCGATGTCCATATAAGTGTCTTTACCGCTGTGATTCATCTTAATGTATCGATCGATTAAGTCCATACGGACACTTGATGCTAAGTCTGTGGGGATGTTGTATGCCATTAGTCGTATAGCCTTTCATTTTTGTGATTTTTAATTGTCATTTTGAGAGCGTCAACTACGATGAAGTGTTCGGTTACGAGGCGTTCCGGAGCTGTAATCGTTAAAGTTGATCCGTGTGTGAGTTTTTCGGCCATTTGTTTAAATTTAGCACGTTTTTCGAAACTAGCTTCACCGAAATCAAAAACTAGGCGCTTTTCCGTGTTTTCATCAACGTAAACTTGAGCGCGAGGGCGAGGTTGTTGTACTAAAATATTATATTTGGTCATAAAGTCACCTTATCTAGTTGTTTAATAGTCTAATTATAGCATAATTTCTTAAAATATGCTATAATTTAAACATGGAAACACTATATTTAATTCAACACAAAAATATTCCCGAATATACTAAAATCGGCTATACTTCAGATTTGCCTAATCGTATTAAGCAACTACAAACAGCTTCCCCAACAGGTGTGCATTTAGTTTATTCGATTGCCTGCGAGAATGCATACAAGTTAGAACAACATCTACACGCTAAATACAGCCGTCAGCGCACGAATCTCGAATGGTTTGCACTGTCCCGAGAAGATATTGTCGATATTATTTTTTATATCGAAGAAAAAATACTTGACAGCGTTTCCTGAGTGTGCTATACTTATAGTTAGATATTGAAGTCTATTTCTGTTTACCGGCTTTAGGCCGGTTTTTTTTGTGCATTAAAAAAGACCTGATTAGAGGTCTTTTTAGTTAAATTTTGCAATCAAGTTATCTAGACAATCGTAAAAGTCTTGTTCAGACGGAAAACGCTGACTGATAATGAGTGATGCATCGGTTACGTTAGGATCGCAACCTTTATATTCGAAAGCCTTATCTTGTTTTACGTATTGAAGAACTGCGATAGGTTCTGTATATGTGTTTGCACCACGAGTATATTTTACTTGAAGTGAGATATTGTACATGTCTGTTGTAATTTTACGAACTTCAATGTGGAGAGGCTCGACAAAGAGTTCATACGCACCGAGCATCTCTAACGATGCATGACTTTCAAGAGCACGATTTGCGATAGGTCTAAAGTGATTATAGAAATATTCTTCCAAACCAGTCAGTTCCATATGCGCCTTATTGGTATGCGCTAGAAGTTGTGATAATGATGGCGATTCGTTGGTCGTCATTTAAGGCACCTTACAGCCGTTTTAAGCGACTGTTTTCCTTTCTAATGGAATTATAGCTGAGCGTCGTTAAAGTGGCTCAGAATCGATTTAGTGGCTTCTCAGACGGTTATTGATGACTTGGTCAATATCGTCTCGTGTGAGAGTTAAAATATCGTTGTTGGTTAATGTGTAACCTTGACGTTTCATATTAGCGAGACGAATATCGCGTGTTGCTAAGAGGTCATTCATAAAGTTTTCAATGTAACGACCGTTTCCGTCAAGAGCACCGTTTACGTTTGTTGCGTTAAAGAGTTCAATAAAGCGTGATTCTAAATAATCCCAGTCGTCTTGAGATAAGGCGACGTTCTTTTTATTGATATTTAACAAGAGAATGTCTAAGAGATCATCGCAGGTGTAACTTGGAAATTCAATCCAGTTAGGGAATCGTGATTTCAACCCCGGATTCCCTTTTTCGATGAATTCGTGCATGTCATTTGTATAACCGGCAACGATAACGAGGATTTCGCCTTTGTGTTCAGTGATGTCCATAACGAGCTGGTCAATAGCTTCTTGCGCGTGATCTTGTTCGCCATGTGGCAGAAGTGAGTAAGCTTCATCGATTAAGAGAACACCGCCTAGAGCTGACATGAAAACATCATGTGTTTGTTGCGCAGTCGCACCGATATATTTCGAGACAAAATCCTTTCGAGTGGTTACTTTGAATTTATTTGTTGGCAAGATGTGTTCTTCAAAGAGCATTTGACCGATGATCTTTGCGACGGTTGTTTTACCAGTACCTGGTGCGCCTCCGAAAACCATATTCATATTTGAAGTATCTTCTTGAGAGAATCCACGAGCTGCGCGCTCCGCTTGCATAGAAGCAACGGCCATGAAGTTTTCGATTTGTTCTTTTACAGAAGCTAAACCAATCATTTCTTGTAATTTTTTATAACCCGATGATTGCCCTTTACCTGTCGTACTTGAGTTCACAATTTCCGAGTTAAAGAGATTCCACTCGTTGGTATCTCCTGCAATAAGCGTAATAGTCGAATTTTGTGCGAGCGAGTCATTTAGAAGTTTACTCTTTTTAGAGCGTTCTAGAGTTAAATTCGTATCGATGATTTGAAGTAGTCTTGCTTGATAGACTTTCTCTGTCGTTGCGATACGCATATCGTGGATGATGGCTTTTTCGCAATTATTGATCGTGAACATGGTAATGTCATCTTTTACGAAGGAACTATCTTTGAATTTCTTGCGAAATGTTTTTTCCGGATCATTGTAAAAGAGGAAGTTGATTTGTCCCATATCGAGCGTGTTTACTCTACAGTAGCACTCACCGTAGGTAGTCAGCGTTAATCCTGTTAGATTATCGCTTTCAAGATAGATGTTCGTCAAAGTAGAACTGTCAAGTTGAATCGTTGACGCTGATAGTGCCGATTGTGAACCAAAGAAATCGCCGAACGTTGAATGTCTCGCTGAAATATGCGATGCCTCAAACGAGAAAAAGTCTGAAGTAACATTTGTGAGTGTTACTGTAGCGGTGTCGCTCGCGAAGATCGGTGAATAGATGTCTCTAGGGTCATTCTTTTGCGAGAACGTGAACGTGACGTTTTCGAGATCGATAACGCCGTTAGGTGTTTCGTTCACAATACCGTTACAGTGTTTGCTTTGAAAAATCGTGACATTTTTTACTATCGCACGTTTTGTACGAAATTCTAATCCAGCGGCGCCTTCTTGAATTTTGATAGTGTTATTCTGTCCGTTGATCTCAAGATTTTTTGTAACGATGACGGTGCCGATTTCTACTGATTTGTTCAATAAAATGGTGTCGCCCTCGCGTGCTTTGTCGATGGCGTCAGCGAGTGTCTTATAATGATTTCGCAGACCGAATCCGCCTACGTATAATTCTGTCATGTGTTGATACGAGTCCTTTCTGTTTAGCAATACTCTTATTATATCACAAAAGTGTTTCGCCGTCGATACTCTTGACAAAAATTCGTGAAAGTGGTATCTTTAGAGAAAATTTGAAAGGTGATTCGTTATGGATGCTCTTATTGTATTTTTTCTATTCAATTATTTCTTTATAGCGCTCGCAATCGTAATCGGTTTAATTGCTGTTGAGTGGATCTTGTTCGAGCGCGCTGGCGAGCCAGGCTGGAAAGCAATCGTTCCGTTCTACGGTAGCTTCATCATGCACAAGATCGCTTTTGGTGAAGAATCGAAATGGTATTGGTTCTTAATACTAATTCCGGGATATAGTTTCTATATGCAATATTCGTTTACTCGCGCTTATGGTTATTCGAACGGTATGGCGATTCTATCTGTGTTCTTCCCTACAGTGCTTTCAATTGTGATGGTCTTGCAAGATGCACCCTACGACGGTCCGCGAACTCATTTTCTCAAACAGTGATTTTTCGTTGACAAGATTTCGGTTTTGTGATATACTGTAAATATGCGTTGGAATGTGCGCGCTTATTTATACCTTTCTTGAGAGTCGGATGAGAGTAATCCGGCTTTTTTCTTTGACAAGATTTCGATTTTATGTTACTATATAGATGTTGAAGCATGAGTTTTGTTTTGAATTTATTTCGAAAAGCTAGGCGACGGGAATCGTCTGGTTTTTTTATTTGACAGGGTTTCGCAAAAGTGGTAGAATATATGTAGCCTTTGAGGTGGCAAATGGTTTGTTTTTTAGATTGGGTCTTTGGCGAGATTCAATCTTTTTATTTGACAGTTTTTCGATTTTGTGCTACTATGTATTTAATCTTTCAGTTTTATATGAAAGTGGCGTAAATTAACTGGTTGAGTCGAACCCGGCAAGGTTCGGCTTTTTTATTTGACGCGAAATCTATTTTGTGCTATTATATATTCAGCCTTTCTATTGCAGAGAAGTGGAGTTAGTTACTATTTTTAGTCGAGTCTTGCAGGACTCGGCTTTTTGGTTGACATTTATTTGGATTCGTGATAGAATGATTCTACAAAGAAAAATTTTCGAATTTTTGACGGGGCGACGTTACGACGGCGTCCTATTTTTTGACTTATTTCGAGAAACGTGATAGGATTAGTTATGTAAGATTAGTCGACGAGGGCGGAACAGGCAGCCGTCACACCCTAGCGGTCTTAAAGAGATGCGGGCAGGTCACCCTGCCGGGGCTAATCGGAACAGACGACATCGTTCGTCTGTTTTTTGTTGTTGACATATTTAAAAATTTGTGATAGACTATATTTATTCGAAAATGTAATGCACTATTGCGGGCTCGTGGATATAGCTTGCACCTGCCTGTGGGCTCAATTGAGTAAAATAATAACAGGACTGCCCGCCTGAGGATTAGACGGCCATATCCAGCGCGAGGTGAAACTCAATGCGTGGAAACGAACTTAGGTTCGTTTTTTTTCTTGACAGAAATTTAGATTTATGTTAAAGTATATTTAGTCGAAAATGTAAAGGTGTTCTTCCACCTATTAAGCGGAGGCGATAACGTGGGATCGAGTCTTGCACTCGATCTTTTTTTATTGCATTATTTTCGATTTTTTGATAGAATCTAATCAAAAGACATCGTTAAAATGATAGCCGTGACGGTTCTGACGGCTTCGCCAAATAAAAATTGACCGAATTGATGATAGCTGTGACCGTTCTGACAGCTTAGACAACTAAAAAGTGACTGAAACGATGTAGCGATAGAGTTTTTTCTATCGTTTTTATTTGACAGTTTTCGCTATTTTTGATAGAATGTAGTTATGGAACCGGAAATTCCGTTAGATTGATGAGGTGCATAGGTCGCTACGGATTTGTGCGCGTAGATTTGAAAAATGGTTTGCTTGGGATCCGAATCGTAGATAAAACAAGCCGTGGTTGTTTCGATGCCATATAATCGATACAGTCAAAGCTTATCAGAATTGTTCTGTAAAAAGTTATTTCGATTAGAATTAGTGACTCTAATCTATGTTCGAGAAATAACAAGAAATCATAATCGTTGGTGACAACAAAGGTTATGTGACAGTTACGTTAGAGTATTGTTAGATGTGTTGAAAACTATCAGCAAGCGTCATGTTGGTAGTCGTACATCTTCGAATTGGGTTTTCGGTGAACACCGCGGGGCGTAAGAAAACCGAATGCGATTGCGAATTCGATTAAGATATGGCTTTTTCGAGTTTAAGGTTGCATATTTAGGAGGAGCAGACGGCATCGTTCGTCTGTTTTTTTATTTGACAAATTTCTTAGAAAATGCTAAACTAAAAATCTAGTGAAAATCACTAGAAAATAAAAATAATAAGACACAAAATTGATCGAGATTTCTCGATCTTTTTTGTTGACAAGATCTTGATTTTTTGATATACTCAATAGTGCTTCTGAGTAGAAGCTCTCCAATATTTTTTTTGTTTTTTTATGTTTATGCTCCGCGAAAAGACTGAGGATAGTTCTTCGGTCTTTTTGTTTGACAAGTGCTCGATTTTGTGTTATACTCAATAATGTCCTCATGAAGGGGATCTCCTTAAATTTATTTCCGCGAAAAGCCGGAGGAAGAGTTCTTCGGTCTTTTTGTGTTGACAAAATATTCTTTTTGTGATAAACTTATAAGTGCTCGGTTAAGAAGCACCTCCAATAAATATTTTTATGATTATGCCATAGAGAGAAACGTCGAAGAAGTTCGGCGTTTTTCTTTTGCGTAATTCTTTGAAGTTTGTTATAATAGAATCTGTAGAGAAAACTATCGCGAATGCGTAGCCAATGGATCGGATGTCGGTCTGCTAGGTTGAAGATCCGTAAAAGGCTGAATCAGGTTTTGCATATTTGTCCGTAAGCAGATATTTCAATAAATATGCCGTAGACGAGCTGTAAACAGGCTCTTTTTTTTGTGTTCGAAAAAAAGCAACTACTGCGTAGTTGCTTTCGGTTGAGTGGCGTTAACGATTATTCGTCATCGTCATCATCGTCACCCCAACGTTCTTCAGCCCAATCCGGAATATCATCACCGAATCTTTCTTCGAGCCAATCTGGATAGTTGTTCGACATGATTCTCACCACTTTTCTGTCATTGGTAATTCTATTATAGATCTATATTTATATTTTAGCAACCCGATAGTTGAATAATAGTTGACAGATTTTTTTATTTGTGTTATTCTATAGTTGTCTCGAATGAGACAATTGTAAGGCTTATGAAGTAAATCAGTAGTAACATATGTTTGGAAAACACGGAAGCAGAAATGCGTCCGTGTTTTTCTTTTGTGCTTCTAAAAAAAACACTTGACAGATGATTTTGATTGTGATACTCTATAGATGTCCTCGATAGGACGACATAAGACTCATGGTAGAGTGCCTGGGAGCTTTATTCCGAGAATACTGAAGAGAAATCTCTTCAGTGTTTTTTTTGCGCAAAAAAAGATGACGGAATCGTCATCTTAAATTTGTTCTTCGAGCGAAGCTACGCGCGCGTGTGCTTTTTCTTCGATAGCTTGCATGAAGCTGTCCATATAGTCCCAATCAATGTCGTCTTGGGTGTAGTTGGACGAGTCAGCTGAGGGTTTGAGAGGGAGTTTGATAGTGGTGGATGAGATAAATGTTCTTGTTAGTTTGTTTGTGTAATCCCATGAATATTTATTGATACTTGCTCTGAGAGAGGCTATCATGAATTTAGCTACGTAGATAGTTAATTCAAACGTTTTAGGATACATACCTTGAACGTGAGGGTATCCAACAAAGGGTTTTTCTTGGAAAAACAATGTATCGGCTCCTGATGTAGTATCAGAAAATGTCAAAATATTGCCTGCTTCAGTTAATTCTTGGTCCGTATATCCACCAATTCCATTATTGTATGATGAGTTTACAACAACTGGATTTTTTCCATTTGTGGAAAGCAAGTCTGAGTTTTTGAGTTTATAAGCTTTTGTTGGATGCACATCAAACAATTCCCCGACGACAAAGTCACCCTATGCGCTTGTATCGATAGGCGTCTTTTTCTTATTCGCGGGTTGGGGTAAGCTGGCGAGACGTTCTTTGGCACGCGTGGTCACACGACTCATGACCGTTTCCATATAGTCCCAGTCAATGTCGTCTTGACTGTAGTTGGACGGGTCTGCGGACGGTTTGAGGGGGAGTGGGATGATGTCTTGTTTGTATTTTTGAATGCCCGGTTTGTAAACGTATGAATATTTTGGAATAACAAACGAGTTGATAATTGACGCTATAAACAACCCACGAAGTTGATTAAGGTGTTCCGAACGAGCGGTGATGACTTGACTCGCTCCGAACTCATACGGTTGGTATGATACAACGGGAAGCGTGACACCCAATACTATTGCATTTCCGTCAACAACTGGTTCATCATTATCAAGCAGCCATTGCTTATCCGCTTTCATTTTCACCATATTATTTTTATTGGATTGGACAACAAAAGGAATTCCATCAGGATTTTCCACAACGTGATGTTGGCTTTTTACTTGTTTGATACCTGTTAGTTCAAACAATTCCCCGACGACAAACTCACCCCACTGGCTTGTATCTACTGGATGTTTCATAGAATTCCCTCACTTTCTAAACCATAGAGAACATTAAAGACAACGGTTTCTTTAAGGCCATCGATATCTGTTCCTGTTTCAAACATATGATAGTCCATAGCGACTTTCATGAAATCCTCCATGTTGAGTTCAAATGGTACTTCAGGGTCTGGATAGGACAGACGTTCGGTTGGGTCAATTTGGATATATGTTCCATAGCGTTTGTCGTTGTGATTAGTGATCGCAGTAACCCAATAGTCTTCGTAGTCGTTTTCCCAGAGGCCATTGATATCGTGACGGCCTTGATTTTTGACGGTTTCAAGTCCGTCTTCTTCAATATAGAACCCTTCCACTAATTTATGTTTAGGGTGCGCAATCCCTGCTGTGAAAATGAAGATAGCCGTTTCAACACCGACATTGATAAAGGTTTTAGACGGTAAGCGGACAATGGTTTCAAGGGTATGATTCTTAAGCAGTTTCTTACCACCGTCTTTATCGAGTTTGGTGTTTGGCAAAATAAAGGCGGCCTTAGTACCTGTAGGAACGTTATCAAGGACGTTTGTGACAATACGCATGCAACCATATTTGCGTTCATACGGTGGGTTCATGAGGACTTTTGTGATGTTGCTCTCACGAATGAAGGCGGCCGCATCTTCTGATTGAGCATCCATTTGACGTAAGTTTGTTTTACCGTCTTTATGGATGAGCATATTAGCGCAGGCAAGAGCGTAAACCTTACGATACAACTCAATACCGTAGAGTTGTTCGGACTTGATGTCTTTGGCTTTTGTTGTAGAATTACCACCAGCCTCCTTAATCATGTTAGCCATAGCTTTAACTAAGAAGGCGCCACTACCACAGGTTGCATCTAATACGCGGTCGTCTTGATGCACGCCAATAAGGCGGTACATGAGCGACGTGATGTGGTCGGGCGTGAAGACTTGACCCGCGTCTGATTTCTTCTTGTAGCGTGAAAATTCGTTGAAGAAAATTCCCATGACATCTTCACCACGCCAATGACGGGAGTTTACGAGATTACCGATTTCGATAACGTCGTCGATGAATTCTTTAATAGCCTGTTGGTTCTCAGTGATAGACATGCGAACGTTACTGTATTCTTCTACTAAGATGTGTAATTTGTCATTTCGGCGACTGATGGTGTCTTCATCAATTGCATCTTTTAGTTTTCGCGAAATGTGGTCATGAATTGTATCGTAACCGGCTTCTTTAACGATGTTTAGCGCATTAGAATCACGACTTTGAACAACAAGGGCACAAGCTGTAAAAATCATTCGGTCTTGGAGGTCCGTCATACCAAATTTAAAGTGCAAGTTATTGTTAATTCGTTGAGTGACGGCATAGATAGCGTTTTTATCTAATAGTTCTCGATCTTCAACAAGATCCAAGTAGTATTGCTTGTTTTGAAGTTCGATACCGTTTAATTCTTTTTCTAGATTTCCGTCGAGAAAGATTCGAGTGTCTATGCCGTTGTGGAGAATTCCTACAACGTTTTTGTGCTTAGTGCTGACAACTTTACAGTTTGTCAAAAGTTCATCGACCCATTGTTGATTGTCCAAATTGATGTTTGATGCTTTTGTTTCGAGAATAATAGCTGTGCCGTTATTGTCAGGTAGATACCAGCCGTCGGGCTTATGGTTTTTCAGTTCATGGTTTGTGAAACCTAATTGGTTAAATGTTGTAATTTGACCGGTTCCTTGTTGGATTCCTGTTTCTACTTGATTGAAGCCTAAGATTTTATCAGCTTCGTTTCTTACTTGATCTTCGGTTTTAGTCATATTGAATACCTTTCTGTTTTAAAAATTAGTAATAAGAACTTCTTTTACAGCGCCTCGATTACTTGCTTTTGAGTTGATCATACGAGTTGCATCTACTTCGATGATTTGTTTTGCATATGGTTGATATAGTTCATAAACTAAATTGGCAGATGAGTTTGAGAGTATCACATAAGCTCCGCGATTTGTTAGTTCGATGAATAAATCTCGTAGACGTACTTGATCATTAGAACTAAATCCATCGGCTGTATAACTTGTAAAACTTTCAGTTTTTGATAATGGCGCATATGGTGGATCGAGATAAACTAAGTCACCTTTTGTGATATTTTTTGATGCTTCTTCAAAGTCTAAATTGGTGATTGTAACATTGTGTTTATTTAAGTATGCGCTCACTTCGCGTAAATTATCTTCATCTACAATTTTTGGATTTTTATAGGATCCATAAGGTACGTTGAATTGATTTTTAGAATTAACGCGATACAAACCATTAAAGCAAACTCTTAGCATATAAAGTAATCGCGCAGCTCGTTCTACATCGGTCAATCCGTTAATACGACCATCACGGTCCATTGATCGGATGTCGAGATAATAGTCTTTGTTATTATTCAATGCGTGTTTTTTTAAGTTCTACGATGAGTTCTTCGACATTGTGTTTGATAACATTGTATGCTAAGATTAGTTCGGCGTTTCTGTCGTTGATTGATGCTTGATTCGGAGCTAATTCAAATAAAACTGCACCGCCGCCGATGAATAATTCGTAATAATGATTATATTTATCAGGTAGTAATTCTAAAATTGGTTTTAATAGTTGACGTTTTCCGCCAACCCATTTTGTGAATGGTTTCATGTTTCACCTCGCATTATGATAGAGTAATTATATCATAAATGGCGCGCTTTTGCAAAAGTTTAGTGTAGTGTGACGCGGTTTTTGTGGTTTTCGAATAATAAAAAAATAAAAGACACTATTATGCGTGTCTTTTTAATTGAACATTTTATCGAAAATCGCAGCGAGGACATTGACAACGATGGCGTTGCCGGCTTGTTTGTAAAGCTGTGTGTCGCTGTTGACAGCTTTGGCTTTATAGAAGTCTTCATCGGTACAGCCCATTAAGCGCCAACATTCGAGAGGTGTTAATTTACGAATTTTAAAATCAGGCATCTCCAAAACGTAATTGTCTTTCTGAACAGAGGTGAGTGTATTAGAAACACCGTTTTGATTTAATTCGAAATGTTGTTTCGTGATTGTTTTTGTCGGATCGTTAGGATCTTTTTCGTAACGTCCACGACTGGCACCGATAACGAAATCTTTGATTTGATCTTCGGCTTCGCTAATAAAGGGTTGACGTGCACCACCCGTCATAGTTGTAAGAGTCGGTGCAATGCCATCTGTGCTGTAAACGCGATAGGGTGATGCATTGACGCGATTAGGTCTATCAAGTTGCCCTATTTGTTTAATATCGGTCGATGGTTTTAATTTAAAGGTCAATTTAGCGACTTGTTCTTGCGATAAGTAGTGACGAGCTTCAACGTCTTGTAAAAGTACATCTTTTAGAGTTTTATCGAGAGGTTTCGCTTCAGGGAACTCGTATGGTTTGTGTTTGCCATAAATCGAAACAACAAAGACGCGTTCACGGTTTTGAGGTACGCCGTAGTCCTTACTGTTAAGAACTTTCCAATAGTTTGTATAGCCTTTCGATTCTAGCCACTCTAGCCACAAATCGAAGTTGTGTTTGTGTGTTTTTCCAACGAGATTCTTAACGTTTTCCATTAGGAGGCATTTTGGACGTTTGATGTCGATAACTTTTTGACATTCCCACAAGAGACTACTGCGTGTGCCACTATTCGGATCCAAACCGTGTTGTAATCCGGCAACTGAAATAGATTGACATGGAAAACTATATGTGAATAGATCGTGATCAGGAATCGTTTTCGTATCAATTTGAGAGATGTCGCCTAAGTTGTTCACCGAGCCGTGAATAGATCGTGATCAGGAATCGTTTTCGTATCAATTTGAGAGATGTCGCCTAAGTTGTTCACCGAGCCGTGAATAGCTTCGTAAGAACGAATCGCATAAGAATCAATCTCTGAGATTGCGACAACGTCATGATCAATATTTGCACGGGAAAGTCCCATTGTTTGAGTGCCAATTCCGCTAAATGCTTCAAAAACTCGTAATTTTGCCATTTATTAAAAAAATCCTTATAATTGTTGTTAATTCAGGGTTAATTATAGCATATTTTAACGAACTTCGCAAAAGAAAAACCTAGCGAATGCTAGGTTTTATTCATTCCAAACTTTATCGTTTAAGAAATCTTTCAACGTTGGCAATGTCTTAGATGATCGCCAGATGTCGTATCGTTTTAGCTGGTCATCTTTGAAATCTTTACTCCATGAACCAATCATATAATTTGTAGGTGTTTTGTTCATAGATGGATCACTTACAACTTTCGTTTTAGAATTCAATTGGAAGTTCGCGAGCGAATTGTCCATATAGTTGAGTTCTGGGAACGTGACAGTCTTAATAGATGTCTTATCGAGTGGAACTTGATCGGCGCTTAAACCTGATCCTATTTCTCGAACAGTGTCTGGTTTTGCAAAATCAGACGTATCTTTTCCATCATTAAAGGCTTTCATAATAGCTACGAAGATGTCAGACCGTGTGGTTTGATCGGCACTAATCCAATGGTCTGGTTCATTCGGTGAATCGTACCCTGTCCAGACACTAACGGCTGTGTTTTTCGTACCACCACTCATCCACGAATCACTAGCTGATTGTTCAGGTCGAGGAACGCCGTCAGATTCATCATAAGCGACTGTACCTGTTTTGACAAAGTAGCCTTTGTATTCAGGAATTTTAGCGGATTTTGCGGAGCCGTCATCTTGAGGGACACCTTCAAGCATTTTCGCTAAGATGTACGCGGTCGATGCTTTCATTGCGCGTTTCTCATTCGGTTTGATCGTTTTAACGGATCCGTCGGAGAATTCTAATTTATCGATATAATTCGGTTCGCGATAAATTCCGCCGTTAGCAATAGCACCGAATCCGGCTGCGAAGTCAGCTGTTGACAAGTTCAATCCGAGAGCATCGGCACCGCCGTACGTTTCCTTGACATCCATATTGAGATTTTTCAAGAAATTTTTAGCGAGGTTTGATCCCGTAACTGTATCGAGCATACGAATAGCGGGAGTATTGAGCGAAAGTCGCAAGGCTTTCTTCATATCAACAACTCCGTACGTATATCCGCCGTAGTTTTGTGCGACTATGTTCGTACCCGGATATTGGTAAGGGCTTGAATCCAATCTGTAATTAGAACCTAGTTGTAGATATTCGATACCCGGTCCGTAATCGATAAACGGTTTAATGGTTGAACCACTTGATCTGGTACGTTGCGTCGCACGATTATAACTGTACGGATTTTCTGATTTTTGGTTTCGTGAGCCAGACTGTGCGATAACCGCGCCTGTTTGCGGGTTGATTATCGTTACAGCGATCTGTTGTCCTTCGTTTCGGTAATATTTAGGGTCTGATACGATAGATTGAAGTTTAGAATCTTCAGCTGAATCCATATTGGTATAAATTTGAATCGGTGCTTTTTCAAGATCGTAACCGAGATCTTTTAATTGTTTCAAGGTCGATGTCACATAAGCGTTATGCTCAGAAACTTTAGAGAGCACCTCTTTATTGCGCCAGTAACGTTCTTTTAAACCATCGGTTACGTTGACTTTTTTAGCAGATTCATATTCTTTTTTCGTTAACAAATCATTCGAATAAGCCGCATAAAGTACGATGTTCTTTCTGCGGTTGGCTTCTTCAGGATGATCGTAGGCGTTGTAGCCAGACGGAGCTTGTCCGAGACCCGCGATATAGGCTAAACGTGCGATATTCTCAGGTGTTCGTTCAGACATTTTATCGAGCGATGTGCCGTAATATGTAATCGCTACGGTATTTGCTCCGAAAGAGCCTTCGCCCATAGCAATCTTATTGACGTACCATTCAAGAATCTGTTTCTTATTCCAGTTAGTGTCTAACTGAAGTGCGAGCCAGAATTCTTTAATTTTACGTTCGACAGTTCGGTCTTTTACGTCACTCGAAAAAGCGACGTTCTTGATTAGCTGTTGTTCGATAGAAGAACCTCCGCGACGTCCTCGTGAAAGGACTGCGTTTGCGAGACCTTTAATCGAAACACCTCGATCTTGGAAGAAGGTGTCATCTTCGGTATTAAGCAATAGTTTTACGTATAAGTCGGGCAATTTGTCGTATTTGATGTAGTTCCGACGAATGTCGGTTTGAGACCAAATTACATTGCCTTTCTTATCATACATATTGGACGTTGCTTCACTACGGAGCATTTTTTCCGTAATAACGGGAGCTTTGTCAATAATAGTTTTCACTTTGTAAGCAACGATAGGTGTGGCAATTAAGATTGTTACACCGACAGTTATTGTGCTATATTTGAGAAACTTCTTTGCGAAAAAGCCTATTTTAGATAATACTGTTTTCAAATCGTAATCACCTTCTTTCTATTGGGGAACGCCCGGTCTTGTGATAGACGGAGCTGTTGGCCGAACGTGTGTGTCACTAGATCGTGTTTCTGTTTCACGTGAAACACTCGACGATGGAGGTGTGCTTTCAGATGATTCGCTCGATGACGGCGGTGTCGGTTGTACTTGTTTTTTAATATTAACGGTGACCGTCATTGTGGAACCTTTTACGATTTTCTCGTATTTATTTTTAGCCGGAGTCTGTTCAAGAATCGTATCGTATGGTTTTGACGATACATCTTTTTCGACAATCTTCAAAGTGATCTGATTTGCATCAGCCCATTGTTGAAGTTCTGATAATTTCTTATTAGTAAAGTCGGGCAGATCAATAATCAAACCTTTTAAGCGATCTTGTTCAGCTACGAATTGTTTTTCGAATTGTTCGAATTCGGCTTTTGCTTCTTGATCGTTTAAGTAATTTTTATAGTTTTCAGTTGCGTGTTCGTTTGATTTGACAGCGCTTGAACTATTTTGAATAAGTGGTTTGATTTTATTTTCGATATAGTTCCATTTATAGTGTAATTTGGCAATCATTTGATTGAGATAATTCACGTGTTCTGAAACCATATCTGTTTTTAGTTTGTATTTATCAATTTGATAATCTTTATTGATCGTATCTAAGACAATTGCATACTGATTCGAATCAGATGCTAATTGTTGGAGAGACGTGTAAATATTTTCAGCGGCTTTGTGTCCGTCTCCAATGAGATAGGGGTAAAGCACGTCGAAACTGTTTTTAAGATAATCTTGAATCGACTTCAATGTTTCTTTTTCAGGGATGTGTCCGTCTTTTGTGAGAACGTTGAATTTATCAAGAACTTCGTAAAGTTTGTTGATTTCATCGTAGTTCTTTAAAGACGCTTGATAACTTTTTGGGAGTTTTTTATGGAGAGATAGTAATTCGTCCATATTTGCTGATGACGGCGTTCCTTTAAAGTTGTGAGCATTGGCATCCCAGACGAGAGCTTCTTGTTTATTGTAGGCTTGAATGAGATCTTTGGTGTGATCATCGGCTGTTAACAACTCTGGCGTTAAATCAGCAAGAGGTGTCTTTGATACACGTTTCCATGTTTTCGTTGTATCGAAACGCTGAATGAGTGTATAAGCGATAACACCCGTTGTTGCAACACTTGCGGTTATCAACACAAGACTACTCGCAAGAACGATTCGTTTTTTGATGTTCTTTTGTTTTCTCACGTTTCAAGTCCTTTCTGTTTAGGATAGTGATATTATATCATAAAAGTCTTTATTTGTCGTGTGTTTTGTGCAATTTGACGTAAAAAAAATAAGACCGCGCTGGTCTTATTTTTTATAGTGTTTGATGAGAGCGCGAACTTTGTCAGGTTGGTTTCCGCTGAAGTCTCCGATTTCAGATTCAACAACGGGCGCTGCTTTCCAACCATGCTCTTTTAAGTATTCTTTGTACTCTGGTTGTTCGTCAACGTTGATTTCTTGGAAATCGATGTTGTTTGCTGTCAATTGCTTCTTGACCATTTTACATTGGATGCAGTTATTTTTTGAGTATACAGTAATCATTGTGTTTTCCTTTTCTAATAAGTTGTCAAATAACGGCGTGACGGACAAACGTGTCCGTTAATAGCCGAAGATGTTTTTAAAGAACAAGCGGAATTCGTTCACCACCCACGGGATGTGTTCGTCCCAAATGGCTGTGAGTTGTGACCAGACGTGATTCAGCGGTTCTGTCTTTAACCACGCTTCAGGATCGTTAAGTAGAAGGGACATGTCACTGAAGTATGCGATAAGAAGGATTCCAATCAGTGCGATCCCAACAACGCCTATTAGTGATTTTGTGGCTTTAAAGAGACGAATAGCTAGATATATTTGAAATAGTGAGAGTCCAGTGATGCCGGACATATAGAGTAACCATGAGAGAATCATGCGTTGCCACCTTTCGATTGATATTCTTTATTATAACATAATTGAGAAGAAAAAGAAACCACTCGCGATTGCGAATGGCTCTTTTTAGATTTATATTCGATTTAAGAACGATAACTTTCTTAATAGTATCGCTTATAGGGTTTTATTTTACAGTTTCTTTAAGTGCTTTACCAGCTTTGAATCCTGGAACTTTTGAAGCAGGAATTACAAGTTCAGCACCTGTTTGAGGGTTGCGTCCTTTGCGTTCTGCGCGTTCGCGAACGTCGAAGCTACCAAATCCGATGATTTGAACTTTTTCACCGTTTGAAAGTGATTCAGAGATTGTATCGAAAACAGTGTTCACTACGAGAGCTGCTTGTTTTTTGCTCAATTCTGCTGTTTCAGCTACTTTAGCGATCAAATCTTGTTTGTTTGCCATGTTATTATGTACTTCTCGACATTGAAGTCGAGCCTTTCTGTTATAAATGTTGTTATTTCAAGGTTTTTCTCAACCTTATGTGTCTATTATAGCACATCGTTTTTTAATGTCAAATAAAAAGTGCGATTTCTAAGCCTTTTTCGAATTTTTTTCAAGAATCGCGTCTGCGAGTGCACTATTTTCGGCACTTTCCGGTTCTTCGTCAGCGATTTCGTCTAACCATTCTTTAAAGTGTGGGTTGAGAACCCCTTCGAAGTCGGCTTCTTTTACGTATTTGCGATAGAGCTTGTCTAAGACTTTTTGATCGTACACGTGATACTCCGCGACCATGAGTGCTTGTACGAAGCCCTTGATCGAATCTTCTTGCAAGTCAATCATAAACTTGGCACTTTCGCGAGTTTCTTTGCGTTTCACGTTTGCGAGTTTTTCTCCATAGTATTTCTCGCGCTCAGCTTTCGTTGTGTACATGACCGTTACCCCGCAAGAATCCGTGTGACCATTTCATCGTCCGACAGGTCTGCCGTGATGACAATATCCGTATCATATTTTGGAATGTCGTCCAAAGCTGTTTCTGATACGTGTTCCTCGGCTTCAATCGACGGAACGAATCCGTCACGAGCTTCTAAACGTGCATGGCGAGTTTTTCTGTCAATATCCATGTGAACGAGAACTGCGCCGTGTTCGTGACAGGCTTCGTATTCGTTCGGGAACCGAACATCTGTAATGATGACCGTGTAAGATTGTCTCGTAAGCGAAGCAACTTTATCGAAAGTCTTGCGAATGAAATATAACGGATCACTCGCACGACGAACGTCACCGTAAAACTGGAACAACTTACGGATTTCCGGTGTCTTTTTATATGCGGAAACATTTGTTAAGTTTTGCGGCAAGATTTCATTGAAAATGGAATCTATGACGTGTTTTGGTAAATCAAACTCGGCACTCAACTCGAGCAAGTCTTTACCTGATCGTTTGTGTTTAATTAAACTGTCAATTTCTTCCTTTAACGCGTCAGCAAAAGAGACGCATTTGACAGGTCCTTCTAAATGGGTAATCAGGAGTCGGGCTAGATAATCCTTGCCCGATCCCATTTTACCGTAAAGTCCATAGATTTTCGGCATAGTGTTCCTTTCTAGCTAGTCGGTGTGGTTTTTACGAAACCACGTGTCGATGCAATGGCGCTTCGATCGAAGGCTCGTTTGAGTTTTTCGTCAGCGCCCTTATACGATGGATCCATAAAGTCTTTAATGTTGTATTTCGTAATCAATGGTTCGTCTGCGTCCATCTGATTAGTGATTCGCACACGATCGGTTCGTTGGGATTTGTCGTCCAAGAGACCTGTTTCTTTACCCCAATCACGTGTGTATTGCAAGAATTGATTACGACTGTATGTAATGCTGTTTGCATTAAATTCTCGCATCCATTCTTTATAGACGGGGTAGATGAGTTTAGTTGGAAGAACAGTCCATTGAAATACGTCATACATATCGTCCCAGAATTCGAATACGTTGTTGTTTTCTGATTTATATTCAGTTAATAACGATTTTGTCGCTTGAGGAACGATAAAGGTGTCGAATTGATCCATCTCTAACGCTTTTGATAAAACGTATTCTTTAACAATAGGATCACAAATGAATTGACTTTTAATGTATTTCTTTTCGATACCCTCGAAAGTGTGATCGAACGGAACCATGACAAGACGACGATAAAAGGAATTCGTTTTATCTCGAAACTTGGGCATACCATTGATCATTTGAATTGTTACGTGTTTGACGACAGCCGGATAAGAGTCTTTGTGTTTAGGTTCGATTGAGATATCATCACCTGTGACGGCTGCTTTAAAATCGTCAACGTTATCGATATAAACGCCAACAGGGTTTTCGTCTGCGATGTTTACGACTTTACCAATAAGATTTCGTTTTTCGAAACGCTTGCTGTAATCGTGAATTTTGAGAGACGAATAGTTTCCTTGTCCAACAATATTTTTGATGAGTTGTCCATAAGTACCTTTACCGTTATTTCCTTCGCGTGATACAAAGAGAATTGCCTTATTATAAGAGTGTCCTGGGTTGAATGACGCAGCGAGAACTTGCCAGAGCAATAGTTCTTTTTCTGGATCATGGTCTGCGAGTTCACGAATCCATTCATCAACTGTCCAGTCAGAGCCGTCTGGTTCTTTTAAGACAGGTGTTGTCTTGACTGGTTTATAGTCAGTCTGGATTTTAGAAGTCGCGACAAAGTCAGGTCGAAACGGTTCTAAGGTTTTTGTTTCTTTATTGAAAATACCATTATTGACGACGACGTGCGCCGAATCGAGTGATTCGTAAACGACAGGCGCCATCATAGTTACATACGAGAGAATGTTCTTACGCATGTTCATTGATAGGGGTTGTTGTAATAGAGAAACGTGAAGCTCGATGAACTCACCACATTCTTCATATAAGCCTAAATTTTTACTATTCGGATCCGGATTGAACATATAGAGATTCGTGTCCGTTTTTGAGGATAGTGCGGAATAGGCGATACGAACAATGGGCAACGTAAATGTTAAAACAAGAGCTAATTCGAAATCGGTTAACTTTGCCGGTTCTTTTGAATTGTTCATTGTTGCTAACATTTGTTTGTGAGCTAGAACACCTTTATAAGTATTTCGCAACTCTACGTCGATGTCGTTCATCGTGTTAATATTGAAGGTACGACTGTTATTGTTTAAATAGTCTAGAATATCAGCTAACGTTGGATCTTCTGTCGTCAAACGGATTGGGTTTGTTGATAGTTGCATTACCAATACCTTGACGTTGATACGTCAGCCTTTCTATTCAGAGTCATTTTCGTTTAATAAAGTAAGAATACTGTTTGCGATAACGCTTGCTTCGATATCACCGCTTTGCTCGAAATCTCGAGTCGCTTGAATTAAACGTTCACGTTCATCGCCATCATTTGGAAGCGTTTCGGCTTCAGGCATAAGTGTAATTGTAACACCGTGTTGTTCACATAATTGTGAAATGATTTCGTATTCCGGTTTTGAAAATTGATTCGTGAATATAAGGACGAGTTCGTCAATTAAATCGGCTTGGATCAAATGACAGAGGCGTGTAAATTGTTCACTCTTAAAGGAATGAAGCGGTTCGTTGTTGATTAAAGTTTCAGTGACAACCTTTTTACCGAGACGTCGTTCTAACAAGTAACGCGACAGTTTAATAAAACCATTCGTAATAGGTATTGGAATTGGTTTGTTAATGATTTGTCCGTTTTCATCAAATTCGCGCACGACCGATTGAATGTAAGCGACAATTCGGTGAATTTCTGCCTTACGCCCTTTGCGACGACGCATACGATTGAATTCGCTAATTTGACTTAGAGTATATTTTCGCCAACCGTTTTCCGTGACAGTGCGGGGTGAGAAGTCACCTTCTTTTTCATAACGTTTCAAGGTTTGGATTGAAACGCCTACGAGGTCACCGAATTCTTTCGGCGATAATAACATTTCTTTTGTTTCTTCCATAGATGTTGAAGCCTGCTTTCTATTTTGTATTAGTTGTAAGATGAGTATACCAAAAAGTTGAAATTTTGTCAACAGATTGGGGTAAAAACACGCAAATTAATTCTGATATTAATTTGATTCATGGATGTGACTCAATCTATATCAAATTATACACACCCTAATTTTCTTAATTAGAATGATTCTAATTAAGACGTTTTCGGGCAAATTCTGTTCCATTTTGTACCACTTTTTTGAATTTTGTGGAACGCTCGAAACGCAACTGGCAGTGGGTGTTTCGTTACACCCAAAAACACGTTCCACCTACGAGGGGGTCAAACTTTTTATTTATATTTTTTAATTTTTTGTATATTTTGTATATTACTCTTTTTAAATATATTATATATACACATAAAAAGTGGAACAAGTGGAATAAATCTCGATAGCTCCCACCACGTAAGGGTTTCGGATGTTCCACTTTTTAAAAAATCAGTGGAACGCATGTGGAACAAGTGGAACATTACGAGATATCTGATTATTTGATTTTCAAAATATGTTTCACATCAATATTTGTTGCGTACTTTTTATTTTTCGCTGGTTCGTATGACACCTCTACGAGGTCGCCTTGTTTGAGTGTGTAAATAAAGTTCAACAAAGTTTCTTTGTCTTTTGGAATATACATCGAAGCATTACAAAAATCGTTCGAGTTTACTCGATGCAAGCGAAGCGATAAGGAGTAGTCTTCTTTTTTGTTTTTAATAATACGATTGACACGTACGATTTTAAATGTATTTTTCAAAACAGTGCCTCCTTATCGAATAATAAAGATTCGAACGAGCAAGTTCAAAATAGTAGCAAGTCCAACGATAAGCGCTAAAGTTTCTAATCGTTTCATCCATTTATAGCGTCGTGTGCCGGGTTCGCCCGCGAGACGCATTAGGAAGTTTCTCGTATCGTGAGAACTCAGTCGCGATGGTTCTGTTTCTTTTTTTGTTGTGATGAATTTAGGCACGATTTTCTTTACCTGATTTTGTTTATCACGCTTTTTAAGTTTTTCGTAAATCGGATCGTAAATTTTTTCTGCTGAGTTGGGGTCGATCGGATCGCCATAGGTGTCAAAAGCGAAATATTTCTGTTTGTAGGCTTGCGCGGTCATGTCTGGAAGTTCGTCTTTTGATCTGTCGATATTTACAACGTTTGAATAAAATTGATGTTTGTCGGTGATGTTGTACACAGTTCCAACATCAAAAGTCATATCTGATACAATGGTGCAGGGTTGTGTTGCAGTAATGATAGAATATTCGCCAACGTATGCTTCTTTAAAGAGAATAACGTTTTCGTCAATCCAAGAGTTATGGGGGAGAGATTCTTTGGATTCAATCCAACCGCCTAGCTGATTGGGTTCGACAAGGTCGACGAGGTTGGATGCAATAGGTCCGTCCTGTACGATTTGTGTGACAGTTCTTCCGTCAATGATTCTTTTATTATCTGTAAATCTAATCATATAAATTTAACACTTCTTTCTAGTCTTAATATAATCACATCAGAAAACGACCGTGAGAAAATCACGGTCATTAGTGGATTAATTTGATTGTTCTGTGATAAATTGTTGACCGATTGTTTACGTTATGTTATAATTATTTTATTAGAAACCATCGAAGGTGCTATTTGCATAACTAGATGGTCTTTTTTTGTAGCCGAATTGTCCTTAAATTTTGCACCTTTTTGATTTTTATGATATAATAAGGCTATCTAAAAATTAGTCACGAAAGGACTCTTACAAATGTTAGAATATATTGCCGGCATGGACGTCGGAAACGGATATTTAAAATTAGGTATTAACGATAAAGTAGAAGTATTTCCATCAATCGCTGTGAACCGTTACTCTGTTCACAATGACTTGAAATTGACACCGGACGATAGCGCTTCGTTTGCGGCGGACGCTTTCAATCAAATGGATGCGTCATTCTCAAGTCCTCTTGTAAACGACACAACGCGCCGTATTTTCGGTAGTCGTGCTCTTGCAAGTGGTGAGCCATTAGAAGAATTTGACGTATTCTCGCGTAAGTCAAAAGCGGACGATGATCTGTCAGGAGTTCTCATTCTAGGGTCTCTTGCAAGTCGTGCTATTCACGATTACTACGCAGAACATAAAGCGTTGCCTACTGAGATTCTTCCCGTAGATGTATGGCTTTCGACAGCTCTTCCGATTGCTGAATATGAAAAACACCATGCGGATTACGCTCATAAATTGAAAAATAGTGGATCCGCACACCTTGTTACGATTCATAATTTTGCGCAAACAATCACCATCGCAATCACTATCAAAGAAGTATATATTGCGAACGAAGGTGAGGCCGCGCAATATGGTCTCCGTCACGCACAGTCTAATTTCCTTGACTTGATTGAAGCTGATGCGAAGAAACGTGCGGTCAATGGTGAATTGGATGATGTGACGGGTTACGATTTGGTGCATGCGGAGAATACTCTCGGCATCGATATTGGTGAAGGGACTGTCGATTTCGCGGTATTCACTAACGGTAAATTCAACCAAGATGCGTCAACGTCATTCTTGAAAGGATACGGAAACGTGCTCGAAGCTGCACTTGATCGTTTGATCGAAGAAGGATATACGTATAAGACACGTAAAGAGCTCTCTGAGTTTATCAATAAAGAGCCTAGCAAGTTGAGTCGTAATAAGTATACGCACGTAGCTGGTGTCGTAGACGAAGAATCATATCGTTTCGCACAACAACTTCGTAATGAGATTTCTAAAATCTACACTCGTGTGGGTGCAACGAATGAAGTTATCTTCGTATACGGTGGCGGTTCAGGTGGTCTTGAGCAACATCTCTATAACGAGATTGTGAATCTCTTGTCAGATTTCAATAGCGGTGGAACGCCAATTATCTACTTGAACGCTGCGTATTCACGTTTCTTGAACGAACACGGTTTGTACAGTCTTGCAAAAGGTCTCTACAATATCGCACATAAAGACTAATAGGGGGCTTTGCATATGTCGGTTTATAAAACAATCGGCATTTGTCTAAACTTACTACTACAAATTGCCAGATGGTCGGCTATCTATGGCTTGATGCTGTTGACCGGCCATCTATTAAGGCTCTCTACAAATTGGTCGCTTATGGATATCTATATTGGTATGGTCGTGTTTTGTATTGGTTTCACTGGTGATCGGTTACTATTTGCGATTCGGTCGGGATTTAACGTGAAAACGTGGGCGTTGTTAAGTGATTACGTTTGTTTAGCGTTTTCGTATAAGGCGATGTCTCTGTTAAGCGGAATCTCAAACGAAACATTTTGGCAGTATTTCGTATTTGCAGTGGTGTCGATGATCTGGTTAGATGTTCTATTACAACGTTACATCAAATGGCTTTTCAATAACAAACGGTCACTCTTTAAATTGTTTAGCCATAATGCGTTTGTAATAGATGATCGTTTGATTCATGTGAGTGAATATGAACTAGACGGTACGTTTTCGACTTATATGCAAATTTTAGAAACGAAAGCTGAGGTTTCAAATGAACTATAATGTAGACGATATTCGAAAGCAGGAATTCCATTTGTCTTTTCGTGGCTATAAACCACAAGAAGTTGAAGAATTTCTCGATAAAATTGCAGAAGATTATGTAACGGTTGCTGATTATGATGAATTAGTTCTTGCGAAGAAAGAACTAGAAGAAACGGTCGATAAGCTTCGTGAAAAAGTTCGATATTTAGAATCGACTTCGTTATAGGTGGCAATATGAATGTTTTAGAATATGTAATTGATTTTCCAAAATCGTACGGTGAAGATCGTTTGGCGATTGCTGAAGATCTGGTTTGTGCGATTGATGGTTCAAGCCCGATTAAACAGATAGCGGTTTTGCCGTTTCATTCGCAAGCCGAATGGCTGGTGTTAGCTGTAGCCGGCGCCGTGTCAGTGTGTGTGAATGGTACGATTCCCGAATATGCACAAATGGCTGTTGATTCTATTAAGTTTCGATATGCTGAAATGCTTGAGAATTTCCCAGACGAGATGAAGCCATGCGCTGTTTTAGCGGGTGTGCAAATTATTGGTGATAAATTACATGCTTATGCAATTGGTGATTGTTCAGCTGTTATTGAAAAGACAGACGGTTCTATTGAAATCGTAACGGATAACCGTATTCGTCGTTTCTCTGATGTTACAAAAGCAATGCGCAATAAAGCAATTGCTTGTGGTGAAGATCCTGTAAAAGCCGTTCAAGAACAAATGACGAAAAACAGGCATGTGATGAACACGCCAGATGGTTTTTGGACAGTTGCATTAAAAGGTTCATTCGAAGACGAATTCGTGGAACGTATCTATGACGTAGATGATGTGAAACAATGCTTAGTCTTCTCTGATGGATTCGAACGAGTGTTTCTACATGACTTGGTTTCCATAGAAGATGTACTCAATGGAAATGTTAGTTTAGATTCAGCATTGAAGATACTTCGAAAGTGGGAACGTAAGACTACAAACTTATATGTCAAACGGCATGATGATGCTTGTGCGATTTTAATTGAATTATAAGAAAAAGGATAACTTTTCAGTTATCCTTTTATTGATGCTACTGCTGCCAAATATTGTATTCTTGTTTAAAGGCGTCTTTGATCTTTTGATCAGCGTCTTTATATGTTGTCTTTTTAACGAGACTTCCTTGAACGACAATTCGACCACGAGCATAATTATCTGTACATGTGATAAGTGTTACGAGGGGATCGGATTTTGGTCCGGGCTCGTCTAAGACATTTGTTTCGGTTGGTTCAATTCTTCGCACCGATATGATTGTGTATGTATATACGTAATCTTTGTCGGTCAAATAAATCTGTTGCCCTTCTCGAGCGTGTTCGAGTGGTGAGAATAATAAGCTAGTCGCACCCCAAATTCCGAAGACGTGATGGCTTGCAAGACCATAGTTACCTTGACCCATGACTTGGTTTTCTTTTGTAGTTCCTGCGCCGTAGTAGAGACTTTGGTCGTCAACACCCTTGAAGATTGGCATATTGATTCCTAAATCAGGAATTGCGATACCTGCAATAACAGGGAGATCCTCGGGTGCGGGTGGCGGTGAACTGATAACGCGATCGGGGTCAAGAGGTTTGACTTCTTCCCAGTTGTAATTAGCTGGTGCTTCTTCTGCGTTTTTCTTAAGAGTTTCTTTCGGTACGTTTGCTACGATTAGTTTATTCGTTCGCGATGCCATTTTTGAATGGGCTATCGGTTTGTTAAACATAAGCGCAAACGCGAGACCGACTGTAAGTGCTAAATTTATGAGGATTAAGGCGATAAGTATGAGTCGCCTTGATTTAGATACCGGCATAAAACAATCCTTTCTGTTTGATAAAAACAGTATACCACAAATGGTTGCGTTTGTACACCAAATTTGTTATAATTAATAGAATTTAAACAGAAAGGGCTTTATTATGCGAAAAGAAAATGATGCACGTCTTGCGATACGTGTACCAAAAGAAACGGCTGAGTTTATTAAATACCAAGCCGGTAAAGAAGGAATCTCGCAAAAAGATTATACGCTTCGTGCGATTAATTTCTATAATGATTTTCAATATATGGCGAAAGAGGGTTATGCGGACCCATTAGCACAGATGACGGCTATTCGTCATCGTTCGGAGAAGATTAGACAATGGTGTCAAAAACTAGATATCGATATGGCTGATTTCTATTTTGATGCTCTGAATTTTTATTTGGATGCATTGACTTTATCCGACGGTCAACCTGACACAATGAGTATGGTGACACTTAATACGTTATTGCGTACGATTTCTGCTCAGTTGGACTCTGTAGAAACGAAGATTGACACGCAAACAAATATCGCTATTAATGGATTTAGTTCATTTGCACGCATTAGTGCGGGTGCGTCATATTTGATTGATGATGTCGATGATGGTGTGTTGCCTGAAACAAAAGTAAATATGAGGTGATAAAATGAGTTTAGCAACATTAGATGCTATCAATAAAGCAAAAGAAAAAGCTTTACGTGAAAAACAAGAAGCTGAAAAGAAAGTTTCTGTTGAGCCAAAAGAGGAAGCCGTTGAAAAGAAACCAAGTGTGGTCGTTGAGAAAAAACCGACGGAGACGGTTGAGGCAAAACCTGTCGAGAAAGCAGTTGTTGAAAAATCTGTAGAAGCTCCGACTGAATCCGCTGAAAAGAAAAATGATGTGGATTGGGAAAGTAAATACAAAGAACTTGAAGCAAAAATGAAACGTCAAACACAAGCTTCAGCAAAACAGTTGGAAGAAACACAAAAGAAAGCCGCGACTCGTGTTCTTGAACAGCAACGAATCAATGAATCACTGACAAAAGAAGTAGATCATTGGAAGAATCAAGTGAAAGAGCGTGATGCATTTGACTTCGGTTCGAATGATACATTTAATCATCAGTTTAAGTTTGTTGGGGCGAACACCATGTTTGGGAAAAACTGGAAAAATCCATTTAAAAACTTAGATCGCGAAGGCGCTCGTGTGGATATTCATTTGCGAGCATTGCACCCAGCTTTTGATTTCATTGCTAGTTTAAAAGGACGAGAAGTTCAAATTAGTAAGAATTTCAAGACGAAGATTTCTCCTGAGAACTCATTTTATCGAGGAACCGGTGATCAGCCGAATCGACGGGCACTTGTGTATTTCGTTATGATGACTTTCGCCTATCAATTTAACTTGGATGATCTTGTGAAATATGCTTGGTATTGGGTGAAAGCGGAACACACTGAGTTGGCATCAAAACCAGATGCTATTCGTGAATTAGTGCAAGGTAGTGAATCTAACGGATCGAAAGCTTTTGATTTTTATGTGTTAGCCCTTGCGTATCGTGACGTGTGTGAAGAAAAACGACGCTATGAATTAAGTGAAAACGAAATTAGTACGCAGTTGTATGACCTTCGTGATATGATTGATAAACAAGCTGAATTGTCACGAACTATCCGGGATGGTGTCTTGACAGACGAATTATTGACAGCGCTTCTTGTAGGTCGTGAATTAGGTATTCACAACCATGCTCTTCGAAGTGGTTTGAAACCGTCTGACTTGAAAGAATATTTGGCTGCACGTGTGCCTGATACCGAGACGGAAATTGCACGGACAATTATGCATGAAGCTAAGTCTTATGCGTCAGAAGTTGCTCGTCGTGATGCCAAAGCTGGAAAATAATTGGCACGAATGTTCGAATTGTGATATAATACAACTAATTAATGTGAAAGGACGATTTGATGTTACTCATTGTTACAGAAAAGCCGAGCGCTTGTAAGAACTTTGCAAAAGCGCTAGGTGGTAATAAAGGTACGTTTAATGGTCAAGATTACGAATTAATTGCTCTTGCGGGTCATACGATGGAATATGTGGATCCAAAAGACATGGTTTCTAAAGAGAAATCTGAGCAATATAAATCTTGGGATATTAAATATTTGCCTTGGAATTTGAAAGAAATGACTTTCGACCGTCAGGTCGCTAAGAATAAAGGTAAGTTGATTGCTAATTTGAAATCAGCAGCGAAACGTGCGGATGCTCTTGTTATCGCAACTGATGTGGATCCGTCAGGTGAGGGTGAATTGATTGCGATGGAAGCCTTCCAAGAAATTGGTTGGAAGGGTCCAATTAAGCGGATGTATTTCATCGATGAATCGGTTAAGCAAATTCAAAAAGCTTTTAAGTCGATGCGTGATGTATCAGATGCTAGTAAAAATGGTGATTATCTGAAAGCAGAAACGCGTTCACGTTGGGATTTTGCGTCTATGCAAATCGTTCGCGCTGCTACAAGTATTGCACGACGTTTGAAGATGAAAGTTGTTCTTCGAAATGGACGTTTGAAATCAGTTATTACGCGTCTCGTCTTCATGCAAGAAGAGGCTATTCGGAAATATAAACGTAAGCCTTACTATGAAGTTCAATTCAAAGATGATAACGGACATGTTTACAAGCGGAAGTTTAACGAAGGCGATACGTGGCGTTATGATCTCGAGGTAGATGTACCGCTAGGCGATTATTCTAAGTCCTCTGTTACGGAAGATGGTCGTACCCGCAAGGAAACGAAACCGCCTAAGTTGCTCGATTTGATGGGTCTTGCTGCGATTCTCGCACCGCGTGGATTTAATTCGAAGAAAGTCTTGGCTGTTTATCAGAAGATGTATGAGGCGAAGATTGTATCGTATCCTCGTACAGAAGACAAGGTGATTTCTGTTGAACAATTCAATGATATGTTGCCGTTGATTGACAATATTGCAAAAGTTGTCGGTGTCGATAATGGTTTATTGACGCATAGACAACTCCGTACGACACACGTTAAAGATGGCGGTAGTCACGGGGCGAATCGTCCTGGTGAAGTTGTTCCGAAATCACTCGACGCTTTATCGGTTTTCGATGATGGAAGCAAGGGTATTGCCGCAGCTATCTACACGACACTCGCAAAGAACTTCTTAGCAATGTTCGGTGAGAATTATGTCTATGATAGTGTATCAGGGCACGTTGTAGAACATCCTGATTTTAAAACAACGTTCTCGCTTCCAGTGTCGAGTGGTTGGAAAGCAATCTACACGGATTCCGATAAAGATGATGAAGACGATGATACTGCTACAAAGGGTATCGGTACATCTGCTGATCCATTCGTTGCCGAAGGAGCTAATCCGAAACCTGCGACACCTACTATTAAGTGGCTCAAAGCTCAACTTGAAAAATATGATGTTGGTACAGGGGCAACGCGTACGTCAACAATCGCTGAAATCACAAATGATGTGGCTGAACGTCGCTTGATGGATGAAAAACGTGGTCGTTTGTCTATGACGCTTGTTGGTAAAGTAAATGCTGTATTATTGAAAGATACATGGATCGCATCACCTGAAATCACACAAGAACTTTTCCAAAATATGGAAGCTGTCGGTCAATTGCAAAAATCAGTTGATGAAGTTGTAAGCTCTGTAACAAAACTTGTGAAACATGACATCGAAGTTATGGAGAAAAACGAAGCATTAGCTGGACGGTATATTGAATCCGTTTTAGCTGATGGTGGTGCTGATGCGAAGACTTTTGCGAAGTTGAAAACAAAAGCACCTGTTCCTAAAGTAAAAGGTGTGTTCCAAGGTAAAGAGGTTGAGTTTTATAATTCGGTTATGGGTGTTTATCAACCGACCGGTGATGAAATGAAGACGGCTCTTAGTGGTGGTGAATTCACTGTTAATTTGAAGAATAAAGCTGGAAAACCATATAAAGGTCGGATTGCGTTTGGTTATGACGATAAATATGGTTATGGTTATAAGTATCTTGGCCCCGTTCAAACAGGTCCTGCGAAAGTTAAGATTCAGTTTGAGGGACAAGAAATCGAAATCAAGCCTGCTTTTGGTTCATACGGATTAAATCAAAGTGAATTAGACGCATTAAGTCGAAAAGAAGAAGTTCGAATTAATACGAAAACGTCCAAGGGAGACCCTTGGAATCCCTCATTAAAGATTGTTAAAGATCCTAAGTGGGGTTGGATCGTTACGTTTGTGAAAGCAACGCCAAAAGGGAAACCTGAACGATCTGCTATGAAACCTGAGTTTTCCGGATATAAATTTTCTGAGGAAGAAAAAGATCATTTGTACGCTGGCGGATCGACGCCTGTAACATTGAAGTCTGGTAAAAAAGGTTTCGTGAAGTGGGGTCAAACTTCATTCAAAAATAAGGAAGGGAAGACGGTCAAGTACTACGGATATTACGTAGACGAGTGGCTGTAAGAAGGTACTAACGTGGCAAAACAAGTGTATAGTATTCCGTTCGATTTGAATAAGACGCAGATGGACCGTCAGTTCCAGTTGCAGTCTAAGAAAAACGGAATTAAGTTTACGAAAAAGCCGATTACGATGATGACGCTTGTTATCTGGGTTGCGGCGATTATGATTTTGATGTATGTTGAGATGAATAGCTTTATTGGACAAGGTTCTATTTTTGGTGGGATTTTGTTTGCTATTGGTTTCATTGCATTTGCTTATTTGATGGGTCGACAAGATGAGACACATCGATATGGTTATCAAGTTTTACCGCTTTATATTCAATACGTTTTGAAGAAAGCGCGTGATTTAACATTGATTCGAAATACGCCGTTGGCGAAAGCTCGTCGATTTTTCGGTGTGAAATATCTTGAGAAAAAAGGTATTGAGTCGGGTCTCATTCAGATGATTGATAACAGATGGGCTCGTATTTATCAAGTTGTCGGTAACGCGTCACTTATGTTGTTCGATGAAGATGCGACGCACGTACTAGATAAAACAGCTAAGTTTTATAAGAGTATTCCTGAGGGCGTGGACGTTATTTTTGATACGGCATCTGAACCGCAACGTGTCGACGAACAACTTGCTGAATGTGAATATCGCAGATCTTTAGTGTATGATGATTTGCTTGTTGCTTTGTATGATGAGCAAGAGTTTCTTTTAAGGGAAGCTGTTGGTGGTTATAAAGATGAGCATGCGATGATTGTTGAAGACGCTGATAAATCAGATGAAGGTCATATTGCAATTCACCAATATATGATGTTGATTGCTGATTCAAAACAAGACCTGTATGAAGCAGAATCTTTGGCTTTTGATGATATGAATCGTTCGGGGTATATGTTTAAATATATTAAACCGCTTGATTATGAAGAAGTTATCAAATACTATAAGAACCTCTATACATAAAAAAATGAAAATAAAAAATGGAAAAGTTGTGCGCTTTTCCTTTTTTTATGTTATAATGAAGAAGATTAATCTATAAGAAAGGACCTATTTTTAAAGTGGCTTTGAAAAAGAAAAAGAAAAAGCAATCTGTGAAAAAGACTGCTGATAAAAAACCACAAGCGAGTAAAGAAGAGGCTCGTGAAGAAAATAAGTTGATTCGTCAATCTGATTTCTACAGTAGGATTAAGCCTAAGAATAATTATTATTTCTTTAGTGATTATTTCGTGATCGATAATTCAACATATGGGTCAGTTCTAACGTTATTGCACAATGACGGAGCCGATAATAAACTTGCCAAGTTCTGGGGAGTTTTGGTTTCGTTGAATAACTGGGCGAACGATGAAGAATTTAAAGATGTTCGAATTCGATTTATTAATCAGGCGCGTAAGCGTGATGATAACTGGGTTCGAACCAAACAAATCCAATCTGAACGGGTTGTTGTATCAGACCAAGTGGAATCCAGTGGTTTTTCGCGGAGCGATAAGGCGACCGTTGGTGATAATGCGGAAGCTCTCGATCGTGTAACGGAAGAAATTCGTACAGGTGCTGCTTATTTAGATGTGCGTATGCATTATTTGATTAAAGCGCCGTCACTTGATGTATTGGATAAAGCGGTTCGTCGTTTGAATCGTAATCTGCGAGATCATTTTGATACGGTTGTTGCTCGAGCGAAGTCTGGGGCACAACGTCATGATTTGAATATGTTGCTTCGGTCAACTGTTATGAATGATGAACGGCAATTCGGTTTTACATCGGAAGAGTATGCTGGTTTTTATAATCTAGTAACACACGGTATCGAAGATTTGACCGGTGAATATGTCGGTCAGATGCGTGGGGATATTAATGCCTCTGCTGTCTTGTTCGATATTGATAAGTATCGACATCACGTTGTTGTGGCATCTGCGAGGGAAGCTCGAACGATGTCTTATACACAAGAAGAGTTGTCACCCTATAAACCACTAAAAGGTGCGGATATGTGGGGTGTCAAGATCGGACAAAATGGATTGATGAATCGACACAGGGTTGTTCATTTCGTATTAAACGGATCTGATATTCAATCGGTGGGTCTTGATTTGTCTCGATTGACTGCTGACGTTAATATGAGTAAGGGATCGTTGAACCCGTTCGAAGTATTCGGTGAAAAACACGATGAAATGAACTTGTTCGCGGCTCAAACTGAGAAGATTATTTTGATGGCTCTTATGATGGTCAGTGGTGATGTGAAAGATGAATCATTGATTCGTACTGAGCTGAATGATCTTTTGGCTGATTTTTACATTGACCAAAACATGTGGGTTAAGGATGCGTCTGATGCTGTGAACCGTACACAAGTTAAGTTGGTCGGATTGCCTCACTCTGAATATCCTCGATTGCCTGAATTCATTGCGTATATCAAACAGGAGTATGAAACACTTGCACAAGGTGAACGTAACGAACCGGCACGCCAAGAACGTCTGAAATTGTTGCACGGTATCTTTAAAGAGATGCTTGCAAACAACGGTGATATTTTCGATACGATTACGTCTGATCGGATTGATGATGCAGATTATGATTCTCGTGTTATTTACGATTTTTCAGCTCTACGTACGCGTGGTGATAACGTCGCAATGGCGCAATTCGTAAATGTGTTGTCTTATGCGGTTCGATCTCTTGGTAAAGACGATGTGGTCATTGTTCATGGAACAGAATTGATCATGGATGTATTGAAACCTTATGTTTCACGTCAGTTTGATGAATTGTTCAATAAGGGTGTTCGTGTTGTTTACTGTTATGGTGATATTGACGCGGTTCTCGACGATAAAGACTTTAACGATTTGGATGAAGCTGATTATACTTTGTTTGGTCGTATGAGTTTGAACGATATTGATCGCTATCAAGAAATTCTAGGTCGAGAAATTCCGAAGAATTTGAATGATTTGATTACGGCCGACAAAGACGAAAGTTGGTATCTGCGACGATCTTTTGAAAACGTGGTGTTCGACTGTGACTTAGGGCTCGGCCTTTCTGTAGAAAGCGAGGTCTAATGTGAAGAAGTTTAAATGGTTTATCCCACTGTTGCTCGTTGGATTGACAGTCTTCGGTGGGAATTTGATTCAAAGTATTTCTCCGTCAGCTGGTTCTGTGTTTGTGCAGACCGTATATGCTGATGGTGATGAAGATAAAGACAAAGATGCAATCGATAGTTCGATTTATGCGAAAGCGAGTGATATTGCGAATGCCTTCAACCAAGGTCTATCAGCGTTAGGTTCTGATAAAGACGAAGACGTTGAAAAAGCAAACAAATTACTCGATTTAGTTCGTCAGAATCCAACTTCGGCAACGAACGTAGGTAATGCTGGTGGAGCTCTTGGTTATGCAGATAATCCGACAGGGTTTGTTAGTCTTGGTACTAAGTTAAAAAATTGGATTATTTCGAAAGTGTCAGCAAACTCTTCAGCTTATAGTTATAAGGGTCTTGCAAACGTAACACTGAGTCCAAATAATGACGATAACGGTAATAGCGTTAAGTCGTCTTCGTTCATTGGATATGCATTATACGGTAAAGCTCTTACTGAAAATGGTTATATGAAGATGGGTGATTCATCTATCATCGGTACTGTTATTCAGTTTGGTCGTGTTATCGGTGGTATGATTATCTTGGTTCTTTATATGATCAACTTAATCATTCCTGTACTGTTCGCTGTTGTTCTTAAATTGATGTTGATCTTTAACCCGTTTGTTTGGTTGGCTAAAGGATCAGGTGTTGCAAACGCAGCAACTGGTGGTCTGTTGAAGAGTGCTATTGATACAAACATCCCAGGTGCTGAGTTCTTCGGAAACATGGTTCAAAGTTTCAATGGGCTTTATGCAGCGTTGACTTCGGCGGGTCTACTATCCATTGTATTCTTGTTGATGTTCTTGATTGCGGGTGTCTTTATCTTTGGTAAAATCGGTGGTGTTAAATCGCGATTTGTTAAAATTGTATTACGTCTCTTGATTATTGTCTTAGGTATTCCTCTTGTAGGTGGAACGTATACGTCAACGTTAAAATGGCTTCAAAAAGAAGCGGCAGACTCAGGTGCTTCCGGATATGTGAACTATGTGATCGCATCGTCATTTATTCGTGTTGACTCATGGGTTGAAAATACTCGTTTAGCACCGCCTACAGCGGGTGGTAGGCTTGCGACAAACCCTGGTTCTTCATTGATCAAGTATAATCCACAAGCAATGGTTGCTTCGCGTGACACCCAAGATCTACGTCGTGTGGCGGCTGCTATTAATGTCATTGCGGCTGAGGGTGATGCAAGTGATGCAGGCGGTACTGGTGCAAATAATTGGGCGAATGTTCTTAGACAAAATTTGAATTCTACTAGTTCGAAAGCAAGTGATGGGTTGAGTTCTTATCAAAGTGCATCTGGCTATGGTAAAGATCAAGCAACGTTAGATGCCGGTGACTCATTTACTGCTGATTTGGCGAAAGCTGCGGATTCGTCAGCGGTATCGTGGGTTGTAGACACCTTGTTCAAATTTATGGGATCTACTAAATACACGGGTGCTAACTACGATTCATTTGTTAAAGGTACAATTCATTCTAAAGCTGGTTTGAAAGCGGCTAATGGATTGCTCTCATTGAACTTCGAAATTTTGGATAACGTAGGTGACTTTAAAAAAGACACATCTGAAGGTGTTGATAAAGGGTCTACAGGTTATATTCTTTATGATGGTACCGGTATTAAGGGGTTGGGTGAATCTGATGGCGGTAAAGGTGAGGGTGACGCAGGTCGTGCTTTTGCCAAAGGATACACTGCTCGTAAGTATAATTTCTATAATAATGGTTTCTTATCGGTAACTCCAACAGGTAACGCGTTTATGAATTCACCTGAAGTATCTTATTACTTGAAATCAGGTGGAACTATTTCGAATGGTTCATTACAAACGTCTCACTTGGATACTGCGGCAAATCGTACCGGTTTTGGTCTTTCTGATTTGGCGATGTATAATTTCCTAAATACGTCGTTTGAAGGATCGGGTATGACGGTTTATTCGCCATCTAATTCAACAAGTATTTTGTCTCTCGGTCAGTATCAGACGGTTGTTATGCCGGGTCGTGGATTTGATGTATTCATGCTATGGTTAGAGACAGTTGTTATTCTTCTTGTATTCGTTATCGTTGGTATCTTGTTCTGGTACGAAATGATTACGAAAGTGTTCTTCAACTTCTTCGGATTGTTGACGAATATCTTCGGTTCAGCGCTTGGTTCACTTAACTTCTTTATGAAGATGGTGCTTTATGCAGGTGCTGCGTTGATTCAATTAGTAACTGCAATGGTGGCTTATTTAATGATTACACAAATCCTTATGGGTGTTGTTACGATGGCTAGTAAGTTGGCCGCGAATGCGACAATCGTGTTACCGCTTGGTGCGATGAACATTCAAGCAGGTGCAACAATTGGTTCAGCTCTTGCTCGTATTCTTTCAATTTTCTTATTGTTGGCTGTTGCCTTTAGTGCTCGCTACGTGTATAAAAAGCACGTAGCCAGTGCTATTATGGAATTCTTCACTGAAATGATTACGAAGTTTACGCATCGTTTGGATCAAGCTCAAGGTGGAGACGGAACTGCTGGTCAAAAGCTTCAAGCGGCTGGTGAGCAACACAAGAAAGATATTGATAAGTCTGATTATCAAGATGCTCTCGCACAAGAGAAAGCTCTTGATATGGAAGATCGTCGTCAAGGTAAACAAGGTCGTTCAAACGCCGAACTTCGAGCGGCCGCTCGAGCGAAAGCTATGCAAACTAAAGCGGCTCGACTTAATGACGTGGCGCATGGTCGTACAAGTGAACATGCATTGAGTTCTGAAAAAGAATTGCAAGAAAGTCGTAAAGATCAGTTGGCTCAGAAGAAAGACGAAACGAACGAATATCGTCGTAATGCTCGTGAAATCAAGCGTAATTCTAAATTGTTGGAATCACGTGATTCGGCAATTGCTCAAGAAGTTGCTAAATATAACAAAGATGTCGAGGGTAAAGGCTTTACATCTTTGGATCAAGGTTACGGTGACGTTGACGGTGACGGTCATGATATGGATCCGAAAACGATTAGTGATGAAGATGCCGCTGCAAAAGCAGGTATCGGTAACTATGATGATCTGTATAAAGCAAATACGGAATTGAATCATGCTGAAAGTCAAATTCGAGGACGTATGTCTAAGAAACAAGAAGCCCGTGCTGATTTGATGAAAACACGTGAAGGTAAACGTGCTGAATTAGAAGCGGCTAAGCGAAGTCAATCACAAGTTGAAGGTCGTTTGGCTAATGCGATGCAAGTTCGCGATAAAGCACAAGTTGCGTTGGAAGAAGCTGTTGCAGGTGGTAATCAACCAACAATTGATGCCGCACGTGCTCGTTTAAGTGATGCTAATGGTAATGTCGCTAAGTTTGAACAACAATCTCAAGATGCGCAAAGCGAAGTCAGTGTCGCTCAAAAAGGTGTTGATGATGTAGATGCGCAATTGGACGCAAACAATGAAGCTATTGCGGCTGATGATGCTGAACTTGATACAATTCGAAGCAATCGTGTGTTGGTTCGTCGTGCTGCGAAGCACTTAGCTCGTAAGAGCGGTTTCCAATCGAATGTCGCTGGCGAAGTGCAACAAGTAACTTTGGCTGATGGTTCAAGAGGTACTGCGAAAGTCTTTAAGGGTGATCCTGATAGAGCATTTAGTGATTTGACTAAATTGCGAAATTCTATGATTGAAGGTCAAGCACTTGAATCGCAATACAAATCTATGAAAGAATCTGATCCGGTTGGTGCTCAAAGAATCTATCAACAGCTTCAACAAAATAATCAACAACGTGCTTCTTCGGTACAAAATCTCGCTCAAATGGGATTCGATGTACAAAATATGACAACCCTTGATCAAGTGAATGAGGTTGGACAAGCGTTCGAGCAAGAATTCAATACTGTATCGGGTGGTCAAGGAAGCGTTGTTGTATCAGGCAATACTCAAGCGCGTTCAATCACACCGTACGGCCGTACGGTTAAAGCTCCTGTTGAAGGCGTTAAACCTGAATTGTATACGCCTTATAATGAGGCTCCGGCGCCATTTGTTAATGGTCGTCAACAACAAGTGGCATCGCTTTATAATAATAGTGGTCCTGGAAATGTCGTACAGATGCCGACACGAACAGTGACTGCAACGAGTGGTCCGCAAAGTAATGATACGCGACGTACGATTAGAGCTACACAAGAAACTCGAATTGTTAGCGGTGATCCATCGGTAGGTGTTGATCATTTAGATGTTATTTCTGAAGAACATGTAACGCATGAATCTGTCGGTGGCGGTGGTCCGCGTAGAACGATTGTGAATCAAGTCCAAGGTTCACGTGTTGTTCAAGGACAACCTTCTGTACAGAGTCAATCTCCGATTATGAATCCGGTGTCAGGTGGTGTTTTAGGTGGTGGATATTCCGGACCAGCGCCTATTCAATCACAAGCGTCAGGACCTCGTAATTTGGGAACTACGACTCTTACAACAGATACAACTGAATTTGTTCAGGGCGCATCTAATGATACTCGTCGAACAGTTCGTCGTAATAACAATGTACGAGTTCAAGAACGGGCTCCTCAAGCAACAGATACTATCGAGGTTCACGATGAAGGATTTGTTCAATATGAACAATCTCAACCGCAATCTCGACGTACTGTTGTCCGTACAACGAATGGACAACCTAAACGTCCAGTACAGCGTCCAGGTGTAACGTATGGTCCTAATAATAAGGTTCAGCCTGCACCATTGTCTCGTAAACCTAAAAAGTGATGAAAATTTTCATCACTTTTTTTTCGCACCTCTTGACAAACGATTTCATATTTGCTAAACTTATTATTGTAAAAACTTGCCCGAAAATAATTAACGAAGGAGAATATTATGGATCTCAATAGGAGGGCAGGCGAGATTCATGGTAGATCATTAGTCCAATGAATTCATTATTGACTAGCATTTACACCGAGCTTCCTGTCGGTGCGTGGGATTTGACGTCATTCCTTACAAATGCCTATAAACAAGTTGGCGAATGGGGTAAACTTTTGCTAATGCTCTTGGGTATTATCTTGATCGTTGTATCAGGTGTTAAGATCTGGCGTAACTTCACAAGCGAAAGCGCACAACGTCAACCTCGTTGGGGTATGACTATTTGCGGATTGCTCGTAGGTGGTGCTCTCTCTATTTCATCAGGTTGGACACTCTTGAACGATATCGCTCAAGGTGGTCAAAAGACTATCCAAGATTTGGGTGGTGGTGCTATTGTATTCAGTAATATTGTGGCACATCCCGCTGAAGCTATTCGTGCTTTGATTAGCTTCTAATAGTTAGTACGGGATTGAAAGGCTAGGTGAAGACCTAGTCTTTTTTTTGTTGTGAAGTTGGAATATTTGTGATATAATAGGTCTATGACAAAACAGAAAGGGTTTTAATATGGCTTTTTGGAATAAGGGTATGACCGATGGTGGTGAAGATACCCGTAAGAATAAGTTAGATAAAGAATTTGACAAAGAAGCGGCCCGTGAAGAACGATTACGTAAATTTAAGATGGGTCAGCACAATATTATTGAGCGACAACTTGTAACGTTGGGTATTGCGTTAGGTGTTACGATTGTTGGGATTTCTATCTCAGCAAATGGTATGATTAAGAAAAATAGCCAGACGTTATCAACAAAAGCAATTTATACGGAGCAAGCAGAGTATTCTAAAAACTCAGCGGTTAAGGCGAAAGTTGTATCCGTTAACCGTTCAAAAGATGGAAAAACGGCATACTTGCTATTTTATTTTGAACAACCTGACCAAGTATCGCAGGATGCTCGGAATTATAAGGTTTTCTTGTCTGCATTTAATGATCGATTAAAAACAACACCTGTTGGAAATATGTTCGTGTTTGGTTCAACAGGCTATATGGGTGTTCGAATTCATGATGAAGCCGGTATTCCGAACCAAGTGTTAGATATTACGATTCGTTCTGAGAAAGACGTAGCTACATCTAAACAGGATAATGAGAAAGCAACTCTTGAGAACGGATACGGTGAAACGTTTAGAAAATACAATCAGATTCGTTTTTATGCGAACTTTGGCGCGAAGAAAGCAACGGTTGTGGATTTAGCGAACGATGCATCGCCATCTGAAATGTATTATCAGTTAGTCGGTAAAGAAGAAGATAAGAAATTGTTGGCTGAGTATGACGAAGAAGTTGCTTCTATCAAGACGCAATTGGCTCGTATTGAAGAATATCAAACACGTATTGCCGATCGCGGTTATGATGTGCCAGAACTTCCAGAAGTATTCCGTGATATGAAAGTTACAGCCGATGGTCTTGAAACAACCGCTGTGGTTCCTGGTGGGTATAACTTGAAAGCCGGATCTACGCTTCGTGATGGTTATTTGAAACAGTTGATTACAGGCGATATTGATGAAGACGATATTTCTAATTTGTTGGCTGTCAAGTCAGCTGAAACGAGTGGTTCGTTAACGAAGCAAGTTCAGAAGTCAGATGGTACGTATGAAACCGTTGAGGTTAATATTGATAAATCTAAATTGAAAGGCTTAGCGACAGTTGGTAATGACGTACAGTCTTCACTTCAGATTCGTACTTTGAAGAAAACAGGTAGCGATCAAACGCTTGAGTTGAGCGCTGTTCAATCCGATTTGAACTCGTCTACGGAAATGGCTGTTGCGAAAGACGCTGAACAATTGAGTCAAGCGTATCAAGCGCTGTTCCAATCGTTGCAAAAGGTTCAGGTTACGATTAACCGTAAACGTGTTGCTTTGGATGAAGGAATGTTATCACAAAAAACTCTTTATACTCAAACATCTGGTGCGAAGACATTTAATGTTTGGCAACAAAAATAAGAATAAGCCCGTTCAATTCGGGCTTTTTTGAGACTTTTTGTAGATTTTGTGATATAATTGATATAGTCAATTGCAGAAAGGAACGATTATGGCAAAATTGTCAAAAGAAAAGAAACTAAAATATGGTGATCGTAACCATTTGGTTTCTATTAAAACAAAATCAGGTAAAGAAATCGGTGGCGGTTTTTTTGATTGGTTGTTACCTCGATGGTCAGTTGTACCTGTTACGATTGGTGTTTTGATGATAGCGGGTAGTGTGACGAGTAATATACTACAAAATAAAGTGGTTGAATCTCGTAATGAACAGCTTGTTGCTAAGATTAAAACGGCAAAAGCCGAATTAAAACGTGAAAAGAAATCAGTCAAACCTAGTGTGATTTATAAAGATGTTGCGGTTCAGACTCATAATGCGGGTGCAACGGGTAAAGCTGTTGCTGAGAGTATGATGACCGTTACGAAGAAACAAGATGTTTCCACGAGAGCTTCTGTGTCGGATGATGATGCGGTTAAAGCTACGAATGTTTTGATGAAGTCTTTGGATAAGAGCGCGTCTGAGTGGTCTAAGGTTAAATCGTGGTTGAAGAGACCTGATTGGACGTTAACGTTTGAGTCAGATGTTCCGTTTGAGGGTACGGATGTTCAAACAATGTTTACGATTAAGGACGGTTCTGGAAAAACTGTAGGTTATGTTCTTGCGAAGTATGATGCTGTCGAAGATTTGTTTACGAATGTCAAAACTGTATACGTAAAAGATGTTCGTGATTTGAAATTGGATGGGGGAACTAAGCATGAATAAGTATAAGAATTTGATTAAGAACGTTCTGGTTACGATTGTGACAATGTTTGTTACGTGGATTTCGTTATTGCTGATTAGTGTGTTTTTAGCGGGTCCGTCGAAGTTGAATTCACAGTTGAAAGATATGTATGCTTCTGTGCGAAATCAGATTGTTGATGCGCGCGGTGTATCGCATTCGAAAAAGACAGAGACTAAGAAAAACATTAAAGGTGTTTCGACTGATATTTTTGAAGACGATTCAAAACAAGCTGAAAAGGCGTTTAAGTCATATTTGACAATTGATTCGGCTAAGGATTACACCGATGTTAAAAAACTTGTAACGAATCAGTTTACATCCGAATCGAATTTTGTTAAAATGTTTTTTGAAAGCGATACATTTACGAACAAAATGTCGTTTAAATCATTGGATGTTATTATGAAATCGTGGTCTGAAGACGGATCTGTTGCGTATAATGGTATTTTAAGCTATACTGTTAATGGTAAAGAGCATCGTCGATTGGTTACATTTACTATGTTTTATAACACGGATGATCGTACTAGTCGTGATTTGAAAGATGTTCAAGTAAATGATGCTGAATTTATGTAGAAAGGCGTAGGGTATGGCTGAAGATAAAGAATTGAAAGGATCTATTCAAGGAAATGAATCTCCGCAGAATTCGCCAAAAGAACCGAAGTCATCGATTGAAAAAGCAGGTGACGAATTAAAGGAACAAGCGAAGTCGGATCCAAAATTAAAAGATCCGGGTGGTAAAGGTCTTGATAGAGATCAACCAGAACCTCCTTCGTTGAAGGATGCGTTCAAGAAAAACCCAAACGATGATGGCGGTAAAGGTCTTCTTGGTAAAGCTAAGGGTGGCGGAAAAGGTTCGAAAAATGATTCTCCCGAAGATGCTTTAAAAGGAAAACTGCAAGATACTGGTAAGAAGATAGCAAAAGAAGCGGCAAAACCTGCGGGTAAAGCGGGAGCTGCGACTCTCGGTGGTAATATCTTTATGGGTGCGATGAATCAAGCGGCTACAGCGTCGGTTGGTTTGTTCGCTGCTATTCTCGGATTTATTGTCGACATGGTTGTCGGTATCGTTGGTTTTGTTGGTGGTCTGATTATGGGACTTCTGACGTTTACTTGGCAGATGGTTGTCATGGCTGTGTCTGGGACAATTGCTATTATTAGTGTTGTTGTGATGATTATCGCACAAAGTAATCAGGTGCAACGTGCTCGTGCGGCTGACGAAGCGTTCAGATGTAATGATGCTAATGTGGAGAATCGCGCGAAACAAAAGATTTCTGCGGCTAAAAAAGGCGAGTTATCTGCTGAAGATCAAGCACGTGTCGATGAAAACTCTAAGAAAACACTTTCTGTTTTGACAAAATACGGATTGGATGAAACGCAAATTGCGGCTGTTTTGGGGGCTTGGGATTCAGAATCAAGTATTCAACCGAAACGTTATGAAACGGACTATATTGTTAAAGAAAAATATGACCAATTAGATAAAGATGGTCCTACCGCTGAATCATTAGTAGGCGGTTGGGGTGCGTTTCTTGCAATGTACAACGGTACCGGTCTTAATGAGAGCGGTTATCTTCATGAAGGTAAACATTATATCGGGGTGGGTCTTGGTCAATGGACAGGTCCTCGTGCGAAACAATTATGGGACTTTTCTAAGTCGATTAAAAAATCGATGTTCGACATGGATACTCAGTTGGCGTTTATGATCAGTGATAACGATAGTGGTAAATCTCGATTGGATGCGTATAAAGAAGCGTCTAAAGGTAAATCTGTGGATGAAGCTACTGCGTTGTTCTTAGCAATGTGGGAGGGTGTGCCTGGTAATAAACTAGCCGCTCGACAACAGGCCGCCGCTGAACGTTTGATTGCGATTAAGAAGATGGATAAAGATGAAGCATATGCCGCGTCAATCTTATCTCTTGCAAACGTTAAAGCCTCTGCGGCAAATAGTAAACAGTCTAAATTGAATGAAAAAGATGACTGTGGTGTTGCTCTTAAGGATAGTGGTGCTGTTGATTATGCTGAAGATGGTACTGGTGAATTTCCTGCTGGTATTACTGGTATTTCTTGGACGCCTGATACATTGCCGAAAGAACTTAAACCATTTGCGCATGATCCGAAAGCGTTAGGTTTGTCATGGGGTAGTTCTAAAGGGTGGTATTCCGGATCGGGTCAATGTGTAGACTTGTCTGAGTCGGTTGCCGGTTGTTTATGGAAGGGCGCCCCTATGCATCTTCCGGGTAACGGTGATTCGTCTGCGGCTAGTGCAGCGGCTGCGTTTGGTACAAAGGTTTCAAGCGATCCTATTAAATCGGGGGCTGTATTTACGTCTCCTGAGAATGCGCAATATGGACATACTGGGATTGTCGCTCATATTTTCAAAAATCGTGATATTTTAATTCTGGAACAAAACTATGATGTGTTATCTGGTATTAATGCCGGTAAACCAAACACGTGGGATTGGCGTTATGTGAAGAAAAGTCAATATGAGTCTCAACATTGGAAATTCGCGGCTCCTAAAGACGGTAAAGCTGATTGGTCTGGTAAGAAGACTAAGAAGTAATATAAGAGCCTATAAATTTTATAGGCTTTTTCTTTAAAAGTGATTCTAAATTGAGCATTTTTAAAGTTTTTATGATATAATACAAATATGTTTAAATGAAAGGAATCTTTCAATGGTTAAAAAAGATAAATCGGGGGATAAACCATCTTTTAAAGAAGCTTTTAATAGCACACGAAACAAGTTAACCCCTCATACTAAAAAAGGTAATACTTATGGTGAGGTTGTTGCTGGCGGGTTATCTCGAAATTGGGCAATTATCCCTAGTATTATTGCAATAGCTGTTGCCGGTGTTGTCGCATTAAATTCGCAATCGGCTATTAATACGAAAACTCAGCAAATTACGCAAATTGAATCTAAAATTGAGGGTTTGCAATCCAAGTTGGACTCGGCTCGTAATGGTAGTAAAGAAAAGGTTGTCAAAAAGACAATTGATGTCAAAATGAATAATGCTACAGCGGCTGGTAAAAAAGTCATTGATTTGGAAACAGAATTGATGAAATCGTTGGATTTGACGATTATCGGCGAAGATTCTCCTCTTGATGTAAAACATGTAACGAAAGTGAGTGAGGATCTTCGTTCTATGACGGGTATGAATGAGACTGAAGTTTTTGCGACATGGATCAAGCTTCCAACGTGGACAATCGAGTTCAAGTCGGTTGTTTCTTATGAAGGTAATGAAATTCCGTCATTGTTCATTCTTAAAGATGATAAGGGTGAGCTGATGGGTCTTGTTACGGCTGTGTATCATGCAGATACGGATTCGTTCTCAAATGTGAATGTAACGTATACTACAGCTGGTGATGCTGTTAACTATAATCGAGGTGGTCGCTAATGAAAAGAAATACAATCAATACAATTATTTTGACTGGCGCGGCTGTTATTAGTGCTAGTTTGATCGGATTTTCTGTAGTAACTGCGTCGCAAATGGATACGAAATATAGTCGTTTACAATCCGAATATAAAACGATGCAGACTGAAATTGCACGTAATCGTAAAGAAAATGTAAAAGTTGTAACTGAGACCGAGAAAAATATTCAGGGTGTCTCTAATCAACAACTTAAAGAAGATAAACGTCAAGCGAGTATTTATTTTGCACCAGCGTTCACATGGACGTCCGGTAATGAATATGATGCAACACGCAAGTCTTATATCGATAAACTTGGAACTGATTCGCAATTTGTGCAGAATTATTTAAAAGAAAATATTCGAATTGAAGTTGCGAATAAGAATCTTAAAAACAATGATATCGACATTCAAGGTTTGAAATCAAACTTTGAAGAAATGGTGCTTTATCCAACAACGTGGAAGCCAGATGGTACTATTACGTATGTTGGTGTTATTAAGTATTATGTGTTTAAGAACGAATCTGATTTGAATGATAAAACAGGACTTCTTAAATCGAAAGCTGTTGTTGAATTTACTATGTCTGGTGCTAATGCGAAAGATCGTCAAATTTCTGATGTGAAAGCATACGCTGGATCTCTCGAATAATAGAAAGGAAAGGGACTTCAATATCTATGAACGTAACATTTTTTGACACACATCCACGAACTAAATTAATTTATTACACTCTTGCATTTTTCACATCAATTATTGTGTGGATTGCCGCAATTTTCTCAGTAAGTGCATCGTCTTATGTTTTGATTATTGGAACGGGTGGTAATGCCGTATTGATGTTAGGGCTTGGAATTGTTTCGCTATTGCCGTTGAGTTTATTGATGACGATGTTTGCATACAATGGTATTAAAAAGCGTGGTGATCGAATGGTTTCTGCTTATAAATCAGAATGGTCAGAATTTAGAAAACGTCGTGCTGAAAAAAAGTAAAAAATAGGTCTTGACATTTTTAGTTGAAAAGATATACAATAATAGCGTAGTGAATACTACGCTATTATTTCTTTGCCGGTTTAAAGGAAACCGTGCACGCGGCTTTTTCCAGTCGTAAATGAAAGGAAAACAAATGGCAGATTTTCGTGGTAAATCCTATAAGGATGTTCGATTGTATGTGGTTGACAAGCCAATTTTTGAGATCAAAAAGCAAGGTGAACCGACAGGACGTTATTGGATGAATATTTCCGCAGCGAACGATAAGTTTGAAAACGAGAAAGATTTTATTGATCGTCCATCGCTCGGATATGGTCGTCCATATCAAGATAAAAACGGTGAAACGCAGTATGATCATTCTATGGCATACAGTAAATCACAACTCGATCGAATTGCATCCGCAGTTGGGCTAGATCCAGAGAACTATGATGTTCAAGAGCTTCGTGGGAAAACCTTCCGTGGTGATTTGATGCAAGCGTCATCTAAATCACAAAAAGGTTTGATCGTGAACACTAGTAAGATGCTTAAAGCAGATGAACCTTTGGATAAAGCAGCTCATGATGCGAATACAGCTCGTGCGGCAGAATTGAGACCTGAACGTGACGCAGAAATTAAAGCGAAAGTACAGGAAGCATCTGAAAAAGCACCAGCTCCCGAAGTACAACAAGAAGCTGAATCTCAAGGTCTTGAGATCTCTGATGATGATCTTCCGTTCTAAGTTGTACGGTTTGCTATGAAGGCAGATGAAAATCTGCCTTTCTTTTTTAAGTAAAGGATTAAAATCATGGTTTATTTAACACAAAGACAAACAATGGTTCCGCAACGTATGTTTGTATCAAGTATTATTGCGGAAAAAGATGAAAATGGAAATGTGATTCCTGATATGTATCGTATGGAATTAACAATGGCGAATGATTTAGAGGGTCGTGTTGTTAATCCTGTGTTGAATTCGAATGTTGATGATTCAGCGTCGATCTATTCAAAAGATGAATTAGTTGAATTGGCTGAGAATTTGGGGATCGATTTCGATGGTTCGAATATTAATGATTTAGAAGAAGCTCTTTATCGTGATAACTATGTGTTTGACGCTGAATTGTTGACTGTTAGTGACCCGACTAAAGGTCGCTTGTCTTATCATATTGATACGGCTCGTGTAAAAGAATCTGAACAACTGTTTGATTATAATGCACATCTCAAAAACACTTCAGAGTTGAATCAAGAATATATGCGTATGACACAAGATCCAAATAGTGTTTTGTATGCTGTGAATAAGCTTCGGTTAAGTGATTATGTTTCGTCTAGTAAAGCGAACGATTTAGAATCTATCTTTTATGCTGAGCGTGCGTTTCGAGATGGTGATGCTACGTATGCTGATGCTCGACCGTTAGATGTAGTGAATCGGTTATCTGACAAGATCACGGTTAAAAGTAGTGATTTCACAATGTTCCGTGTATTCTCGAGCAATGAAGCGAAACAAATTAATGAAAGTAAAGTTCCGTTTGAGAAAGCGCTCGAAGATGAAGGGATCACATTAACGGCGGCTGATTATGAACCTCCTATTGAAGAACGGGAACATGATCCCTATTCTGTTGTCGATATTGATGATCTTGAGATTCCTAAAATGGAATACTTGGAACCTGAAATTCCGTCAGATGAAGAAATGGCTCGCTTGGAAGGTCGTGAAGACGAAGAACTCGAACGAGAACGTTTACATCACGAAGACGATGAAATCCCTGTAGCTTTAAAACAAGAAGTTTCTGAAGAAAAAGCTGAAGAAGAGGTCGAACAATTACCTCGTGATGACGAAGGTTTGCTTAAAGAAACAGGTGATCTAGAACCGTTTGATCGTAAAGATAAACGTATGTTTATAGATGGTGTTCCCGTAAAAGTTGTAACGGGACAGTCTGGCGAAACTCGGTATAATATTCCGCTCACGATGGCGAACGATAAACATGATCCATTAACAGCTTATGTTAAACCAAAACTGAACACCGCTAATCAATGGTATGGTCAAAACGATATGGATCGTATTGCAAACGTTACACACGTTCCTGTTGATTATGTGATGGAGGATTTCGATAAGAAAGCATTATCGGCTGATGTTATTCGTAATGAAAAAGGTGAGTATCGTATGAATACTCGTACGTTGAAGCATGTTGATGATTTTGATTATGATAAACATGTGAAAGTTACGAAAGAAACACAATCATTGTACGAATTATGGAGTAATGCGCTTAATTCGACAGGTAAAGCGTTGAAAGCAACAGCTAAAGATGCAATGTTCCGGGCTTATCAATTGAAAGAGCGTTTTGGTGAATGGCGTCATAACATTAAAGATGAATATGATGAATGGTCTCTCCACCAAGAAGGACGTCAAAAGACAAAACTGAAAGACAAGGTTTTGAATTTGAAAGAAGATTTGAGTGCGTGGTCGCGTGGTCAAGATGAATCACAAGGTTTTAAAACTCGATCTGAGCGTTATAAACAAACGAAAATGACGTCTAAATTTATGTCTAAGCTTGAAGCCGCTTATTGGAATCGTGCGCAGGGTATTGCGAATAAGTTTGGTTTTTCTTCTAAAGAAATCAATACACCTGAACAAACAAATCCGACTAAACGAAATGATTATGATTTAGGTTTGTAATCGACTTAAAATATTGTCATTTTAAGAAAAAAATGATATAATAGACCTGCTATTAAATAATAAGTATATGAGGTATCAAATGGAAACACTTGGACATCACGTTAATACTTCAAAAGGACGTGAAATTTTACGAACATTTGGTGGTCTCTTAACCACTGAACAAATTAAAACAGACACTGAATTTCAGGTAAAATCAACTAAGCTTCGAATTCCTGGTCAGAAAGACATGGATGGTCGTATTCGTCGTCCATATCTTGACATGGATGTTGAAGTGACGGGTATGGTTGTTAATAACGAAGGCTCGTCTGATGCTGTTCATTTTCCGAAACAAGACCGTTCTAAAATGCGTTATCGTTACGAATTGGATGATCATGAACTTCAAGATTTGATTAGTCGTGGAATGTATCGTGATCGTAGTTTCGAACGCGATTTGGCACACGTATTCTATAATCAACCGTTTATCGATCGTACAAATGTAACAGTTCATACTACTAAAGTTAATTATGACGGTATTGCTGTTCCGTATGTCCTGGTTGATAATGTGGATACATTGCTTGTTGACTATGCGGAAAGTCGTGAAAATCAACAAGTTCGATCTGGTTTCAGTGTTGCGTTTGACGATGCAATGTTGATGATTGATAAAGCGGATCAATTGGCTATTACGACAGCTCATAACGCTAAAGCGTTTGATGGTGTGGATTCTGAATTTGAAAGCGATCGTACAGTCGCGTTGACTCAATTGCTTGATGGAACGGAAGACTATGCTGATCAATACAATATCGAATCTACTGGCTTTGATGAAACACCTGAAGACGAAGTTGTTGAAGATCAACCTGTTATCGAAGATCCTATTTTGTCACACGACGTTAATAAATTGAGTGAATCACTCGATCTTCCAGAAGAGCTTCCTGTTGAGGAACCTGTAGTGGAACAACCTAAAGAAGATGTTGTTGAAGATGCGGAACCTGAGCATAAGAAGACTTTGAAAGAGCGTTTGGCTGAAATGGAATCTGAGAAACAAGAAAATGTTTCACGTGAAACAGATGAAAATGTTCTTGATGACGATTTTGAATTTTAGTTAGAAAAGAACGATTAAGTTCGTTCTTTTTTTTAGAATAGAAAGGGCAACTTACTTTGAAACGAGACATTGTTATTTCCAATCATTTCACGACAAAACGTTCTGATGGTACGGCTACGAGGGGTGCGACACCCGGTCAATTTGTAACTCGATATATGAGTCGTGATGAAAAAGGAGCGACTGAGCCATTAGCACCGTTTATGCTTGATGCGGAGGATACGTATAACAAAGGTACAAAACGCTATTATGCTCGAGAAGAAGAGATTGAGGGTATTAAAGCGGAAACGTTAGATCATGACGGTTTAGAAATTAAACGACGTTTTAAAAAGATAGACGGTCTTGGCGGTCGTGCTTTTGGTTCTCGTAATTTATCCTTGTCGGATAGAGAATTAAAAGAAGAGTCTAATAAGATTCAGCAAGCGTTTGATGAAAATCACGCGGTACAATTAATGGTGATTTCTTTTTCTGAGAAGTTTTTGCGCGAATATGATGTATTAGATGATGATTTTGTATATAAAGGAGATGGGTCGTATCGTAATAATTATGATCAGATGAAACTGCGTATGGCTATTACGCGAGGTGTGTCTGATATGACCGATGTCGGTGGTTATGCGAATCCTGTTTGGGTCGGTACGCTTCAGGTAGATACGTCACACTTGCACTGTCACTTAGCTTTGTGCGATACCGAATTTTCTGATGCTCGTACGCGAGAGGGTGGCGACGACCGTGGTAAGATTTGGGATGCTGAAAAATCTGCAATGAGACACGGTATCGCTCGTCAATTAGATTTGATGCGAGGATATTCGTTCCATCACAAGGGTACGCAAAAAGATCAAGAAAACGTTTTAGCCTTTGTTAAAGATGTGGACTTTCACGAAGCATCGTATAATAGAGAACTTCAACTAGTTATGGGATCATTGCCTGAAGATAAAACGCTATGGAGCACTCAGTCGACAGATACGTCTATGAAATACCCTAACGAAGTCGCGCGCGGTTTTGTACAGCGCCTCTATAATGATTATCCTGAACAGACCGGTTATCGCGAAGCTTATGACCGAATTGTTTTTATGGCGGACGATGAATCTTTTGTTGAGAACGGTCGTAAGGAACTGATCGATCGTGGTGTGAATGCACTGTACAGACAAATTGCGCAAGTTGATGATGGTGAGGTTTCTGTTAAGACGGATCTATTGCGAGTGCAATCAATGGATGATGATAGTTTGAAACGTGCAATCGTGGCACGTGGCGATCGCTTTGAAGAATTCGATCCGTACGGATTCGAGCTTCGTACGCGAGCTTATACTGGACGGATTCGTAAGCATGTGCGTGAAGTGGAATCGCAAGCGAAGAACTTGATCGAGTATAATAATAGTGCGCACACGGACGACGCATCTCGCATGGGCGCCTATTATGCAACTGAACTGAGATACCATGCCGAAACAGCTGATAAGTATCGCTCGTTCTTTGCCTGGAATGTGAAGCGTGATAAAGAAGTTCGTGATAAGTATAACGCAGTCGAAGATACGTATACGATGCTTCGTGAGCGAAACAACTTATACGACAGTCCTATCGAAAACGTTGTAGAGAAATACGGCTATGATTCTGTACAGATTGCGCGCAAGAATCAGGACGAATTTAACGCACGTGTACAACTTGATACGAATGTGACAGATGCTTCTTTATTGTTTACGACGTCCGGTCGACGTGTTTATCGGGAGCATACTCGTGAGTTAGCGCGTCAGTATCGCATGCAAAATCAAACGTACGCTGTTTCTGCCTATGCAGGCGGTCAGTTGTCGGCTCCGATGCTTGTCGAGACACTAAACAATGGGAATACAGCCCCGTATGCGCCACAAGCAATGAGCGATATGTATTCTAAAGAGTATTTTAACGAAGTTAAAGCACATGATTTGCATGATTTAGATGTGGATTATTATGGGCAGTCATCTGTTGGGTTTACGCGACAGGTTGTTGAGCAGTTTGCTGACCAGTACAATAGGCGCCTGGAATCGTACGTGGGCGCTCGCGATTACTTGGAAGAGACTGATCAAAGTCTTGAGAGTATTCGTACGACTGAGCGCGATTTGTATCGTATGCGAGACACTGTGGAGAAACTCTATGACGGTGAGTTTGAAGTGCCTGAATTGGTATTCGATGAAGCTAAGAAAAAGAAGCAGTTAGAGGAAACGATTACGCTCGATACCAATATTCAAGTGCTAGAATCTTTACATGAAGAACTTAGTTTGTAAAAAATATTGTCAAATTGGCGAAAACTTTTGCGTTTTCGCTTTTTATTTGATATAATGGGTGCATAGATTAAAAATAAACAGAAGGGATCTCACTAAATGAAATACAATCCCGCGGTTCGAAAGAATATTCTTTTGCAAGAAATGACCGCTTATACTAACCAAGAAAACGTTGCTTTTACTGAAGCGTTGGCGGCTGTAGAGCAACTTGACGATAACACAAACGATGAACTCGCACAAGCACTTGTTGCATTTATGCGTTCACTTGTTCATGATAATATTGCTCGTTCAAACCAAGTACGTAATGCTTTGAACACGTTCTTTGATGAAACAGGTGAGTTTGATGAAGATACTTATCTTTTGTTCAAACCGTATGAAGTTGTTGAGCCTAAAGAGGAGCCTGTAGTCGAAACTCAAGAACATGTTGTTGAAGAAAAAGAAGTGCCTGTCGTTGAAGAAGACGAACCGGTTGCTGATGAAGAACCAGTGAGCGAATCTGAAGAACAAGTTCAAGACGAAGTTGTTGAGTCTGAAGAAGAAGTGGTTCCGACAGACGTTTCTGAAGAAGATGCTGAAGTCTTGGCTACTTTGCCAGAAGATGATGAGGCTGAAACCGAAGAAGTTGACGTAATTGGTGATGTTTTTGGTACGTCTGAAGAAGAATTGAAAACTCGCGATCGTGCTGAAGCGTTGAGCGCTGAAATCGAATTACCAGATTCGTTGTAAAGGGTGGTGCTATGGATCGTTTTGAATTAGAAGAACATCTATTAGGCCAGGAACAAACAGTTGAACGTGTATCGGACAAAGGAGAGCGTAAAACACAAACGGAATACGTTTTTCCTATGTTACGTGACTATGCGAAACCATTGACACCGTTGACATTTCCTGTTGAGGGGCGTGATCATGAAATCGGATTGATTCAAGAAACGTTTGCTCGTGCGTCTGTGTCAAATATCTTCTTACGAGGTCCAGCCGGGGTTGGTAAAACGACTTTGGTTCGGGCGATGATCAAAGAAGATAAAAATCGTCTTTACTTTGAAGTGGATCTTCCAAAGATGACCGCTGTTGAATCAAGTGGTGAAGATGTAAACTCTGTTATTGCACGACGTATGCAGGCTATGCTTGACGAAGTTAAAGAATTCGGTCGACGAGCTCGGGCGATTTTAGCGTCTGAGGGTGTTAAAGAGATGATTGATATTGTGTTATTCATTGATGAGTTTCACTTACTATTTCAATTGTCACCTGCAGCGGTTGAAGCAATGAAACCCGACTTAGCGGATTCTGTTAAACGGAATATTCGTGTAGTTGGGGCGACAACGAATGATGAGTATTATAAGTATCGTATTGATGATAACTTGCCATTCATTGAACGTTTTGTTTCAATTCAATTGTTCCCACCTAATGATACTCAAGTTATTGAAATCTTGAAAGGCTCTGCAAATGATGCGATTGCTCGAGATTTTACGTTGAAAGATAAATTTAGAAACAAAGGTATCTATTCACAAATTGTTGAGTATACAAACCGATATATTCCGGCATCAAGTCAACCGCGTAAAGCATTGATGATGTTGGATTCACTTATCGGTGCGGCTCGTTATCGTAATGTTCCAGTTACTCGAAAACTACTAGCTGAAAAGATTTACGATTTAGTTGGTGTAAATGTTGCAATTAACGTTGATGGTCAACAAATTAAGTCACAATTATCTGATCGAGTATACGACCAGGATTTAGCGATTGATGCGATTGAACGTTATCTTCAATTAGTCGTTGCCGACTTGTATGATAAGTCTCGACCTATGGCTTCGTTCTTATTTACGGGTGCCAGCGGGGTCGGTAAAACGGAATTAGCAAAAGCTTTAGCCTTTGTAATGTTCGGTAAAGATGATGCGATGATTCGTTTTAATATGTCAGAGTACTCTGAAGAACATCGTGTAACGGCTTTACGTGAAGAACTAGCACGACAAATCGATATTAAGCCATTCTCAATTCTTCTACTGGACGAAATTGAGAAAGCTCATCCGTCTTGTACACGTTTGTTGCTTCAAATTTTGGACGATGGTGAATTATCTGACCAAAACGGACGTTTGAAATCGTTTAAGAATACAATTATTATTTCGACAACTAACGTCGGTGCTGATGTGTATTCTGAGATCGCTCCGTATTTGAAAGGTCGTGGATCATCTACAGCAATGGCTTTGTTGAAATACAAACCGTTGATTTTGAAAGCGTTACGTGACAGCAAGTCGTTCCCGAATGAGTTGATTAACCGTTACAATGCGGTAATTCCATTTACGCCACTACAAAATGAAACGAAATTGAAGATTGCTCATAAGAAATTAAAAGATCTTCGTCAAGATGTTTTCTATAAACACGGATATGATTTGCGTGTTGGTGCTGAAGTTGCGACATGGCTCGTTTATCAAAAAGGTGGCGGTGTTGCTACAGAAGATGGTGGTGCTCGTGGTATTGTGCGTGCGTTGGATGATGATTTCAAGACAGCAATCGCCCGGGCTATCAATAATGGTGAAGCGTTAGAAGGCAAACTATATGCGGCTGTTGACCCTGAACCGGATCAACCAGATCCAGATCGTAAACGGGATATGGCATTTACGGATGACTTCCATAAAGAAGATATCTCTAAAGTGTTTGTCGGTGATATGGTGTATGCTACGGCGCTTTCAGCGAAGAACAAAGACGCTATTACAAGATGGCATGAAAAACAAAGAAATAATAAGTACAAATGAAAGGAATAGATTTATCAATATCTGTATTGCATGAATCTTGGGTAAAATAGACCAATGGCGGTATTTGGTAAGAAAAGTTTGTTTGCGCAATTACAATTTAATGAAACGGTTGCGGAGACGGTATACGATAACATTAAGGAATTGTATAACGATTCCGATCAACGAGGCGCAATTGTTGAGTATACGGATGGTGATCATAAGAACTATGTCATCATCGCAATGTTAGCTGATGACTTAGAAGCAGCTTTCGGTAAGAAGTATAAGAAAAATGAGGAAGTTGGTTCTTTCTCAGCTTCTATTAACGATGGACTGATTCAAGCAGTTCTTGTTGAAGGAGATTTTGAATCAGGAACCTTGGCGTTGATTCCAACAACAGATACGTTGGCGGATATGACTGAATGGTCATTTATCGAAAAAACGCCAATGCACATCGCAGTCGTAACTCCTGATTTTAACGCTAAAGATGGTGTAATTCTTTTGTCTGATACGGTTACTTTGAACGAATTGACAAATATTCGTAATGGACACATGACCATTAAAATCAAAAACGATGAAGAGGGCGTACCTGATGAAGCGGAAATCATCAATCTTCATGAAGTTAAAGATGAACCTGTTTCTCGTGTAGAAGAAACGGTTGAAGAATCTGATGATTTGGGTTACGATCCTGATACGGCTTATGATCCAGATCAAGAATACGACCCTGATTCCGATTACGACGAAGTTGAATCTGTTGAAGAGTATTCAGAAGACCCAGTGTATGAAGAATCTCAATATGAGGGTGAACCTGTTTACGAAGATCCTGTTGACTACAACGATACTGTGGATTACAACGAACCTAGCTATGAACAACCGATGTTTGATCCAGAGCAAGACTTTGACCCACAAGCATCCGTTGTAGAACAAGTTCCCGTTGCTCAACCAGACGTTGAAAACTTAGTGGATATTCAAGAAGAATTGATTAAACAATTGAATTCGGATTCGCTTGATATTGAAGTATCAGATGAAGAATTCTATAAAGTATTTGGTCAAGATAATCACTCTGTAGAGTTATTCAATGAACAACCTAATGATCCGAATAATCACTTGGATCAACACGTTGCGCAAATGGCGAGTGTTGCAAATACAAGAATTCTTCGTTATTTAGATGAACGCACAAATACACTTGCAAGCGAATATGTGTTAGCGCTTCGTACGTATGCTGATAAGCTTACGAAAACACTTGATTATCATGATGGTAATACGGAAGCGGGTCAAAAATACAACGACATTAAAGCGGAACGCGATCGTATTATTCAAACCATTTATATGGAGCACGAAGCTAAAAAAGACGAAATTCAACGCGAATACGATGCTCGTAAAGATAAATTTATTGAGGAACGTAAGCTTCAAGCGGAACGCGAATTTGATGATGAAAATCGTGCACAATTAGCTAAAGATCTTGAATTGGATACGGCTAAACTTGAGCTTGAAGGTCAAGATTATGAGTCTAAAGGTCTTCGTGAATTGCATACTCGTCGTCGTGATGTAGCTCGTGTATTCATGGAACGTGCGACTACGAACTTGTTGATGCACTATCGTGATGAAATGGCGAAAGTTTATAAAGGTGTGAAAGAGTTGGCGCTTAGTGAAAGCAACCACATCAATCGTTACATCGAACAAAACTTCGCGTCAGAAGTTATGCGCGCAAATGCGATTCAAAAACAATTGGATATGCAAGCTGATCTTACAGCGTTGCAAGATAAGTTTAGCGCACAATTGCTTGAAAAGAATGCTGAAATTGAGGCAATTCGTGATAAAGCTGCTTCTGATTATAAAGCTCTTGAAGAGAAATCATCATTTAATCTTAGCGATCTTAAAAAAGAATTGCAAGCTGAACTCGATGCTGAACGTGCGGTTAACAAAGAGCTCCGTGCATCACTTGATCGTATGACGGAGAAATTTGAAACTCTTGATGAGAAGAAAGAAGAAGAATATCGTCATCGTCTTAAAGTCTCAGACGACCGTGCTGAAGCTCTTGAACGTCGTATGGACGCTCGTGAAAAAGACATCATCGTTGCAAATCGTAATCGTTGGATTGTCGCGGCACTGGCAGCACTCGCAACAGCTATCGGTGGCGTGATGATTACAGCTTATGTGATGAATCAAGCACAAGCAACTAACAATCATTCAGTTGAAACTCAAATTACTCAATTGAAACGTGATTTGGAAGATGCGAAGAAAGATGCACAAACAGCTAAGACTGAAGCGAACAACGCTAAAACCGAAAGCAATACCAAACAAGCTCAAATTGATAGTTTGACGAAAGCTCTCGGTGAACGTGCAAATCAAGCACAACCAAACGGGCAAAATCAAACAGCCCAACCCTAATTCAAAAACACTGCCCAAAACACTAGCTGGACACAAATGAGTTCAGAAAAACACTAGCTATCTGGGCGGTGTTTTTTTTTGCAAGTAAAGGTCAAAAGTGTTATAATAGATCTATGAAAAGAACGAATGAATATGTAAAAGTTCCAAATGGAACGATGTTTTTCCCTAAGGTTTACTTAACAAAAGAAGAAATCACAAATATGTATGTATACGGACACGTGCGACCTAGTTGGTTTAAATTAGTTCTCGTGGACGATTCCGGGCTCGATGAAATTATAGCTCTAAACAAGTCTCTGAGAGCTTCTAAGGGCGAGGCATATAATCAGCTTGTCGCTTTCTCAAACGCTCGCTATGACGAAATGAGAGCCGATTTAGAACGTTTTGCGAATGGTTCTTTAGATTTGATGGATTTGTCTGTAAAATATTGGATTTATTTTAAGGACGCTCGAAAATTGTTTAAAGATGTTTTGATCGATGTTGATGTTGATTTCTTTTGGAAACAACATAAAAAGCACAGTCAAAAAGAAACAACGATGCGAATCTATGGCGTAGAGCACACGACGCAGTTGGAATCTAATCAAGAACTACGTAAACAAACGACTCGACAAAAATATGGTGTCGATAATGTGATGCAGTTGGATTCTATTAAGCAAAAACAAAAAGATACTATGCTTGCGAAATATGGAGCTGATCACAATTTTAAATTATCGGATACGGTACAGTCGTGGAATAAGCATGTGTATGAAACTTTAAAAGATGAATGGTCTGATGTTTTTGTGAAGTTGGGTGTTACGTCCGCACAAGATATAGCGTCTGTTTTAAACTTAAAAAGACGATCTTTTGTTTTATATGGCGACGACGAATCAGCACTGATCTTTTTGTTAGAAGCGTGGGCGAAGATCAAAGGCGAACCCGTTGCTTATCCAACAAATGCGATGTTTCGATTAAATATGACGTTTACGAGTCCGTGGTTGACACTTTATAGTAAACGTGGTTTAGTTTCGGTTCCGGATGCGTTTTTGAATCAGTCTGCGTCACGTTATGAGCAAATGGTTGCGAATTACTTAGACGAACTCGGTGTCGATTATGTAGCGAATCATCGTAAGCTATTAAACGGATTAGAACTTGATTTTTATATTCCGTCTAAGAACCTCGCAATCGAAGTCAATCAGAACGTCACACACAATAGTAATCGTTATGCGACGAATCCTGAGCGAACTTGTCACGGACACGTGCAAGAGGCTTCGTATCATTATAATAAGTACAAGTCAGCTTCAGCGAAGGGTATTACATTGATTCACTTGTACGGCTACGATTTAGATCCCGTAGTATTCAACACGCGCACGAAAACACGCATTAAGCAACTTGTGAGTGGCTATTCTGTCCGATTATTTGCGAGAAACACTGTGATTAAAAAGGCCACGAAGCAAGCGGACAAGAAAAGAGCACGCGATTTTCTTAATGAATATCACGTGCAAGGTGCGAGTAGAGCATCTGTTTATTATCTAGTTTATAATGATTCTAATTTAGTGGCGGTTGCGTCTTTTGATATGAATAATCGTAACTTTGAATCTGAATTGAAACGTTTGTGCGTTAAGCCTGATGTGCAAATTGTGGGATTAACGTCGAAGATTATTGCTCGTTTCTTTAAAGATTACGATGTCGAAGAACTTTACAGTTATTCTGATAATAATCTAGGTAACGGTTTATCTTATCAGAAAGCTGGTGGGATTTTGGTCAAGGAAACAGGTCCGTCACTCTTGTTTAGTTCCTGGACAGATCCGACAGATGTGTATTCGTGGCAGATTGCTACACCGTGGGGCGCGCGCGAAGGCTTGCTGTCGAATTATGGTCAGTTTGATTCACAAGAAGATATTGACCGTTTTGTCGAGACAGAATTGTCGCACCGGACAGACGATAAGAAGGGCTATGACAGAATCTATACAGCTGGTTCTAAGCTGTGGTTATTTAAACGATGAGTCTTTTGCGAGGCTCGCAAAAGCGCAGGTTTGTGCGAAATCGGTGACGAAACTCGCAGAAATCTGCTCTTTTTTTTGTAATTGTTTTATGATATAATATGTTTATTAGACAGAAAGGACTATTCTAATGGGGAAATTTAAAAATCCATTAAAAGTGAAACCTCAAACAGGTTATCAAAAAATGAAAAGTCTCCCGGTCGATCAGTATGGTAAATATCGAGATCGTATCAATAGCCAACAAGCAGCTCGTAAGATTCGAAATACGCAAGGCTACGATTCGTCAAAGGTGTTTGGTTTGGTTGGCGGAATCGGGACATTTATTTCAGGCTTAGGCGCTACGTGGGTAGTTTCGGTCATGTATCGAGCGATCAACGGGATGATGAATGGTAAAGGTTCATCTGCATTATCATCGGCGTCCATGTCGTTACCGTGGTGGGCGTGGCCTGTCAATCTATTAGTAGGGACTATGGTCGGATTTATCGTTTACGATAAATTCAAGCGGAAACAGAGCACAGATCGTATTTTAGATGAAGACGGTCAACTGAACGATTATACGTCAGACGGTCACGTTATGTATAAAGAAGAAATTGTAGAACGTTTTCCAGTTTTTCCTGACCGTGGCGCTCATAGTAGTGTGAAGCCGTCAGCTATTCTAAGCCATGCCTTTTTATCGAATAAAGGTGTTCCTGCGGTTATGATGACGAAACGTTATACGGCTGATGTCATTGTTCCAAACGAGGATGATCCTGAAGATTTTGAGATTTTCTATGAAGGTGAAGAGGTTCTTGATAGCGAAGGTAATCCGATTCTTGAGAAGAAACCGATGATCGATATGGATAAGGGTGGCGAAGTTTTTGATAAAATTAGTATTTTCGAAGGCAACCCTCAACGTGTATTTGATCACGCAAAAGAATTGGTGTTTGATAGCGAAGGAAAAGCTCGAGGCGACGACCAATCAGCTCCGTATAAGTCATTGATCGATATGATGAACAATGATTGGGAGATTCCAGCTTATGAACGACAACGTCCAACAGGTGTCTATTTTGTTGATACGGCGCCGGTAAACGTTATGATTTTGGCTATCACTCGTGCCGGAAAAGGACAAACATATATCGAAGCGCTTCTTGATATGTGGACTCGGGAAAAACGACAATGGAATATTGTAAACAATGACCCTAAAGGAGAACTTCTTGTTAAGTTCTATGTGCGGGCAACTATTCGCGGATATGACATTGTACAGTTTAACTTGATCAATCCTATGAAGACCGATATCTTCAATCCTCTTGGTTATGCGGTAGAAGCTGCGCGTGAAGGACGTATGGAGAAAGTTGCTGAGTATTTGACCAACTTGTCTTCTGTATTTTTCCCTAAAGATGGTGGTGAGGATCCTGTATGGCCGCAATCAGCGTCAGCCGCGTTTGAACGTACTTGTCTTGCGCTTATTGACTTCTATCGAGAAGAAGAAATGGAAATGCGTCGTCGGGCAGAACTTGACGGACGTAACGTTCACTTGCTCGATGCGGAAATCAATAATATGTGGGGTAAAGTTACTCTATATAACGTGTTCAAGATGTTCTCAAGTTTGGTTTCTAAGAAAGAAACAGACCCGATGAAGACATGGGTTAAAGAAGAAGACAAGCCACCGACGGTTATTAACGATGAGACGGGTGAAGAAGTTCTCGATCCATCTGTTAAGCCAACTGAAAAAGTGTTGCTCGACTTGTTCTTTGATGCGACAGAAGCGTTGCCGAAGAACCGTATGCGTGACCTTTTGGACTCATCTAATAAGACCTTGAAATCGATGATGCAAAGTGAAAAAATGCTTAGTTCTGTATACGGAATCGCTACAGCATCAATGCGTTTCTTCACCGACCCAACGATTATTGCCTTGACTTCAGGTACAGCTTCTCAGAACTTTGACATTGAATCACTGTCATTCCCACGTCGGGTGGCGGTTCGATTCACATCTGAGTGGATGGCTCGTTATAAATACGCTGGTAAGTTGGTTCGTTGGTCTGCATGGACGGATGATACTTTTACAGAAGAATTAGATCCAAAACTTTTCGGACATTCATTTAATATCGGTCGTGATGGTTGGGTTCATTACGCCTTTGATGGTAAATTCGAAGGGCGTGATGGCTATATTAAGATGGAAATTGTCAATCCTGATAATAATGTTCCGATGAAGATTTTCTATTTTAAAGCTCGTCTTGATTATTTGACTCGACTCGACGGTAAGTCTTTCATCAAGAATCCTGTTACGAAAGAGAAGATTCTTCGAAATGGTACTTTGACGGAATTGCGCCCAGTTAAAGATAAAGAAGGTCGTCGTAAGTTTGTTCCTCGTAATACTATGATTAAGAAAACAGTTAAAGACTTCCGTAACTATAGTGAAGGTGGACGCAATCTACGAGATAAGGAAATTGAAGTTCATGCGTTTTCTGATTTGAAACTGCGGTATACGGACAAACCTAAGTTCGTAAACTTTATTACACCTCCGCATTTGACAGCCTATGCTCGTTTGATTTTGATCTTGATTAAACAGGTTACAGACTCTGCGTTTTCTAGTGCGTATTTAACGAAAGCCAATCAAAAACCACTTTATGGTACGAACTATATGCTCGATGAGTTGGGTAACTTGCAGTCTGACGGTCACGGTATCAATGACTTGGAAACACTTCTTTCTATCGGTTTGTCTGCCGATCAACGTTTCCACTTGATTCTGCAAACACTCCAACAGCTTGAAGCCGTTTATGGTGGTGATAAGAACAAGATTATCTCTGGTAACTCGAACGATTTGATCTTCTTGAAATCAAATGACGTAACCATGATTGATGATTTGGTTGCGGTTGCCGGTAAACGCCACGTTGAACGCGTGAATAGCTTGACGGTTTCTGAAAATACTCAATCGCGAGTTCAAAAGACAGATGGTCGTATTTCGAAAACGAAAACGGTGCTTGAAGAAGATGTTATCTCTCGAAATGAATTCTTGCGATTGGATAAATTTGGTGCGATTGTGATGCGTGCGGGTGATGATCCTATTTATAACTATGGAGCATCATCATTACCGCCAGTGTTTGCAATGCAAAACGATACGATTCAAGAGCCTGGTGTAGAATATACGCTCCAAACCATTCCAACCATGTCTTCTGTGTTGGAATTTGATCCTGAAAAGAATCAGCCGAACTTTTATGCGATGCTTGAAAAACGTTTGTCGCAAGCTCGTTTGGTTGAGGAAATGGAACGCAAGTATCGTGGAGCATATGGTTACAGTCAGCACGATATCGACATTATGGATGCTGATGAGTATGCGCGTGACATTATGGATGCTGTCAACGATGAGCTTTATGAAATTGAACAAGATTATTTAGCTCAACACGAATTAGATGATGAAATGTCATCAACGGGTGATACGTCTGTTATGTATGAAAACATTGCTCGTGAACGTGAAGCTTCGATCACTGTCAACGTTGATTACGAAAAAGCTGTGACTAAGGCTGAAAAAGAATTAGTTCCAGATTATCGTGAAAAAATCTATGCTGGCGGAATGGTTAGTCGTGATATGTTGATTAGTCCGCACGGTAAAGGTTATACGGGCGGTACCGGTATCGATTCAACGATTATTGAAGCCGTGCTCAAGACTAAATCACAATTTATGAGTGATACGAAGTTCCGTTGGGATGACGATAAACAAATCTTGTCAAGTTCATCGGGTATTCGATATGTGAGCTACGATCCATCGGTTAAAGAGTACGAAAAGAGTGCTCAAGACCCTAATTCGAAAGTCTACATGGAAGCCACGGATGGTCTTGCTCTTGAGGGATACCGCGTCGAACCTGAGTTCTACGAATATCTTGCGAAGTTAGATTCTTGGGAGTCTATCGCAGGCGGTTCGTTCGATAAGACGGTTCGAGATATCTGTAATCGTCGTGAAAATACGATTGATACGGATGCTCCTGAAGACGAAGAATTCTAAAAAGAAAAACTCTAGCGAAATGCTAGAGTTTTTTAATGTAGCGAAGACTTCCTGCGTCGTACACGCGATAGTAATTTCGACTGCGCATGATTTCAATTTCGCTTAAGTTGCTATCAAAACCTTCTCGCACGAGTTTCTTTTTCGTTGTCTCATAGCGAGTTTTGCAATCGAATGTGTTACGCTGAACCCATACGTAATTAGGTGGCGTTATTCCGTCTAGAATAAAACCAGAGCGTTCGTATATGTTGGACACCGTAAAGCGCTTATTGAGATCCATGTATGTGACGAGCGTTTCACCGTTGTTTGTATAGTTTTTGGTGAAGTGCTTCAATAGCTTATCAAAGGCACCGTGCACGATATAGTGCGGATTGACACAATATCGGTATAGTTCCCACGTATGAGATGTAAATCTCGATTTTCCACACGTGAGCACGGCTATTAATTCGTCACCGTGGTACATACCGAAACGGTGAAGTGCGCTTTGATCTGCACCTTGGAAATGATAACGATTCAGAAATTTTTGAGAGGTTTTCTTGTCAATTTCTTTAACGATGCACTTGCGAGCACCGATTTTGGGTTTGTTTTCGGTGAGTGTTTGGATTCGTGTTTCGAGCGCTTTTAGCTTTTGAGTGCTCTGTAAGTCAGAATCGTAAATGTGGACGAGTGCGATCTTGTCTTTTAGTGCTTGTTGAGATTTGGCTTGATGGTAGTTTTTATCCGTGAAGCCCCATTTTGGATCATCGATGGTATGCGTCGATATGGGATTTACTTCGATGCCGAGGTTGTGATCGGGAAGCCAAATATCGATTTCCTGCTTGTTGGTTAAGAGATCACGTCGATTTAGTTGGTACTCAATATTGTTATCTTGTAAGATTTTCAGTACCGTTGCAACTTGGTTGGATGTACTTGTGGGTTTTACGAGATGATTGAGCTCATACGTGTTGAAATACCAAGACACGGTCGCGGGTGCGATATGGAGGTACTGTGCGAGATTACTTTTCGACGGTACTTCTTGGTGTTCGTTTATGTAATTGCGAATAGCGTTTAGGTAGCGAAGTCTGGTGGATTTTGCTTTACCGTGTAACTTCTCAGCGTCGATAAAGGCTTGATCGAGTTCTGATAAGTCATCTGTGAATTGTTTTTGGTAATGATGTTTCACCATTAATCGCTTCAGATTTTCTATTCGGATGCCGTATTTGCTCGCGACAGTGACTTTGGCGATGCCTTTATCGAGGTCTGTCACGATGCTCGGCCAAAGCTCATCGTGTTTTCGTTCAAAATGCCTATGGACGTTTTCGCCACGAGTCCATGTCACGCCTTCTTTTGTGAGGAGTCGTGAGATGACGCCATGACTGACTTGAAAGTGTTTTGCTATCTCGTTGATTGTATAGCCATCTTGATAGAGGTTCTGTATGGTTTGTGGATCGAGATTTAGTGGTTGTTTTTCAATACCTAAATCTTTCAAGTATCTCGATACAGTGGCTGTCGATAGCTTTGTTTCGCGAGCGATTTCTTTTAAGGTTTTCTTTTGCGCGCGTAGCTTGCGCAACTCGCTCGCGAGGTTCTCTGTAAGTGGCATGTGATCGTCCTTTCTATATAGTTATTTCTACATTGTTATTCTATCATAAAATTCGCTTACGTTCCATTATGGCACGAAACTTGTTCGTGCATTTTGGGGTGTTGCGTTTGAGAGATCTTTGTGGTATAATCTTTTTATATTATTCTTGAAAGGAATCTTTTGAAGTAATGAAGAAGAATTTATTTAAAGTAACTACTTGTGCGATGCTCGCTACAACTGCGTTCGGTTTCGCGGCTCCTCTTGCGCAACCTTTGAATGTTTTCGCGGACGAAGTCGTTGCAAATGCTACTAATGCGAAATCTTATGCGGAACTCGTGGACGAGGCTCGTAAAGCGGGTATTCAAGTTACGGAACTGCCTGAAAAAGTCTTTACAAATAAAGCTGATTATGACAAGCATGTAAGTGAACAAATTAAAATTTTGGAAGATGCGATTGCGCGTCAAGGATCGGTTGATACTACGAATTCTAAAGCTAAAGAAGCATTAGAAAAATATAATGCGGAGTTAAAAGCTTATAATGAGCAAATGGACGCTCGTAAAAAAGCGATTGCTGAATATCCGACTAAGAAAAAAGATTATGAAGCGAAATCGGCAACATATGAAGCTGAGAAAAAAGCATATGAAGCTAAATTAGCTGAATATAATAAAGCTCTTGACGAAGCGACTAAAAACGCTAAAAAAGATGGTTATTTGAGTCAACCTGAAAGTCAAGATTTGATTTTCAAACGTGAGCCAAATGCGAAATTGTCTGTTTCAGGTAATACAATTTATTTGGATGCTGCTGATGCTGTAGGTGGTATGGGCGTTATTAACGCTTCTGCGGGGCGTCATATTGCCGCGGGTCATCAACGCAATACGATTCAATGGCAAACTGTAAATAATCCAGGTGCGGTTGGTGGTGGATCTGGTGAATCCGGTCAAACGCAAGCGACTGTTCTTGGTTTAGAACAAGGTAAGACAACTACCGTTATATATGACGGTCTTCAAAACTCTACGTTCAAGGGTCGTAAGATTTCTAAAGTTGTTTATGATTATACACTTGAAAGCTCACCTTCAAATGATAATACAGTGACAGCGGTTGTTTATCAAGACCCAACGATTACGATTTACTTCGGTACAAATCGTGATAAACAAGGTGTTGATACGAAGATTCGTATGAAAGCTACTTTCTATTATGAAGATGGGTCTAAAGTTAATTTGGCTGATGGTAGCGCTTTGTTTAGTTTTGCAAGTTTGAACTATACGAACCAAGGTTTTAACGAACAAGAATATGTTGGTGTAACGGATTCGATTCAACCTATTCAAATTACAGGTTCATCTATTGTGTATAAAGATGGCAAACTCGGTGCGACATCTTCTAATAACACGAAGAGCGAAGGTTCTAAGTTTGAACGTGGTGAGTGGGATTCGACGGCTGATAATCCAAATTCTTACTATGGTGCGGGTGCTGCAAAAGCAACAGCTAAAGCGTCCGCTGGTTCTGTAGAATTTATTATTGGTAACCATCCAACAGCAAATCCTGCGCGTGGAACTCAACGTCAGTGGTTCCAGTTTAATTCTGAAGTGCGTTCAAATACGCTTCCTCCAAAACCGCAGGTTCCTGTTCCGTTTAATGGTGAAGTTCCACAAGATCCCTCTAAGACGCCAGAGCCTAAGAAACCAGAAGCACCAAAACCTGTTGATGGATCACCTTTGGCTGTTCAAGTAACACCGGGTCGTTTGCAAGAACCTGAAAAACCGGCTGATCCTGAAAAACCTGCTGAAAAAGTGATTACGAAACACATCGATATCACAACCGGAAAAGAAATTTCTAAACAAGAAGACGGTAAACAGCCTAAGAAAGATATTCCTGGTTATGAATTCGTTGAAACGAAAGACGAAGGTGGAAACACAATCCACTATTATAAGCCAGTCGAAAAACCTGCTGAAAAAGTGATTACGAAACATATCGACATCACGACTGGAAAAGAAATCTCTAAACAAGAAGATGGTAAACAACCTAAGAAAGATATTCCAGGTTATGAATTCGTTGAAACGAAAGACGAAGGTGGAAACACAATCCACTATTATAAACCAGTCGAAAAACCTGCTGAAAAAGTGATTACGAAACATATCGACATCACGACTGGAAAAGAAATCTCTAAACAAGAAGATGGTAAACAACCTAAGAAGGATATTCCAGGTTATGAATTCGTTGAAACGAAAGACGAAGGTGGAAACACAGTTCACTACTACAAACCCGTCGAAAAGCCTTCTGAGAAAGTAATTACGAAACACATCGATATCACAACCGGAAAAGAAATTTCTAAACAAGAAGATGGTAAACAACCTAAGAAAGATATTCTCGGTTATGAATTCGTTGAAACGAAAGACGAAGGTGGAAATACGATCCACTATTATAAGCCAGTTGAAAAGAAAGAAACACCTAAAGAATTGCCTAAGACAAGTGAACAATCTAAACAACGTACAACTGCTGTTCTTGGATTGTTGTCAGTTGTAGGTCTTGGTGGTCTTGCAACTTACTTTGGTCTTCGTAAACGTAACGAAAACTAAAAAAAAATAAAAGATACTCGTAAGAGTATCTTTTTTAATTATTCGTGATCGAATGGCACGTCTGTGTTTTCGACGACATCTGCTTGTGCGCGTCCCATTGCACGACCTGTAAGAGTTGCTTGAATGAGATCTTTGATGTCAAGACCCATACCGTTGGTGATTTGGTTCATTGATGTCATGATGTCTCCGACCATTTTACCAGAGTTGCCTTCACCGTACATTGTGATCCTATCAACGTTTGAAAGTGGAGCTGCAACGTTCTTAGCAATTTCAGGCAAGACGTTAACGAGCATTTCTGTGATAGCGGCTTCACCGTATTTTTTCATGGCTTCAGCTTTCTTGTCGAGACCTTCAGCTTCAGCGTCAAGTTTCATACGAATAGCTTCGGCTTCGGCTTTACCTTTAGCTTCAATACCTTTTGCTTCTTCTTCAGCTTGACGACGACTTGCTTCAGCGCGACGTTCTTGAGCTTCGGCTTCTTTTTGTGTTTCGAAGAGTTCGGCTTCAGCTGCTTTTTGACGACGAATCAATTCAGCTTCGGCGTTACGTTCAGCTGCGTATTTTTGTGCATCGGCTTCAGCCTCAACGCTGGCCGCAAGAGCTTGACGTTTAACGGCAACTTCACGCTCTTTGACTTTAGCTTCTTGTTCTTGACGGGCAATTTCGGCTTCAGCGGTTTCAATTTCGATTGATTTACGTTGAATTTGAGCTTGAATGTTGTACGCAGCTTCGGCTTTAGCTCGTTCTGTGTCCGATTCAACTTTAAGAGCCGCTTGTCGTTTAGCTAGTTCTGTGTTCTTTTCAGCGATTTCAAGTTCGGCTTTGACGCGAGCGTCATTGGCAAGTTTATTTGAAACAGCTTGTTGTTCTTGAACTTCTTGGGTTGCTTTTGCTTTAGCAATAGCGGCATCTTTTTTGATAGTTTCTGTGTTGTCTACACCGAGATTATCAATAACACCGTTTGCATCAGAAAGTCCTTGGATGTTGAAGGCAACAATTTCGAGACCCATTTCTTCAAGGTCTTTGGTTGCGTTTGCTTGAACGTTTTCTGAGAATACAGCGCGATTTGTGACGATATCTTCCAATTTCATTTGGCCGATGATGGCGCGTAAGTGTCCTTCAAGTGTATCGCGAACTTCGTCTGCAATTTCAGATGTGTCTTTATATAAGAAGTTACGAGTTGCTGCTTTAAAGAGTTCTTCTTTATCGATTCCGATACGAACTTTTACAGCTGCATCAACTTTGATGTTGATGTAGTTGTTTGTTGGTACGAAATCAGCAGTACGAACATCGACAGAGATCATTGAAGCCGTCATGACGTCTACGCGTTCAATTAATGGAATTTTCCATCCAGTTTTACCGTGAATCGTACGCTGACCCCACGGTCCAGATACGACTTTGATTTGTCCGGGACTTGCTGATACAAATCCTGATGCGATGATTGTTCCGATAATCAGAACGAGGATTCCGATTACGATCCATGTGATAGGCATAAGAATATATTCCTTTCAAATAATAAATTTCTAATTAGTTAATGTTCGTTGGCTAGGCCAACGAATTTTTTTAAGGCTTGTGTTTATAATTTTAATGTGATATAATGTGACTGTTAAGAAATTTTTAAGTAAAGGACTCAATATAATATGTTAAAAGAAACATTTAGTATGCGTAAAATTGGGAAACATTTGGTTAATGTTTCTATGTTAGGTCTTGCTGTAGCTCCTATTGCTGGTTCAGCGTTAGCGCCCGTTACTGTTTTGGCGGCTGAGCAAACTGGTCGAAAGGTTGAGAAGATTCCTTTTAAAACTGAAACTAAAGAAGATCCGACTCTTCCAAAAGGTGAAAAGAAAGTCATTCAAAAAGGTGTTGAGGGTGAAAAAGAAATTGTGACTACAACGCCAACTGAATCACAATCTAGTCGTAAACCGGTTGATGTTATTGTTCCTTATGATGTTTCAGGGTCTACTTATGGCGGTACATCTGAACTTGATCATTTGGAAGCTGTTGCTAAACAAGGTGCGGATGATACTCGTTATTTGATTATTGGTTATGATGAAGGAAACACTCCTGATGGATTTGCTTTGCGCAAGGTTATTAAAGGTGATACTGATAGTCAAACTAAAACATCTGGTGCGAGAATTTCTAAGGTTACACGATTCCTTTCTAAGCAAGAAATTTTGACATTTGTTAAGAAAGTTCGTGAATTATTACCGGCTTCTCATCAGGATGGTTCTTGGTCTTGGGATAAGGCTATGAAAGCTTTGAATTATTACGATCCACAATATATGGAAGCTGATGGTACGTCTAAAGATATTGGAACACCGTATGAAGAGATTTTTGAAAAAGGTCGTGATAAAAATAGAGCGGTCGGTATTTTGTGGTTTACTGATGATTGGGAAGGTTGGGAAAAATATGACACTAGCTTTTTCGATTGGGCACAAAAGAATCATGCTGATCAATTTTTAACGGTTGTTTATGGTGGAACTAATTCATTGTCATATAACACGTTGACTAAGGCTGGTCAAAAAGAAATTTTGACTACGGCTGGAAAAGATCAAACCGCTTTAGCTAAAGAAATTGCTGATAAGTTCACTAAACTTGTGACAATTACAACTCCGGGTAAACCTGTGACGACTGAAAAAGTTATTAAAGAACCCGTAAATGAAATTATTGCGATTGATACTAAAGAAGCAGAACCTGTGAAACCGGCAGAACCGACTAAACGGACTGAAGAAATTCCATTTAAGACTGAAACTAAAGAAGATCCAACTCTTCCAGAAGGTGAGAAGAAAGTCGTTCAAAAAGGGGAAAAGGGTCTTCGTGAGTTTACAACGACACCCGATGTTACCGGTAATGTGACAGGTAAGGTTGATTTTGATATTAAAGCGGGAACATCTACATCAAAAGAGAGTACGCGCAAACCGGTCGATCTATTAGCGATTATTGATACTTCTAGTTCTATGGTTAATAATTTCGGTCGAGCTCTTGATTCAACATTAGCTCTTGTAAAATCTTTGAATGATGATGATCAAATTACATTTGCGCATTATGGTTTTAACAGCACCGATACTTATAACACGGGTAATCGTCCAGCGAATGCAGGTGCTATCGGAGCTAGTAATAAGTCATATCAAGGGGCTATGACGTCGCCTATGTCTAAGAAAGACGCTATTGCTTATCTTGAAAAAGCTAAACAATTCAAAGTGACAGCGGCTGGTGTTCATTTGGATGAATTCATTGCGGATATGAAAAAACAAGGTGTTAAGTTCCGTGAGGACGAAAATAAGAATTATCAAGACATCTATATGGAGCATCATAAAGCGGACAGCACCGTTTCAGTCATTCAATTCACAGATGGTTGGATGGATACAGAAGATATCGATAAAGATTTTGCAGCATGGGCTACTAAAAACGCTAAAACATTTATGACTGTTTCGTATAAGAATGATGCAGGTGCTAATGGTGGACCAACTGATCAGTCTGTTCGTAAAATGACAGAAGCCGGTCATAAAAATATTTATGATGAGCGTAAAGAAGCAATTGATAATAATAAAATTATTAAACAATTTGAATCAACGGCTACTGAAAAAGTTACGGTCACCAAGCAAGATGTCAATATTGATGTTACGTTAACTATTCCAAAAGATGCCAAATTGGAATCAGCTGAATTAGTCACTCCAAACGGTCCTGTTAAAATGGATATCAAGGATAATGTGGCAGTATATTCCGGCAAGAAAGTTGCGGATGGTCATTATTCATTGACATATAAGGTATCAAGTGGTAATGGTGATGTAAAAGTTGTTGTTACTAAAGACGGTAAGGAATTGGTTTCTAAGTCTGATAAATTAACAACTACAAAAGGATCTTCCACAGATAAGATTATTAAACAACCTGTCAATGAAATTATTCATATTGGTACTAAAGGTTCTAAATCTGACGTAACTGAAAAGAAAGTACCTTTTGAAACAATTAAGAAAGATGATCCGACTCTTGAAGAAGGACAAGAAAAAGTTGTCCAAGAAGGTGTTGAAGGTGTGATCAAAGTCACAACTACTTATGAAACTCAAAAGGGTGAAAAAGTTAAAGGTTCTGAGAAAGTAACGGAAGAAAAAGTAACTGATAAGGTCGATAAAATTATCGCTGTCGGTACTAAAGGTTCTAAATCTGAAGTGACTGAGAAGAAAGTACCTTTCGAAACAATCTATAAACAAGATCCAACACTTAAAAAAGGTGAAGAAAAAGTTCTTCAAGAAGGTGTTGAAGGTTTGATTAAGGTTACGACTATTTATGAAACTCAAAAAGGTAAAAAAGTAGATGGTTCTGAAAAAGTAACTGAAGAAGCAGTCACTGAAAAAGTTGATAAGATCGTGGCTCAAGGTACAATGGAAAAACGTAAAGTTCGTTACCGTGTTGTCGATAGTAAAGGCCAAGAACTTGTCAAACAAACAGATGTCATGGAAGCTTACCAAGATGAAGAGTACAAGGTTGAAACGCCAAAATTAGACGGTTATCGTCTTGAGCTTGCGAAAGATAGTGTACCTGCAACTGGTAAAGTTGCTGACCGTGATGTGTTGGTGACCTTCGTGGCTGTGAAGATCGGTAAACCTGTAACGTTGAAATTTGTTGATGAATCTGGATCTGAAATCGCTGAGAAGAAAGTATTGACTGGCGAAAACGTTGAAGTAGATACTGAGTTTACTGGTGAAGCTCCTGAAACAATCGAAAAAGATGGTGTTAAATACGCCTTTGTTGGAATCAAACAAACTGGTTCTAAAGAACGTAAGGTTTCAGGTAAAGTAACGGACCAAGAACAAGTCATCGAAGCTGTGTATGCGAAACCAAAAGAACTACCTAAGACTAGTGAACAAGCTAAACAACGCAATACTGCGATTATCGCACTGTTGTCAGTTGTAGGGCTTGGTGGTTTAGCGACTTACTTAGGTCTTCGTAAACGTGATGAGAAATAATCATCTTTAAAAGAAGCTCGTTTGAGCTTCTTTTTTGAACAAAAAAAAAAGACGAACTCTTACGAGTTCGTCTTTGCTGTAATTATTTTACAGCTGAAGTTTTAGGCAATTGTTTTGGAGTTGTTTTGCCTTGTGGAAGATTCTTTTCAGCTTCTTTAGCTTTGTTTACATCTTCATTGATGTTTTTCTTGTCTTCCGGTTTCTTAGTGTCAGTTGGTTTGTTTCCATCTTTTTGATCGTCCAAACGTACTGATGGGTTTCCGTCAGTTCCTTTGTCAAGACCGTGTTCTTTGATGAATTTTTCTTCTTCAGATGGAGCAAAGATTTCTTCTTTTTCTTTATCTGTCAAAGGAGATTCTTGGTTAGTATCAATGACACCGAGACCATATTTAGTAAGATCGGCTTTACCATCTTTCAATTCAGCACCTGGACGAACGTTACCGTTTTCGTCTTTAACAAGTGCAAAACCTTGATCAAAGCCTGCAAATGTGTAAGTTGCAGCAGATACTGTTGTTGCAACAGTGACAGTAGCTGCAAGAGCGGCAGCTGACGCTAAGATAGTTTTTAATTTCATAATTAAAATCACCTTCTATTAATTATTTTTGATATATGCATTATAGCACATAATAAAGAATGTGTCAACAAACGGTTGACACTTTTTCGAAATTTATGGGATTATTGCGTAAAAAAGAATCTTATGATATAATGTAATCGAATTAATTAAATTACTGAAGGGTGATTCAAATGTTAAAAGAAACTTTTAAAATGCGCAAGATTGGAAAACATTTAGTGAATGTTTCTATGCTTAGTTTGGCGATTGCGCCTGTTGTTGTTAGTGGCGTTCAACCCGCGTTCGCTGAAGAACGTGTGGCGAATGCTGAAACGGCTTATCCAACGAAAATCGAAAACGACATGACGCCATCGAATACACCTGATGCCAAGGGTACTTATAATAGTCAGATTAAAAGTATTGAGCTTGTGTCTCAATCGGGTAATGCGTATCGTTATAAAGTGACATTGCATGATGGTTATTCGATTCCGGAGGGTGGTATTTTACGTTTCAATACGAATATTGCACAGGATGCATTATCATTAGATTCTAGTAATGTTTTGAATAGTGCTGGTTCTGTTATTGGTGGATTGAATACAGTTCGTATGCGAAGCGAAGCATCGATTGACACCGAGCTTAAATTTAATGATATTCAAACGGCGTCAGAGTATAGTTCATTGTGGAAATCGTTGACATCTAAAGATTATGCGGTATTTGATGCTATTGAGTTTACGTCAAAGGATTTGTTTTCAAAAACGAATACTAATCGTAGTTTTGAATTTGTTGTTAATGTGCGATCTTATTATAAGTATGGATCGGGATCTAATGGGTATAAACCTTTGTCGTATGTGGATAAACCTGCGAGTTTTGATTTATTGTTTCCGGATCGCACGTTTAGAACGGGCGTTGGATTAGGCGATAAGTATGTAAAATCGGGTGAAGTTCGTACTGTTCTTTCTACTAAGGATATTACGACAATCGGGTCTAAACCATTTACATATGATACATACGGTGATCAACTTGTGCGATCGTCAATTGATTCTGATGCGAATAAACCACAATGGATTGAATCTTATTTTGGTTTGCGGAATGGTTTTATTTATACACTTTCATCGCATAGCGGTCAAAATGTGCAAGAAGGGTCTAACAAGGCACTTTATTTGAAGACGGGTGATGTTATTCGGTATAAGATACCTGATGTTCTTTCGCTGAAATACAAAAAGGGTGTTTCTGTGGGTGATTCTTTATCGTTAATCGTTAAAGAAACAACGCCGTCTTCTTATGTTGAGAAGAAAAATCGATTTTCCGATACAACTGATTATAAGGTTTTTGAACGAGTGCGTGAATCAGCAAAAGAATCGAATGTTTCTTTTAAGTTAACTAAATTAGAAGATTCGCTTATTGAAGGTGTTGTCGAGCAGGATGTGTATATTAATCCGAAAACGGAAGTCGAGGTGTATTTGCCGTTTACTGATAATAAAGCGCTGAGCGGCATTGTTGATAAAGTTGGATTAAATCGATCTATTACAAGTGCTTTGACAACGGATGATCTTAAGACGTTCACGGAATCGTCTGATCCTGAATTCAGTAAACGTTATAATGATACGGGTGTTTCTGTTGTTCGAGATGGTTCTGTTTTGGGAAAATCTAACAATATGTCTCTTTTCTTTAGAAAAAATAGAAATGTCGCAGTGGGTGATCAAACAAATGGTACAGTAAAAGTTAAATATGTTGATGAATCGGGTGCTGAAATTCCGGGTAATCCAATTGAAACAATCGCTGAAAATAAACCGTGGTACGAGCAAGTTACAATCACTCCTAAAGAGATTGCCGGTTATAAATTTGTAAAAGCTGATAAAGATTTGAAATTGGCTGTGGGTACGGGTGAAAATATTGTAACGTTAACTTATTCTCGGAATGTCACCTATATTCCCGATCCGAAATATAATGCTGGTGAAAAAGTTCCAGATCCTGATGATCCGTCTAGAATTCATGTAGGTACGAAGCCGAAAGTTGTTGAAGAGGAAATTCCTTTTAAAGAGGAAGTTCGTGAAAATCCTAAATTGCCGAAAGGAATTGAAAATGTAATTCAAGAAGGCGAAAAAGGTAAAAAGACAACGACAACTACTTATACTGTTGATCCGAAAACAGGTGATGTTACACCATCTGAAAAAGTAACAACTAAAGATCCTAAGAATCGCATTATTGAACGCGGTACTGGCGAAGATAAAGATGGTGATCTGATTGTGAATTACATTCCAGATCCTGAAAACGAACCCGGTAAACAAACGATTGTCGACGAAGGTAAAAAACCTAAATTGGATGTCACTGGAAAAGTTAAGGATCCTGGTAAACCAAAAGTAATCAAAGTCGGTACGAAGCCGAAAGTAGTTGAAGAGGAAATTCCTTTTAAAGAGGAGGTTCGTGAAAATCCGAAATTGCCAAAAGGAACAGAAAATGTGATTCAAGAAGGTGAAAAAGGTAAGAAAACGACGACAACTACTTATACTTTAGATGAAAAGACTGGTAAAGTCACATCATCCGAAAAAGTAACGACTAAAGAGCCTAAGAACCGCATTATTGAACGTGGTACTGGTGAAGATAAAGACGGTGATTTAATCGTGAATTATATTCCAGATCCTGAAAACGAGCCTGGTAAACAGACTATTGTTGATGAAGGTAAGAAACCGAAACGTGATGTTACTGGAAAAGTTAAAGATCCCGGTAAGCCTAAAGTAATTAAGGTTGGTACGAAACCGAAAGTTGTTGAAGAGGACATTCCTTTTAAAGAGGAAGTTCGAGAAAATCCTAAGTTGCCTAAAGGAACGGAATTCGTAATTCAAGAAGGTGAAAAAGGTAAAAAGAAAACAACAACAACTTATACATTGGATCCGAAAACAGGTAAGGTGACGTCTGAGGATAAAGTTGAAACTAAAGATCCGAAGAATCGTATTATTGAGCGTGGTACGGGAGAAGACGTTGACGGTGAAATCGTTGTAACGTATATTCCAGATCCTGAAAATGATCCTGGTAAACAAACGGTTGTTGACGAAGGATCTAAACCTAAATTAGATGTTACGGGTAAAGTTACAGATCCAGGTAAGCCTAAGGTTATTAAGGTTGGTACGAAACCGAAAGTTGTTGAAGAGGAAATTCCTTTTAAAGAGGAAGTTCGTGAAAATCCTAAGTTGCCTAAAGGAACTGAAAATGTAATCCAAGAAGGTGAAAAAGGTAAAAAGACAACTACAACGACTTATACGATGGATCCGAAGACTGGTGAAGTGAAACCAACTGAAAAAGTAACAACTAAAGATCCTAAGAATCGTATTGTTGAACGTGGTACCGGTGAAAATAAAGATGGTGATTTGATCGTGAAATACATTCCTGATCCTGAAGAAGAGCCTGGTAAACAAACAGTTGTTGATGAAGGTAAAAAGCCTAAATTTGATGTAACTGGAAAAGAAATTGATCCTGGTTCTCCTAAAGTAATCAAAGTAGGTACGAAGCCGAAAGTTGTTGAAGAGGAAGTGCCGTTTAAAGAGGAAGTTCGTGAAAACCCTGAATTACCTGAAGGTGAGCGAAAAGTTGTTCAAGAAGGTCAAGCTGGTAAGAAAACAACGACTACGACATATACTTTAGACGAAAAGACAGGTAAAGTTAAAGAATCAACTATTGAAAAAGTGGATGAGCCTAAAGTTCAAATTGTAGAAGTTGGTACTAAGAAACCTGAAGTTCCAAAAGAAGAGCCTAAAGTGGAAACGCCTAAGACTACGGAAACTCCTAAAAAAGAGGAACCTAAAGTTGAAGAACCTAAGGCTGAGCAACCGAAGACAACGGAAGAACCTAAAGCCAAAGAAACACCTAAGCAACTACCTAAGACTAGTGAACAAGCGAAACAACGTAATACTGCGATTGTTGCATTATTGTCAGTTGTAGGACTTGGTGGTTTAGCGACTTATCTAGGTCTTCGCAAACGTGATGAAAAATAATCATCTTTAAAAGAAGCTCGTTTGAGCTTCTTTTTTTGCATTTTTCGATAAAGTTTGCTATAATGATGATATCGGAGGAAATTTTAATGACAAGAATTCTATCAATTGATCCGTCCAGTAATCGTATTAGTACATCAACTACAGGTATTGTCTTGTTAGATAATACCAAATTGATTAATTATTGGGTTGTACCATACGGCGTGGATAATTTTAGTGACTGGTGGCGGACTATCGGTGTGACAATTGATTATGATATTGCTATTGTAGAAAAATTCATTGTTCGTCAAGGTAATAGTGCACGTGATAATTCCGTTGTTCAGACGGTTGAGATTATTAAGAAATTAGTACCGAATATTGTAGAGCAAGCTAATATGGGATACGGGACAGATGTTCCGGATAGTGTATTACGTGCGTGTGGTTTGTGGAAGTTCGATAAATCGCATCACCAAGATGTTCGTGCAGCTGCTCGTTTGGCGTTGTTCTATGCAATGCGCAACGATATGCAAGAAATCGTGAATGAGATTGGCGATCGTGTTTATGAATACGAATATTCGTAATAGTTGATTTCGCAAAATTTTAATGTTATAATGATTTTATCAATTACATATTAAAGAAGGATTTTTATATGAAAAATAAATTGTTTAAAACAATGACGCACGTAATGCTTATTACGACGGGTATTGGGTTCATTGCACCGTTGGCGCAACCGTTATCTGTGTTTGCTGAAGAAAAAACTGAGGTTAAATCTGAATCGTTGGATCTTACGAAAGCCATTGACGATGCAAAAGCGTTAGGCGTTTCTGTTAAAACGGGTGAAACAAAATTGTTTCAATCTCGTGAAGAGTTAGATGCTTATGTCAAAGATACTATTGCGAAATTGAAAGACGCTTCAGCTAAAGCAGTTGAACTTAAAAAAGTTCGTGGTCAAGAAGATGAAGCGTATAAAAAAGCTAAAGCCGAATACGACAAGGCTTTGGATCAATATAACAAAGATAAAGCTGAATATGATAAGAAGTTGAAATCGTACACTGAAGGTCTTGCTAAATTCCAGAAGGATCAGCAAGATTTGACGAAACGTAATGATATTTTGTCTAGCAAAGATGGCATTGTTGTCTACGGTAAGTACGATGAAGCGAATAAAGGATCTGTTAAATACTTCGGTCAGATTGGTGTAGGATTGTCAGACTACAATAAATATCCGAACTTGTCATTTGTTAAAGACGGCGACTATATTGGCTATCACGATGATTCAGTTATTACTGATGTGAAAGTTAAGAAAGCTGTCTATAATAATTCGAATTCTGGTGATCGCACTTGGTTGAACGCGAATGATTATACTAAAGGTGATTCGTTCAAACTTACGAATGTTGCGACTACAACTGATGGTGTTAAGCTCGACATGATTGTCACATTCAGAGAAAGCTTCAATCCGCTTTTGACAGAACCTGGAATCAATGATCAGAAATACGGAAACTTCTCGTTCCATAAGTTCGGCACAGAAGGTGCTATCAACGTTGATGCTCGTAACTCTGATAATAGTGATCTAGATTTTAAATTTGTAGATCAAAAGACGGGTAAGCCAGTAGAACTATTGACTGCTAATATTGAATCAGACTTAGATAACTATCAGTCTTCACTGTTAGAATATTCTACTATTAAATCTGCAATCACATTGATTCCTCAAGGATCTGAATCTGAATTGCAGGGTGGTGCAGTAGTTTCGAAGTTTAATGAAGGTGTCGATAACGCTAATGCGATTCCGAAAGGTTCGTTCGTTTCAGTCGGTATCGGAGATACAATTCGTCATCAATTTAGACCGAATACGACTTTAGATCGTGCTAAACTCGCAAATCATCTTCTTACGACATGGAATCAGTCTAAAACTACTGGCGATATTGACATCTATAAGAAAGCCGGCTACACATATCAATTGTTTGGTAAATCGGCGGCTGTTAATCTGAACGTCTTTAAAGAAAAGAAACCTGTCGAACCAAAAGCACCGACGGCACCGTCTCCTGTAAAATCAAGTGGTCAAGATATTTCTATTGATGTTTTTGATGCTCGGATGGTGATTACGAAATACATCGATATTACAACCGGAAAAGAAATTTCTAAGCAAGAAGATGGTAAACAACCTAAGAAAGATATTCCGGGATATGAATTCGTTGAGACGAAGGATGAAGGCGGAAATACAATTCACTACTACAAACCTGTAGAAAAGCCTGCCGAAAAAGTGATTACGAAACACATCGATATTACAACCGGAAAAGAAATTTCTAAACAAGAAGACGGTAAACAGCCTAAGAAAGATATTCCGGGATATGAATTCGTTGAGACGAAGGACGAAGGCGGAAACACTATTCACTACTACAAACCTGTAGAAAAACCTGCTGAGAAAGTGATCACGAAACATATCGATATCACAACCGGAAAAGAAATTTCTAAGCAAGAAGATGGTAAACAACCTAAGAAGGATATTCCAGGTTATGAATTCGTTGAAACGAAGGATGAAGGTGGAAACACTATTCACTACTACAAACCAGTAGAAAAGAAAGAAACACCAAAAGAACTACCTAAGACTAGTGAGCAAGCTAAACAACGTAATACTGCGATTGTCGTATTATTGTCAGTTGTAGGGCTCGGTGGTTTGGCTACTTATTTAGGTCTTCGCAAACGTGATGAAAAATAAAAAAAAATAAAAGATACTCTTACGAGTATCTTTTTTAGTTATGTTCGGCTACGATAGCTGCTGGGTAAAATTCGAAAATACGTGACATGCCCGTGTTGTTGTAGACGCCACGATAACGTGTATTTCCTTGTTCGTCTACGAATTCGGATGTGATTTTAACGGGAATTACTTCGCCTGTATTTTCAAGTTTTAGTGTGATTTGTTTATTTGTCATTATTATTGTCCTTTCTAGTTTTTTTTTCTCAATTGTCTATTATATCATATATCTATTATGTGTCAACTTTTTTAGGGTACTTGCATTTTTATTTTCAATTTTGATATAATAAAAGCATACATAAAATAAAACGAACTCGATTTTAGATCGAGTCAGAAAGTGAGAATAAATATGGAATATGCATTTATCCCTCAACTTGAGCGGGAATATCTTTGGGTGCGTTCTATGCAAGATGCACGTGCGAAGATGGGTCTTCAGCCTTTATCTCCTTCGAAACTTCGTCGCTTGGCGAACGAGGTTCGTGAGATTAAAGGTTCGGAATTTGGTTTAGAGTCTTATGATGCAGTTGTTCAGCAATTGTTGATTCAAGATGAACAAATTGATTCATCTATTAATGTTGCTCAAATTTTTAATAGAGAAAATCTATTAAATGATTGGGGTGTTGCTATTAAGGAATTTCGTAAGACAGCTGCGCCGATTGAAGACGGTAATGGAAATGTTATTGACTTGACAACGATTCCAGTTACGGCTATCAATGAAGATTATGGTCAATATTTGAATGATGGTAATATTGATAATGCTGTTTTTTATGTGAATCGTGCAGATTACGCCAAATTTATTGATGCTAAATCTAATGGTAATTCGGTTGATAATATTCTTCCACGCGCTGTTGTGAATTTGGATGATGAGTTTGTTCGGCCAACTCGTAAGTTGAGTCGTGAAGGTAAAACTAAAGTAGCTCGTCCAGATATGCCGACTGAAGAGGTCTATACTGTTTATGGTTGGAATGGTCGTAAGTTAGAAAACGGTGAAGTAGAGCCGGGTCTTAAAGATATGATGGATACGCTCATCAGTAAAGAAGATCGTGCTATTATGTCTCGAGTGTTTAGCGATACAGAAATTCGTTCTGACCGTGCTCAATACATTGTGAATATGTTCAATGAGCTTCGTAAAAATGGTTATGATGTTTCTGTTCAAGAACCATTATCATATCTTGGCGATGTGGCTCAATTGAATGTGCGTATTGATAACAATACAGTTCTTCGTTTGTATGACGAATCTAATCCTGAATATGTTGGACGCGTACAAACACCAACACGTATGTATTATTGGCAAGCGGAAGGTAAAGGTAAAGCGATTCTTGAGGAATTGAATAGTACATTTGCACCATCTGTACAAGATTCGATGCGTTTGTTGGACGCGGTTACAGGTCGTACAGTCTCTACATTGTCTCAACACCGTTATTCTCGAAACAATGGTCGTGCGGATGACACATTGGCTGAATTCAATAAGAATACGAATGGTGCGGCATATTCAAACTATCGCTTTACAGATATTACGCTAGATCATCCAACGGCGACTGAGGTTGTTGATGGTGTTGAACGTCCTGTGCGATATAATGTTTATAGTGCACCTCGTGGAAATAGTGCGAAATCAGTATCATTTGAATCAAAAGATGCCGCAACCGAGTTTTTGAAACGTCAAATTGATTTGGCGACTGTTGCTTATAGGGATAGTATTAAGTTTGATGAATTGTCTGAAGCCGCTGTAGTTGTTGAGCAGGCTCGTGAGATTTTGGATAATCGTGCTTATACGAATGATCAAAAGAAAGAAGCTCGTGCTTTGTTAGAAGAGGCAAACGCGCATGTAGAGCACTTGTTTGATAATCGTTATAGTTTATCTCAATCTGAGTTGTTCGATGATATGGTTCAAATTCGTCATTATATGGCGCATCCTGAAGTCTACAATGCTACTCGTAAGTTTGAGTTGACATCTATTCCTGATGAAGATGTTAAGTTGGAATTGGAAGACTTTATTAAGGCTTCGGCTGATGGGTTCACTGATCCAGAACAGGCGCTTGAAGAATTGCATAAAGTCTTTATTGCGACACATCTTGGTGATTTCGAAAATGGATTCAATCCTGCAATTGTAGCAGAACTTGGTGCGGATGAAAATCGTCCACGTTTGAGTTATGCTGTTGAAGCAGCTATTAAACGTTCAGGTTATGATCAATCTAAATTGATCGGTAATGAAATGGCTGTGGATCGTTTGCGAGATCGTATGATTGAGTTTGATCCTGAAACTGCTCGTAGTCTTGCGGATGTGTTGGCTTCTGATCCAGAACAAAAGGAATATCAAACGAAAGCGATGTTGCGTGTTCAAGAACATTTGGACGTAGATAATATTTCGAACGTTGATATTCAAATTGACGATAATGGTGTTATTCAGTATTCATATGACCGTCCAAATATTTTCGGCAAAGATGGTTCGACTCAACGAATGACTAACCAAATTGGTCAAGTATTTAACGAAGACGAATACGGTATTATTCAAACTAAATTTGTAGCGTCTGAATCATTTGGTTTCGTTCCGGGTTATGAAGCGTATTTTGTACCGGGTGAAACGCATAAGATTGTGGCTGGTTTAGAGACTGATGATGAACGTCGTGCACGTTTGCGTTTACGTTCTTATGAGCAAGCTATTATGGCTGAAATTGATAAGAACATGGTTGAACAAATGCAGGGTGCTTATCTAGGTGGTCGTGGTGATGACCGTTATGATAACTTTGTAGATACCATGGGCGCATCATCACTCAATAAGGTTTATCGTAGTCAGTTGCAAGGTTTCAAATTAGATCCTGATTATACGAAACGGTTCTTGGAACTTCGGTCTGAAGATGAATTGAAAGCCAATATTCGCACACTTCGTAATCGTGTTCGTTTCCCTAACCGTTATGGTGATATTTCAGGTACGAACTTTGACGATTATGTTCAACAAGATGGTTTCAACGAAGCTAAATTGGTCGGTGAAAACCTTCGTGTGGTTGATCCTAAGTGGAATAACATTTTTGATCCTTATATGTTGGGTTCTGGTAAGAACCAAGGGGTTGAACGTTACTTAGTTGATGGTGCGGTTGTTAATGCTGACGGAACGGTTAAAGCGTCTGATGGTTGGGAAAATCCATTTACGGGTAAATTGGAACGTGACCGTGTAGCAATGACAAAACAAGAATCATTCAAATATATTGATTCTATGCCGAGTGACCGTCAAATGATGGCAACCAAGCAAGCTCTTGTGGCACTTCAGGTAACAGAACCTGTAGGAGTTGCGTTTATGAACTTCGGTGGTTGGACATATGATGACGGTATGGTTATTTCGAAAGAATATGCTGAGAAATATCAAGTACCTGTTTATGAAGATGAAAACGGAGCAATGCGTGCGCAACGTAAAGGTGACAAGCAATCTGACTTCGGTTCAAATAAAGGGGTTGCCAATCTTATTATTGACCGTAATATGAGTGAGGAAGAAGCTCGTGCGCAAGGTATTTGGAAAGAAGTTCAATTCTTTAAAGCAAATCCTGAGTTGGATGTTGTAATGGGTCCTTATGCAACACTTTCTCGTAATAATATGTCTGTATTGAAACAAGCACGTGATACGAAAACGATTGATCTGGTCGATCCTCTTCGCGGTGAAGTTAAACCGAATGGTATTGGGTTCATGCCAATGATGATTACGGATATGACGGTTGATAAGAAATCACACGTTTATGACAAATCGGATGTTGCTAAAGGTAAAGGTCGTTCGGTTTCAACATTGTTGATGTTGAACTTGCAAGCACTTGGTGCGAAAGGCATCATCAACGAAGTTTATGGTAACAACGTAACACCGTGGACTGACTTGCGTGAATATGCGTTGGTTCAAGGGGTTGATATTGATCATGATGGTAATTTGAAAATGGGATATCATCCGCAAGAAGGTGAAGAGCGTCTTCATTTTAAAGTTGATCCAAATAAATCAGCCGATGATTTCATGAAAGAAATCGCGAATAATGGTGGTATTTTGAACTTGCCATTCCCGTTGATTAATAACCGATTGAACAATATTCTTATTACTGGTGAAAACCCACGTTTACTTAAAGGTTATGATGTTCGTTCATTTACTCGTGATGAAAATGGTGAATTTGGTATTCCTGTGTTATCAGGGGCGTTACGTCGTTCTACTGAAATGATGGACGGTTCGACTGCGACTCATGATGTGACTGATCACTATATTGAAATTTATAAACGTGCCGCATCTTATATTGAAGTATCTGATAAGATTAAAGAACTTCAAGCAAATGGTGGTGATGAAGCTGAAATTGCTAAGTTAAAGAGCCAACAAACTAAGTTATGGCAAAATGCACAACGTTATTATGAACGTATTCAAACGGATACTGCGCCGAAGATTGATGGTCCAGGTGCGAATGGTAAGCATTCTTTGATTCGTGATAAGATTACGTCTAAACGTATGAATAATTCAGCGACACTTGTTGCGTGTGCTGATCCGCGTCTTGGTGTAAATCAAATTGCGATTTCAAGAGAAACGGCTGAGAAAATGGGTCTTGAAGAAGGATCTAAAGTTCTTGGTTGGCGCGACCCTACGTGGCGCACAGGTGCTGTTCGTAGTTTTGAAATCACGATCGATGATAGTGTTACTGGTTTTGCAATGAATCCACTTATGGATAAATCGCATGATGGAGACTTTGACGGTGATGCGTATGGTTTTGTTGCATTGAAATCTGAAGAAGCTCTTAAAGAATTAGATACGTTATTGTCGCATGAAGCTAATATTTTGAACTATGGTGACGGTCAAGTTGAAATTGATGGTGAAAAGTATTATCCGTTGTTTGTGAATGACGGCATGGACGTTGCTTCAAGCAGTCATGCTTTTAAAGAAAATGGCAAAGATGATCCAGAAGAACTTCGTAAGAAAGCAACCATTATGGCAAATGACCCATCAGTTGATCGTAAAGAAATTCTTAATGTTTTGAATGAATATGTTCATACGGCTTTGCGCAGTGATGAAAACTTTGCAACGGATTATGTTGATTTGACCGATAGTCAAACGGTTATGACAAGTCTTGGTAAGATTGTCAATAAGAAAGCCAAAGGTAAAGCTAGTCATTTACTTGAGTGCGCTAAATATGAGGGTGCACAATTAGTTGGCGTTCAATTTGACACAGTAAATGTTAATGAACCAATTAATTATGTATCGAGCGATACGCATCAAGCCACGAACGTTGAAGTTGTTACTGAATTGTTGGGTGATGTCAAAGAGGGAATGTTGATTGACGTATTAAATGTTGATGCGCCTGCTATTGAAACATTTGCGACGGATAAGGATCGTTTAGCTGTTCAATATGCGACTGCTACGAAATCTGATAATACAGGTCGTCCTGGTACTATGATGCAGGATGCAACGGCTGCTTTTCGTAATGAAGCGTTACGCGAGGCTATGGAGATTTTCTATAAACCTACCCAAATGACTCTTCAAATTAAACACAATGCCGTACAAGCTTATGACATTAATAAACAATTTAGCAATAATGGTAACATTTCGCAATTGTTTATTAAAGGTCAAAATCCAGATAATGAACGCGCGTCAAATGGTATGAGTAAAGGTGCTCGTATTTCATCTAAAGAATGGATTGCGAAAGTAGGGTCTGAGCTTAAGTTGTTAGGTTTGGATTATAATGAGGAGCATCTTCAAGTTCTCGGTAAGGCTATGTCTAGAGAGAATGGCGATATGATGACTTTGTCTGAAGCCTTTAACGAGAAAACATCGTATTTCAATAAATTATCATTTGGTGGTAGTGTTCGTAATAATTATACCTTGTATGATGATTCTAATACGAAAATGGGTGGTGTCGCCGCGTTGTGCCACGGTGCGGTTATGAGCGAATGTCTTTTCAGAGACGAAAACGACATCGACCGTGCGGTTGTTCCAAATGCAATTAAAGACAAGTCTGTTATTATGGCTCGTCCGGATGTTCTTGTTCAAAAACAAAATTCATTCGAAGAAATTAAGACTCGTTTGACAGAACTTGAACAAGATGATCAACGTAAGTTGACAATTGATCGCGAAGTTGAGTCTGAAGTTGTAGTAGAAACACCAACTGTTAAAACGGTCACAACTCCAACAGTTGAAGTTGAAGCGGAGGATGATCATGACTTTAGTTTATAGTTCTAAGAAAGATGTTCCGACAATGTGGAAGTTCATTGATTATTCCGAACGTCATTCGAAACAGAATGTTTTTGAGGGTAACGGAGGCTATCGCCTCCAATGCCCTGATATTGTTCGTGAAATTTCATCAGGTGAACGAGATCCGTTTGAGATTACCGTTATGGAATATCGTCAACAAACTGCGGAACATTTTGATAAGATGTCTATGATTTATAATCAAATGAAGAATCATCCGAATGTTTATCATCAATTGTATATGCAAATTTATGATAACGAGTTCAACTTGTATCCAAAAGGTTTCGAACCGCCTGCGATGGTGGCTCATTATCATTATTCAAATATGCTATATGACCAATTGTTGTTGCAGAAAATTGATGGCTGCTTAGAGGCGGGTTATATCAACGGAAATGATAAGATGGTTGATGCTCAGCCAACAATTGAAGCGAATTTGATGCATATTGGTGATATTGTTTGGGATGATTTAGAAGTATATGACTATTTGTCATCGGTGTCTAAAACGGTTTATTCCGATTATTTGGATTACAAATATAGTAGTCAGACCTTTAAATACAAAGATTTCAATATGCGTGTTGTTGATCATAATGCGAATGTGTTATCAATTGTTAATGACAATATGGCTTCGTTAGAGCCTTATCAATTACAACCAGGCGAATCCTATAACGAAGTAAAACGAATGTACAATCGCAAGTACTACGATATTTTGGAAGAACCGGTTGTTTCAAAAGAATTATTGAAGAATAAGGTTCAAATCAATAAACGCTATCGTATGGCTCTAGATGGTGTTTTAAATAACGAAGGTGTTCGTTATAGTGAACCATCGTTGTAAATAAAAAAAGAGAAGCAATTGCTTCTCTTTTAATTTGCGTTTAAATGGCTCTATTTTGACCCACATTGCGTTTTATTGAGTTGGTCGGTTGATTGTACCACCTTAGGTTAAAATCGCTTAGAAACGATTTTAGAGGCTAATTTTGTGATGTGATATTTGAGCCGATTGTGTCGATACATTCGTCGATTGTTGATTCGCTATTTGTGAGTGGATTTAAGAGTGATTCAATTTTAGCATATAGTTCGACACCAGTGTATGTGTTTATTGTATTAAACCAGTCTAAAACGTCTGTCTTAGTATAGGTTCCTTTTTTATTGAAGGTTGTGATACCTTGTAACCATTGGTCGAAAGCTTCAAATAGACGATCGTTATAGTTGACTTGAGCTAAAATGAAAACGGTGTCAATTTTGATAGCTCCGTATTGTAGTTGTTTTAGTTCGTCTTGTGTGAACCATTTTAGCTTTTTAAGCGGAATGTATTGTTGTAATACTCGATGCGGTGTTTGTTGCATGGGGTTCCTTTCTTATTTGTTTTCTTCGCTACGGAGTGTAACTAAGTAATCGGCAATGAGGAGGCCGTAGCGTTGCAGTTGCATGGTTGGAGTAGTTACAGGTTGCCACATTACTTTATAGCCGGCTTGAGCGAATTCGTCATAGCGATCGTGCCCATCAGGAACGATGTCGACGACTTCAATGGTATCATTTGGGTCAAATTGTTCGAGTGTTTCAATAAGTTCTCGAACTGTGACGTTGTGATAATAATCTTGAGTCATTTATTTTTCCTTTTTGATATAATATTGTTCATATCCGAATGTTACAATGTAATCGTATTCGGGTATATTGGTTTCGTTTTCGAAAAGTTGGTGTAGTGTGTATACGCGGTATTTTTTATGACGTATACGAAACTTGTTGTTTGAATTTTTGTGAATTGCTGAAGGCGCAACATCATATAGTTGTGATAAAATTGCGATTTTTGGATCGGATGTGTATTGTTTATTTACCATAGCTTAGACATATTTTAATAATTTTGTGAAAGAGACAAATCCATTTTTCTCAGAATCGAAACAGTACCATTTTTGTGTTTTAGTGTTAAATACATAGGCGTAATCAGGTTTGTCTTTTTGATTAGCGATGAAATACTTGATAGAGTATCGCATTTCGTTATTTAGCAAGCGATCTTTCATTGGTTTGAATTGAGTGCTTGTTTCGTATGTTGTTAAAAGTTCATAGATTTTTGAGGGATTATTGTAATAGGTGTTTAGAATGGGATATGCTTTGTCAGGCGTTGTGTTTTCTGTAACGAGAGCGTAATTATATCCAGCTTGGTCTAAAATACCGATATAGGCTGTAGACATAGGAATTCCTTTCTATTAGATTTTTTTACAAAAAAAAGAAAGACTGAGTTTCCTCAGTCTTATTTTATTATTTTGATTCGCGTTTGCGTTTCAATCCAGCAAGACCTAGAGCCATCATAGCTACGCCCATAAGTCCAAGTGCACTTGCAGATTCACCAGTTGAAGGCAATTCTTTAGTGCTTGCTTGTTTAGTTTGTTTAACTTGAGGTGTTGCTGGTGTGATTGCACCAGGTGTTACTGTCGCTGTTTTAGTTGTTGAGGTTGGGGTAGTTGTCTTGATTACTTTGTTTTGAGTAGATTCATGACGAACTGGTTCGTTGCGACGAGTTTCGTTTTCGTGTTTGATACGTTCTTGCTCACGACGAATTGTTTCTTCCAATTGCTTCGCTTGAACGAGTTTTTGGTAAGCTTCGAAGACACGTTTGTAATCTTCTTGAGACGCTTTTGCTTTCAATTTCAAAGCTTCGAGTTTTGCAATTTCAGTTTCAAGAGTTGCTTTGGCTTCAGCTGTTTTAGCTTTTGCTTCAGTCAATACTTTTTCAGCTTCAGCAAGTTTTACAGGTGCGTTCTTAAGCAATTCAAGATAATCTTTTGATTCTTTTACTGCTTGTTCAGCTGATTTGACAGCTTGTTTAGCACGTTCAACTTGAGCTTTAGCTTCAGTTGTTGCAAGACCTTTTGCTTTCAAATCGTTTTCAGCATCGATTGCTGATTTGAGAGCTACTTTAAGAGCTTCTTCTTGAGCAATCAATTTAGCTTTAGCGTCTTTCAATTCAGATTCGCGTTGTGCACGAACTTGTTGCAAGTTTGCAAGATTTGATTTAGCTGTTGCAAGTTCAGCTTTAGCTGTTTCAAGAGCTTTTGCAGTTTCAGTCACCTTAGCTTGTGCTGAAGGTGTTTGTTCTTTTACAGCAAGAGCGTCGTCGTATGCTTTTTGAGCTTTCGCGATAGCGTTTTGAGCGGCGTTCAATGCCGTTTGAGCATCAACTTGAGCTGATTTAGCAGAAGCAAGGTCGTTTTCAGCAGATTTAACGACTTGGTCAGCAGTTGCTTTCTTATCTTTAGCTGTTTGAAGAGCTTGTTCTTCTGCTTCAACAGATGATGTCAAAGATGCTTTGTATTCAGCGTCAGTGCTGATGTAGTCACCTTTGTCTTGGTTTGTTGGACGGTTTGTTGACAAGATGTGAACAGAACCTGAGCTTACGCTAAATCCGATACCTGTACCTTCAAGTGAAATCAAGTGTTTAGCGTGACCATTTGCTTGGTCGCCGTCAGCAAACATCATTTTGCGAATAACGTTTGCGATGTCTTGTTTCAAGTTCAACATGTTGTATCCGCCCATGTTTTCTTTGTGCCATTCAGGCAAAAGTCCACCGAGGGATTCAGCTGCGTTATACGGACGGAGAACTGAGTATTGGTGACCCCAGTTTTTAGCGAAGTTGAATTTGTCAGGTGTTCCGCCGTTGTCTGCGTAGAACTTAGAGTATCCACGCGCGATAGCGTCTGCAAATTCTTGACCACCAACTGTTAATTGGATTGGTGTGTGTGCTTTACCCGGTTCGCGTTGAGACCAGTATTGTTGGTTAAGGTCGTTCAACATTTGAGATACGAATTCAGCGATTTCTTTACGTTGAGCAGCTGTAAGGTTTTCAAGGTCAACTTTGTCTTTGTTTGTTCCAAGAGCTGTTTTGTTGTATGCATCCCAGTTAATTTCAGGTTGCAATTTCATGAATTCATCTGCATGAGAGATGAACCATGCGTAATCTTTAATGTCGTGTTTTGCGTATTCAGCCGGAATAACGATTTTACGGAGAGCTTCGTCTTGTTGCAATTTAGCAACTTTTTCTTGATAAGCCGCATTTGCAGCATCGAGTGCTTTTTGAGCAGCATCAACTTCAGCTTGAGCGACACCGGCTTTAGCTTTTGTTTCAGCAAGAGCTTTTTCTTTAGCTTCTACGTTAGCTTTTGCAGATGCAAGGCTATCTTCGAGAGCTGGAATATTCTTTTCAGTGCGTTCTTTATCGAGAGTTGATTTTGTTTCATTAATTTTAGCTTGACGAGATGCGTCGAATTCTTTTGCACGAGTCAATTCATCTTGAGCTGCTTTGTGTGTTGATTCAGCATCTTTTGCTTTCAATTCAGATTTAGTTACAGCTTCTTGAGCTTTTGTTGGTGTAGTCGCTTCGTAAGCTTTTTCAGCGTCGTTTACTTTGTTTTGAGCATCTTTTACTTTAGCTTCTTCAGTTGCAACTTTTGAGTGTGCATCGTCAAGAGTTTGTTTTGATTTAGTTTCAGCGTCAGTTGCTTTTTGAACGCCTTCTTCCGCAGATTTAACACCATCATTAGCTGTTTTTACTTCAGTTTCTTTTGTTTTGACTGTTTCTTCAGCTTTAGCAATTGTTTCAGGAGTTGCTTTTTCAGCAGCTTCTTTTGTTTTTGCATAAGCTTCTGAAGCAGCATGTTCTTGAGTTTCAGCTTCTGTTGCCTTAGCGGTTGCGTCTTTTACGACTGTTTCTTGTTCAGAGACAGCTTTTGCAGTTTCGTCAGCTTTTGATTTTGCTTCATCCACAGTTTTTTGAGTTACTTCTTGTGGTTGTGCTGTAGTTGTTACAGTGGTTTCAACTTGTGGTTGAGCGACAGGTGTTACGACTTCGTCGGCATGAACGGCATTTGTAGCGGCAGTTGCTGCGAGAACAGTAGCACCAAGGGTAATTGTTTGTTTAGTAGATTTCTTCATAGAGTTAATACTTCCTTTTTTATTAATTTATTATCATAATACATCACGGTAGGTGCGAAGGCACCTACCTAGATTTTTTGTACAAAAATCGATAGAATTTTTGTAGTTCATTATTAGTGATAATATTTTTGAGTTTCTTTCGTTGCTTAGCCCAATTGTAGGGCTCGTCGGATTTGATAATCTCATAGAGCTCCGATGTTTTATAGTCTTTGTACGTTTCAAGAATCGATTCGTAAAGCCATTTGTTCTTGACAGATGGTTCTTCTGTAGGATAATCGAATTCGTTAAGTACAAAGTCCTTTTTAATCGTGGTTTCAGTGACGCCGTTCGGTGTCACTCTAAATTCAAGATCATCATCGTAATCACTAATGAGCGCACATGACCATGCATGGAAAAAATACATGTATGCCATTAGGCGTTTTGCATCCATTTGTTCGTTTGCAAGAAACCAATTAGCTGAGTTTGGATAGATCATTACATTTGTCCTTTCGTGATTTCTAGTATATCATTATTCAGATGTCGATACAAGTCCAAATTTAGGGAACCACAAATTAATTTCACGTTCAGCGTTCTCGATTGAGTCAGATCCGTGTACGAGATTTTTTAAAGTATTGCCCATTTGGTGCTTTTGACCGTAATCACCTCGAATAGTACCTGGTTGCGCATTATCTGGATTGGTCGCACCCATGAGTTTGCGCCAATCCTCTATTGCATTTTCTTTTTCGAGAATAAGCGCAGTGATCGGTTGTGATGTCATATATTTAAGCAATGCCGGAAAGAAAGGTTTATCCACTAATTCGTTATAGTGTTTTGATAATAATTCTTTCGATGGATGTACAGTTTCCATTGCAAGAATAACGAAACCGTGTTGGTAAATCAATTCAATTAGTTTTAACGAAAGATTTTGTTCAATAACATCGGGTTTGAATAAAGCTAATGTTTTCTGTTTAGTCATGGTATCCTTTCTAATGCACAGAAAACGATTGGTATCCTAATGTGAAGAATAAGCCAATCGTTAAAACTGTGAGAATGACTAACAAAATTGTTAGTATTTGCGTATGATTATCTCGATATTTGTCGCCAAAGATGAGATAGGCATAGAATACTATGAAGCCTAAACACCAAGGTATTAGTTGAAGTAGTACTAGATCCATCTCTAGGCGTCCTTTCAAAGTTTATTTGGGTGAGGCAATCCATAGTTGCATGATGCCTCGTTCAGGTCTACAGAACTGGATTACGATACCTTCGTGATCGTCCATGTGATAGTATGTGTAGTCGACAACAGCTTGATTGACACCGTTTTGATGCACATTCATAGGCGTTTCTAAGACATCCGTAAAGACATACTCGCGCGAAGAACCTTGCGCGTCTGTTACTTGCACGGATTTCCCAACAGCAACATAGGCCGCGAGAGGACTCATTACGCCAGGATTATGACCCGCCATGTATGTGACGAGACCGTCATTGTTGTTGAGAGCGTGCCATGCTTGGCCGATGAATCCTTGATTGATGTAATTTTGAAGATTCGGGCCACGATCTACGAAGAGATTTCCCGCTACGAGTTCCCCTACATGTAATTTTACACCGTCAAAGGCGAGCGTGTTTGGTTCAGGTTTTTCAACAGGTTTTACTGTTGATTGTTTTTTTGCAAGTTTTACCGCATGATGCGTTGTTGGCGGAATTTGAACCTTTTTGTATTCGCCAGATGCATCGGGTGTTGTGATCAGTAGCGCTGTACTTAGCAGTAAGTTAAATAAAATCATAAAAGTTGTTGTAAAAGTTGCCTTTCTAGTTGGTTTGTGTGTGTCTTTGAAGTTAATCTACGTTGACATCTTCAGAGTCGATTTACGGCGATATTCTTAAGATTAATCTACGTTGATGTCCTCGATCGTCTTATCATCGCGGAAACTTCGTACGACGGGGAATCGGAGCGATCGACCGCCGTTTTTGTTTTGAGTTTCTTCGAAGTATTGTACTTCGATGATTCGTCCGAGATAATCTTCTTGGTTGTTCCAGATATCTTCTCGTTGTTGTTCAGTCAGCCCAGATGCTACGTTGACAGTATTTTCGTCATCGAGTTGTACGATGAGTGATTTGAGACCGCCTCGGTTTTTGCCGTCAATGGCTTCTTCAAAACCAACAATCGGTAAATCCGCTGTATGCATCTTTTTCACTTTGAGAAGTCCTTTGACGCGTTTAGTTTCATATTTCGCATCAGGATCATTTAACATAACACCTTCGAATCCATGCTCTGTTGCATAATCGCTCCATTTATGGATATCGTGTTTTGTTGTGCGCCCGAGTATTGGGATAACGCGGACAAGTTGTCCCGCAGTAAACGGTGTTAGATACAACTCGCGGCGCTCTTTATAGGAACGCTGAGAGATGCCTTGCTTGAACTCATCATATGGGAGAGCGTCAAAGATGTTGAATCCGATGTTTTGGCACTCGCCATCTGCGGAGAGTTGCTGTCCGGTTTTTTGGAATCGTTCAACGCTTGTGAGATTGTCGTCAGTATCTTCTAAGAGAAGTTCACCATCGAAGACCATATGTCCGATGGTCTTGTCGAGAACGCTTTCGATGTCTGTTCTGAGTTCGGTAAGACCGTCGATTGCTTTTCCTTTACGTGTCTTAACGGAAATAACTTTACCTTTGTTTACTTCAACGACTGCTCGAAAACCATCTAGTTTTTGAGTGACGAAGAAGTAAGTATCATCGGAATAACCGTTGATTTTTTTCTCATAAGGATAGGCAAGTTGTACGCTGAAGACTTCTATAAAGTTGTCGCCGAAGACTTTGTTTAACAGAGCGGCACCGACAGTGGTCGTCCACGATTTTCCAATAATTTGTCGTAACACGTCTTGTGTAGGTTGGTCGTATTGGTTGATCGTGTACAGTGCCATTCCGACTTCATTTTCAGTACCTGTGTTATGTACGAGCAAGTAATCGAGAAGCTCGCTAAAGGATAAGGTGTGGGGTATCGGTTCAATATTTTTTTGAAGTTTCTTCGTTGAAATGCCAACGACTTGATTTGGATCGCCTAGAAAGTTCAAGACCCGTTTGATAGTAGGGTCTTGGATTGTTTCTAATAAGGCTGTTTTTTCAGAAATCTTAGACGTGGCTTTTAACTGTTCTAAAGTGTTTACTAAGTTTTTCATATTTACACCGTTATAAAGTTGATCCAAGCGATATGTCCTGCCATGAATTGGAGGATGAGTTCGTTTTCGATATCTTCATAAGAACCTAAGAACAAAGCTGATGCAAGTTCTGCGTCCATTAGTTGTTCGTCGGGATGAATGTTGATGAGTGGTTGTCCTTTTAGAGCATCAAAAATTGGATGATCAATATCAATTTCTGAGAAATCTTGGGAGAATGTATACACATTATCGTTCAACTGTGGTGGTTGATAAATATCTGCCAAGAATAGCCCTCCATCAACAGGGGTTCCTGTTTCGTCATATTGGACGCTCAATGCAATTTCATATGTGTGAACAATATCGTCATCGTGAGAGATAAGTACTCGTGTGCGATCATGCACGACACGCCCCGCTAAGGACGCATCTTGAACATGATCTTTGAAGTACAAGTCGTGGATGCGCTGATATTGTGCGTTATCAAAAACATCGCCGGTTTCTAATTCAAAATCGCTTTCGATTAAATCATTTGTTGTTTTTTTGAGTTTCATATAGGTCTTTCTAAGTTGTTTGTTTTTGCTTTCTGACAATGCCACGAACACGTGCAGGTCGAGGGAAAGCTCGTTTTAGTTCAAGGTCTTTACCCGAATAATTCTTATCGAAGAAATTAACAAGATTGTAATCCGTGATAAGAGGTTCGTCCGCGTCCATCATTGATCCTGTGTTAAAACTACTAGCACTGGTTGCGTGTGTTGCTTTGAATTCCCATTCGTCATCAGCAATTAGATACATTTGAAGATGACTCAAGAACGTTTTCTTTGAGAAATAACTTCCACGTTCGCCGCCGTGTTCGATGTTGAACCATGCTAGATATAAATCATACAAGAAGTTTGGTGGGAGTACGTCCCAACTGAATTGATTTTTAAATTCATTCCAAAATTCTACAGCTGAGTTATTATCTTCTTTGTACTGGTCTAATGCGATCTTTGAACGTTCGGGTGTTATAAACTCGTTGAAGTGTGGGAGCTCAAGTGCTGTTTTAAGAACGTATTCTAATACTTCTTGACGAGCAATATAGTCGTATTTGATATAAGCTCTTTCGCCTTTGCCTGTGAACGAATACAGGAACGGTACAATGATTAGACGTCGATAGAATGAGTCAGATTTATCACGTGTTTTTGGAAGACCATTCAACATTTGAATGTTGATAGCTTTGATTTGAGCTGTAATTGGATCTTTATGTTTACGGTTAATCATGATGTCATCGCCCGTAATCATCGCCTTAAAGTCTTGTACGTCATCTAGATAGATGTCGACAGGGTTTTCGTCCGCAATATTAATTGTTTTACCAATCAGTTTAGCTTTCATGAATTCATGTTTAAAAGCAGGGATTGCAAGAGACGAGTAGTTGTCTTTACCGACAAGATTTTTAAGAAGTTGTCCGTATGTTCCTTTACCGTTGTTACCGACAGATGAGTAGAAGAATACAGCTTTGGCGTTGATTTGTCCAGGATTGATTGACCCCGCAATAATTTGCCAAAACAAATCATATGTGTCTTTATCGAATGCGTTTGACAATCCGCCTGCAATATCCGCTAACCATGATTCAACATCCCAATCTGTACCATCGTCATCATTGTGAATGACAATTTTAGATGCGCTCGGGTTGTAATTGGTTGCAATCTTTGTAGTTGTAATATACTCAGGTCGAAACGGTTCTAACTGTTTTGTTTTTTTATTGTAGAGTCCGTTTCCTACAGGAACAATATTTGGATCATGTGTTTCAAGAGCGTAAGGTGCTGTTGAAAGAATCGCATTTTGATACGATTTAATTGCTGATAAGGTGCTATTTGCTTGAATATCATACAAAAGACTTTCGATGCGTGTTGGATCAAAAGTATATGTTCCTGCGCGTGGTCCGAAGTATTCATAAACCGCAATATCGCTTTCGGATGAATCGCGTGTTAGTGAAAGTCGAATTGTTGGGAAGTACACGTGGAAGAGCATCGTTAGTTCATCGATACGTGGTTTCATATTGTGTGCTTTTGAGTAATCCGGGTCTTTTCCGTTACGAATAGCTTCTTGCCCAATGTGGACGCGGATTAGATTCGCAATAACATCTGTGATATGAACAATTAACTCGTTGTGATTTTGAACAGTAAAAGGTGTAGATAAGTTTGTTTGGACGTAGTCGAAAAATTCAAAGATATAGGGATCTAGCTCCTGACTATATCGCGGAATCTTATCGTGGATTATATTTAGGTTTGGAGTAATTGTTACGCTCATATACATCACCTCATGATGAATGGCGTTCTACGTATTCCGCAATAGCCTCATTGATTAAATAGTTCAAACTGCGTGATTCGCGTTCACCGATCTCAACCATTTTTTTTCGAAGGGAGTCGTCGAAGCGAAGTAGAAATCGATACATATTTTTATCTTTATTTCGAAGTTGGTGCATAGGTTAGAACCTGCTTTCTAATTAAGTTTTTCGCATATTGTAATGATATCACAAACTTTAAAGTTTGTCAACATTTTTTTACGATTTTCTTTTGAATTTTTATTTTGGGTACAAAATCCTTCGGATCGGGTGTTTTACCCACTTTTTGGATAACTGGGTACGACCTCAAAAGTCGAAGAAACGCTGTCGTTACGCGATTTGTGAGGTGCTTGCGGTTCATTTTTGACCCAAATACCCAGTTTACCCAGCAGTTTTAAAATTCATATATAGGGTATTTTCAAACTACATCATTTCATATACTTTGTTTCTTTATTTTTTTTAATAATATTATATATAAAGAAAATGGGTATTTGGGTATTTTGAAGCGAAATCGCGCGTCGTTACTGACTTTAGGGTGACCCAATAGGTATCCAATTCGGGGTTTTTCATATCCAAAGGGGTCTTCAAATACCCACTTTTTTTGTGATTTTTAATTAGAGAGCATGCATCTCAATTTCAGCTTCGAGTACTTGTTTATGTGTGGATTTCTTTCGACACTGTTGGCGTTGAGTTCGAACGTTTTTTGCTTTTTTCGATTGAGCATAAATGATTGCGGTGTCGATATCTTCGTGTCGTTTTGTGTATTCTACTGAAATATCGTTCAGTCGATTTGCGTAATATAATAAGTCGCTGGTTTCTTCGATTGAGAATAAATCAGATGTTAGAATGATAGCTTCGGGTGACGGAAGTTCGTATTGTTTCCAGGTTCTAAGAATGTGGTCTCCGAAGAATTTAGCATCATCTTTATGTAATTCGAGTTCGTCCAGAAGATATCGACATAATGGCATTTTTGTTAATTTATCGGCCGCAAGAACATTAAGCCATCGATTGTAATACAAATCAATAATATGTTTTGGTGTTTGATTTGTAATAGCCACCGTTTTTCGATGTTCATCAAGATATGCTTTAAATTCACGAATTTCATCAGCTGTGAATAAATGTTTTGTTGACATGACGATGAGTTCGTCAGGTAGATTATTATCGAGATATGCAGTCTCAAATAATGTAAGAGCTTTTTTCCATGTTCGAGTTTTAAATACTTTTGATGGTTTTGTTGTTTCGAGAGCAGATTGGATTCTGCTATAGAATAATTCTTTTGGCGTCATTTTTGAATCTCCAATACGTTTTTATTATTTGACATTAATATAATTTAGTGTATAATATGCTTTGTAGAGTAATTTGGACAAAGGTCAAAGATTGAACATTGGCGTAAGATGCTACGTACAGAACATCTTTGAAGAGATCTCGAGAGAGGTCTCTTTTTTTGAATATTAAAAAAGATGCATGGCTGAGCCACACATCTTTACTATAAATCAATGATGAATCGTGCAATTTCAAGAATTGCAGATGGTTGACCATTTGTGGAGAGATAAGCAGGTGATTGCTTATTCTGTACTACGTTACTCAATAAATGCCATAACTCATTTGCTTTCGCAACATCGTTGTTTTGCAATTGCGTATTGGTGTTGCGACGGAAGAGATCTTCGATGTAAGCTGGATATTTAGCGGCAATCGAACTTGGTACAACTGTTTGTTTGAATTCGTTCAACTGAGCCTCTAGCAATTTAGCTTGTTTTTCAGCTTCGGCGCGAGCTTCTTCGGCACGACGTTGTTGTTCGGCTAGTGCTTGTTGAGCAAGAGCGTCTTTTTGCATTTGAGCAATTTTGCGTTGTTCTTCGAGACGTTGTGCTTCTTGTCGTTCTTTTTCTTGCTTTAATTGCAGTTCAGCTTGTTGACGTTCAAGAAGTTCTTTTTGGACACGAGCTTGTTCTTCTTCGTCATGTTGACGTTGTTTGTGGATTGGTCCGTTTGCGTTTACGTATTGTGTTGACGGATTTTGTTTAAACTCTTGCAAAAGTAGAGCTTGTTTAGAACCGTTTAAACCCCACGGATTTTCAATCATAAGAGTCAAAGCGGCGTCCATATCAGCAATGAGCGCACGAACGTTTTTCAAAACAGTTGACATAGCGGGTGATTGTTTAACAGCACCACTAATCAGCTTAGAGTTGTTGATTTTAAACTTAGAGAAGTCCGTCAATTCAGGCGCATATTGCTTGATGTTTGGATATTTGCTAAGTGTTTCCAAAAATACAGGTTCAACTTCAGCCCAACGTTTTTCTTTACGGCGATATTGCAATTCGTTTTTGATGATTTGCATATCGTCTTTTGCTTTCTTCAATTCGTCAAATCCATTATTTGAGAATGTTTCTGCTATTGTTGTTTGGATTGCTTCAGTTTGTTTTTTCAAGAAATTCTTTAAATCTTTTTGATCATCTTCGATGGTCTTTTTAATTTTAAGAACTTCTTCCAATTCTTTAGTCAAAGCAGTGATGGATTTTTCATCGTTTGTTTCCATGAATTTATCAGGATCGCTACGATAATCACTCAACAATTGTTGTACGTAAGTCGCTTTAGTTTTGACGGTATCTAGTTGTTTTTGAAGCTCAGGCGACGGAGTTAGCTGTGTGTTTACAGCTAACGTCGCGATGCTTGTTGAAATTTCATTTGCGGACATTTTGTAAAAGTGTTCCTTTCGTTATTTTCTTTAATTATATCACGGTTGCAGTTCTTGTTTCAAGAGTAGATTGGCTGTTTCCATTGGGTATTCGAACATTGTGTGTTCAGAAATAAGCTTTTGCATAGGTCCAACGTTTACAATCAATTCAGAATTCTTGGCACGTGATAATGCTACGAAATACATGCGGAATAATTCTTGCAAGTTCGATCCTTGTGCGCTTTTCGTCTTAAATGCGTTATGGAAGACTACGACGTTATCGAACTCGAACCCTTTTACGCGATGAATCGTCGATAGGACGATTTGTGCGTCCTTAACGTTTGGCGTTTCTTTAGATTGAAGATAATTGCTTGCGGAGATTTCTCGTTTTTCAACACGTACCATGTATCCATACAAGTATGAACGGAGATTCGATACCTTGATTTTACGAGCCAGCAATTGATTCTTTAGATAAATCCATTGTGGTGACACGAAGAGTTGATCAAGAGTTTCATTCATTTTTGATTGATAGAAAGCACGTTGTTTTTGAGAACGTGAACGATATGAGTTATCGACCGCATCTAGGAGAATACGACGAATGTCGTTGTTGATCGTTGGTGTTACAGCGAGCGATTTCAAGTCACTATTTCCACGAGCAAGAGCTGTTGTCCAAATTGCTGCAATACCTGCTTTATCTTGAACGAGCGATGTGATCGGAATGTTCAAGTTGTTATCAGCTAATACTTGTTCCAATGCTTGTCTAATAATCATCAATTCTTGACGAGTGTAGCCCACGAGAGCCACTTGTTCACCATTTTTAAGTTTTGTGAGAACATAATTTTTGACTTTATCGTATTGGAATACATCTTTTAGTGCATCGTTATAGTCACTTGTTCCACGAACATTGATGTCTTGGATTTCAACGGCTTTCTTATAATCAGCCCAGGTAAGTGGTGTTTTATCGTTAGATTGCAATTGAATTTGCGCAATATCATTAGCGGAAATAACTTTAAGAAATTCGTTAGCGTATGACAAAATTGCTTGTTTCGAACGATAGTTTGTTTCGAGTTTGTATGTCGCAAATACTTGAGATGCTTCAAGAGCGTTCATATAGCGAGGATCGCTGGAACGAAATTCATAAAGAGTTTGTGAACCGTCACCGACAATAAGAAGTTGAGCCTTGTTTTCGTTTACGAATTCAAGCAATAGGTTGTACTCGAATGTAGAGATATCTTGACTTTCATCGGTAATGATATAATTGATCTGACTGTATTCTTTTGGAATTGACAATTGACCGCCGCCGTTTGCCAAATGATGATGAATCATTACAGGTTCTAGTTCTAGAGTTGTCTGACCGATTGCATTCAAAATTGCTTCGATTGCGTTTTTGTATTTAGCGACGAGTGCGATTAGTTTAGCAGACAATTCGTTATGGTCAATCTTCTTGAAACTGATTTGGGATTGAACATAATTTTTTGTAATTGTTTTAAAGACGTCAATGATTTGATCAAGTTGGTCTTGTGTGTAATTCTTGTTAGGATCTTCATCAGATGGAATGTTTTGGAAGACATTTGAGCTTAGATCTAACAATTTCAATGTGTTGTGCAAAGTCTCGATCGATACAAGTTCTTGACTTGGATATGTTTCACGGTAGATGTTATCGAACATACGCGCAAGTGTTTCTGATTGGATGTCTGGGAAGCGATCCTTAATGTTGTCAGCAGCTGCGTTTGTGAATGACAATACGAGGGCGTTGTTGAGATTTTCTTTTTGTTCTTGAAGATAACTTAATCGTCCTACAACTGTGTGGCTTTTACCCGACCCTGCACCAGCTTGTGCAATAATCAATGGTTCTTTTGATAAGATGATTGCGCGTTGTTGTGGTGAATAGTCAGGGTTTGTTTGCCATTTTGCCTCAGTTGCTTGCCATTCAGGTGTTGTTGTATCTGGCTTATAGAGATTTGGTTTATTCGCACGAAGTTTTGAGATGTTCGATGCTAGAAGTACACGAATATTTTGTTTCAACAAATGTTCGAAGTATGCATTTGAAAGCAATGGTTTAAAGCGAAGCAATTGTTCGTAAATGTCCGTCATATCAGAAATTGTAAAGAATGATTTATCTTTCTTATCAAAGTAGTTGACATGCGTCATTGTTCGTTTGAGAATATTGAACAATTGTTTCTCAGTCATGTTTGTGTGATTCGCATGGACAATATCGAAGAATTCTGTTAATTGTTTAACGCGATCTGTTGAAAGTTTGTCTGCGTGATATAGGATATTTGAATATACGCTTTGTGTTGCTTCGAGAGATTCTAAAGATGCATTGAATAGTTGTTTATCGACGTGTGATGTTGACATGATTTGCATAAGTCGAGTCGCAGTGGGTGCTGATACGATTAATGC
>CAJPKC010000003.1 GCA_905370255.1 Streptococcus oralis
TTGTTTATCTACGTGTGACGTTGACATAATTTGCATAAGTCGAGTTGCAGTAGGTGCTGATACGACTAATGCTGTTGTATTATCTGAGAATTTTCGATTAAGTGGATATCGAACCTCATTGTTTGCGGTGATTGTTACAGAATCGTCACTCACGTAACGAATTGATGTCACATCGTCGAGATCACCTGTAATGATCGCCATGTTGGATTGTGTCAAATAATCAAATTGTTTTTGATTTGTGCCTGTTTTGTCTTTTACACGGAATTCACCAATTTGCAAGATGTCGATAGAGGCGTATACTGTGAAGTCAGAACATTCATAGACTTTTGACCATTTATCAATACGGTTGAAGTTTGATTGACTTGTTTCTTTTGACAAATCTGTGCCGTAAAAAGGAATGTCATCGGTGTTGCCGATTTGATAAAAAGTCGGTACGAGTTGTACAGGTGTTGCTTCTACGAATACATAGTTAGTGTTGTCAACATAAGCGTTTGTGGCATAGTTGGCAGAACGATAGGCAATTCGATTTTGAAAGGTCGCTAGTTGTTCATCGGGAATGACCATGTTTTCTTGAGCCTTGTGTTCGAATGTGTGCGATGTTGCGTTGAAATAGCCACGTGTTGCAGATTGTGATGAACCGGTTAGTGTTGCGTTGAAGAATTTAGGCGAAATCTTTTGAGTTTTAGAGACTTTACCTGTAATCTTCATAGAACCGTCGTTATTTTGAGTAATTGTTACTGGCATGTTAGAATAATCCTTTCAATAAATGGTTATTCTAAGCAAAGCCTTACTTAGAATAACGCGATTTGTGTTTGATTTAGTTGGTTTAGAATTTGAGATTCAATATATTCTTGAATTGCTCGTTCTGCGGGACGTCCGTTTTCGTTTGGATTGTAGAATTCATCAGCAATCGGTTTCAACAAATCCATATCTTGTTGGTTTTGCGTGTCGAGCGATGCTGGTGTGAGTGTGAATTCTGGGTGAAGATCTTGAGCTTCAGCAACTAGTTTATTGTATTTAACTGCGAGAATCTTTGTGAAATCTTCTTTTGTGATTGGATCGAAAACAAACTTGTAGGTCATGCGGTTTAGCAATTCAGGTTTGAAGTTTTGTTCAAGAATATCTGAAATTTCTTTCTTCGAGTGTGTTTGTGTTGCACCGAAACCAATAGTCTTTTTGTTGAAGTCCTGAGCTCCGGCGTTTGTTGTCAAGATGAAAATTGCGCGAGATGTGTCGATTTCTTCACTACGACGTTTCATTTTGATTTTACCGTTATCGAAAGCCTGCATGAAGAATTGTTGAACTTCAGTGTGGGCTTTTTCGAATTCATCGAGAAGTACGATTGAAAACGGGTTATTATTTAATGGCTGAAGTGGTAGTTCAGAGTTGTCATCGGAACCGATATATCCGGCGGGAGACCCTACGATGGCGTTTAAGTCACCGTGGTTTGCATATTCGCTCATGTTGATATAGATGAGAGATTCTTCTGTGCCGAATAAGCTTTTAGCAATTTCTCGAGCGATTTGCGTTTTACCGGTACCTGTTGGACCTGCGAACAAGAATACGTTTGGTCGTTTTTGTCGAACGAGATTCAAACTTTGACGTTTGAGTGCTTGTTCGATTGTCGATTTGACGTGATCTTGACCAATGATGTTTTGGTTTAACTCTTGTGCGATGTTCGAAACAAGTTGCGGTGTTAGCTCGACCATTTGGAATTGTGACAAGGCTGATTTCTTGATGTCGTTCACGGTTACAAAGTGCGGCGGTGCTGTGAAATTTTGAGGTACGGGTGTGATTGTGTATCTCATTTTTGTCTCAGCGAAAGCCGTATCCATTAATGTGATAGCCGTATCAGGTCTGTGGTTGTTTGGTTTTTTGTACAACTCAGACTGTGTGATGATGGTATCAATGATGGACGTCCGTTGTTGCGTTTGAATCAAAACGTTATGGAATTTTGCGTAATCGTCCATAATCAAGTCAATAATTTGAGTTGTTTGTTCGATAGATAGTTCGGGAACATTGATTGTAGAGAAACGGCGATTAATCGCTGGATCTTTAAGAATGTTTGTCCCCTCAGAACTAGTTGTCGCACCGATTGTTTTGAGGTTTCGTGCAAGAGCTGGTTTTAAGATTTGTGCAATTTTTGAATAGGTTTGTGAATCTCGATTATCGAAGAGCATATGGATTTCATCGATGAAGACAATCGATTCTGTTGCTAATAAGAATTCGATAATGTTGTTTACCGAATCTTCCAATTGCCCCACGATACCTTTACCCGCTACGAGTTGAGATAGAGGCATTTCGTAGATTTCATGTTCACCAATCATATCAATAACAATTGGATCTTTGTTAGCCATTAAAAGGGCTAGATTTTCTACGAGTTGTGTTTTTCCGACACCCGCGTCACCCATAAGAAGAGCATTTGATTTCTTTTTACGAGATAATGATTTAATTAAAGCTAGTGTTTCTTCGTCACGGAAGAGAGCTTTTTGTAATTCACCGTTACGGGCTTTCTCTGTGAGATTTACAAGTTCAGGTGGTACGTCGTCGTCGGATTGTCCGCCTCCGTTGTAGGGGTTAAACCCTCCGCCCATGAAAAACTGAGCGTTTGTATTTGGATCGGGATTTGATGATGAGTTTGATCCATTTGAGTTCGAATTTGGATCGTCTTTTGGTTTTTTCGAAAAGTCATGAATGGATGACTTGTCTGTAATCAATTCTAAGGCCATTATTTTCCTTTCTGAGCGATTTTAAGTGCGAGGTGGTCTAAATATATCATCAACACCTAAAAACGCTTAGAAGGCGTTTTAGGGGCTAATTACATGATGAGTTTTGGATAGATGTCGATACCTTTCTGATACATGGCTTGTGCGAATTCTTTTGCGTATTCTACAATGTCGTCATATGTATCCCAACTGTTACTGGTTGGCATGATTGGAAGGTAGAATGTGTTCTTGACGGCTGCTTCTTCTTGTGTGAATACACGACTACGAGGAACACGGTCACAAAAGTCTGTGATGACAAAATTCAAACGATATGATTTACCTGATTTTCGATTGTGAGCGTCAACTAAGTTGATTTGATCCCAGAATTGATTGAAATCTGTACCACCGCCGACTTTCGGTAAGCGGATGAATTCGTTGAAGATTTGCTTAGCGGTGCGTCCTTTGACGTGTAATTTTACCGGTTTTGTAATAACGTGAGAGAAGAAGCTAACGTAAATATCGACATTCATTTTAAGAGCGAGTTTGATGATGTTGATTGCCGCTGCTTTGTAGTTGTCTTCTGTGATAGACCCTGATGTATCGAAAAAGATGTGAATATCGGGTCTATAACTTGTCTTCGTAGAAGAACCCATTAAGTTAGGGTCAAATGGATTGCGTCGATTTGGTCTCATAAATGTTTTTGTTTGTGTTTTATACACGTTTTGAGATTGTCGATTTGTTAAATATTTTTTAACGGTCTTGATAATCCATTCAAGTTGTCGTTTAGCTGACAAGGGTTTGCTTGAGATTTTTCTATTTTGACGACGAACAATATGGCTCTTTTTATTATTCGCTTGCGAATGGTGATTCTGTTTAGGAACGATGGATTGAGCTGTTCGTAAACGTTGCGATGTGATCATTTTGAGTGATTTACTTAGGATGCTTGCTTGTTGGATTTGTTTTAAATCGTTTGAAATTTCAACAGGATTTGCGCCTTGTAGTTCACTGATATTGAGGTAAACGATCATGGCTGGCATGATTTGAGCCTTGATGTTTGTTGGACATGGAAACAGTTTTTGAGTTGGTTCTAATTCGTGAATTGCTTGTAATAAACAATGTTCGAATGAATTAGTTGCCATGTTTTCTTGAAGAATTACTGATTGTGAGATTTGTCCAGCAAACGGGAACGTTGCAAATTGTGATGCTTTTGCGATTAGTTGTGGATCGCCCAAAGCTTGAGCTTGTTGAGTTACAGTTTCTTTATAAAGTTGCCATTCGCTATCTGAGTTGATTGCAACGAAAAGCACGTTTCCGTAGTTACGTGTTTTAGTGAAACCGTAGAGGCTCGCGAAGAATAAACTCATAGCACCGTGACCCCATTTTGAGTAGAGGTTGTTGGTAGACGGAATGATGTCATCTTCGATTGTGTAAATCACCATTTGCTTTTTATCGTTAGATGGATGTGGCAATTGGTTGACATTTAACGCTTGAAGTCCATAAAGGTCATCAATAAGGTTGGTGTCGTTAAAGTTGAACGGTGTTAATTTGTTATAAATTTCACGCAGTTCTTGATCGAGATTGGGATCAACTTTGTCATTAAACCATAAATCTTGAATGGCGTTTGATAATTCATCAGACGTAATTTCTTGAGAACCATCGAAAATCTTGACATTTTGCATCATTGGTTCGATGTAATGTTGCTTGATGAGTTCATCGTATGGTTGATTTCTATCAGGTTGCACCGAGCCCCATGAATAGAATTGTGGGTTGCTCGGTGTTCCTTGTACTGTTAATTTCATGGGTTTTTTTTTCTTTCTAGTAACTTACAGCTTGTGTCAGAGTTGGAAGAATATCAGAAAAGGCTGTGTTTGCTGAATTCGATGCTACTTCGTCGATTGCCATTTTAGAAAGCAATGTTGGATCCGTTGTAGCGAGTTGGAATAAGCTGTTTTTGATTGCGAATGGTAGTGGATCGTTTTTCAACAAGATATTGTTGATTGTACGTTTTACGAGAGCGTTATCGTTGATTTGATTTACATTTTGTTGGATGAGCAACGATGTGAGAATGTTGATACGTGTATCAGCGTCGAGACTATCGATAACGGATGTTTCTAAATCGATTTGACCTGTAGTTGCGATTTGCATGAAGGATGCTTTATCGAACGGTGGCAAACTGCTAAGTGATTGTTGAGTTGTGTTTGCTGATTGCAATAGATCACGGTAAAAGTCTGACATTTTGTCGAGCAATTTGTTGGTGAAATCGTTAGTTCCTACGGATCCTTCAACAACGACTTGTAGCAATGTTTTTCCGTCAGGCATTGTTTCCATATGTTGGATAAAGCTTGCACGAGATGCAGCTGATTTACTATCATCAAGATTAGACGTGTTCAAGTATTTTGACAGATATTCAATTGTACGAGGTACACACATTTGAGAGAATCCGTCTTCGTCCATGTCGAAATCTAATTCGAATGATTCTTCATCGTCATCGTCTGGGTCATTGTTAGATGAGCCTGGATCGGTTGTGATTGTGTTTGTTAGATTTCCATAGTTTTCGACAAGTTGTGGGAAGCTTGTGATAACTTCTTTGATGAAGGGGTTTAGATCGGGGATGTTCGCTAATAGCGTTTCAGCGTCAGGTGTTACTTTGATGAAACGGAAACGAGTGCGTGATGCTGAGTCAAGAGCAATAACGTTACCTTCATCGTTACCTGCTGCAACAATACGTACATTCTCAGGGAATTTTTGTCCACCGATTGTACGTTCTGTACTTAGTGAAAGTGCGGCTGAAGTGATATCGCTACTAGCACGGTTAATTTCATCGAGGAAGATAATACTTAGTTTGTTTGGGTTTTCGATAGCGTAGTCGATTGCTTGTTGGATTGTATAGTGTGGGAAGAATGAAAGTTTAGAACGTTCAATAGTGTCCCCTGCTTGATTTGTATGTTTTTCTTTATCGATCCGTTGGCCTGTTAAGTCACTACGATCGGCTAATTGGTTAATTTGAATAGCGAATACTTCGGCGTCAAGAAGTCGACTTAGTGCGCGAAGCATTGATGATTTACCGATACCTGGTGCTCCTAAGAGCATAGGGACAGTGTTCGATAAAATAGATGCTCGGACAACAGGTGTCGCCGCCGTAAATGGAATTGGTGTATATGTATAATTTGGCATGAGATGCTCCTTTAAAATATTTTCGTATAATAGAAAATGAACGTGCCTACATATAGGGCACGTTCCATGAAAGTCGTGAAAGAAGAAAAAAAAACGAAAGACGATTGTCTTTCGTTTTAAAGAGTTTAGTTTACGCGACTGCGTAAAGAATCAAAAACGTCAGCGAGAGAATCTCTGCTTTGCTCTGATTTATATTTGAGTGAGTATACTCGTGGGTTTTCCCCGTCGTTTAATTCAAGAATAACGGCTGTATTTGTTTTAAGGTTGTATTTACCTTTTAACTCGTACCCCAAATCTGATTGGGCGTTCACGTAATAGACGTGACTTTGAGTTTCAGCGGGTAACTTTTTGATGAATTCTTGTTCGATAGGGAACATCTTTTGGCAATTCTCACAACCTGTTTTGTAGAGAATATACAAGACCGGTTTGTCGGTAATCGCCTTTGAGGCGATTTGTTGAAAGTCTTTATTTGGTGTGTTTTGATCTTTGCCTGAAAGTTTTACGGTTGAGTATACTTTAGATGCCTGATCATAAGATGTATTTGATTTAGCAACAATATCTTGGATTGGTTTATTGTATGTCATATAATGATAACCACCGTATGCGAGTAATACTAGTCCACAAACTGTTGCGATTTGAATAATAGTCTTTTTCATATAATTTGTTTCCTTACGCTAACATTAATAGAACTACTATACCATTCCATGTGATGTGTGTCAAGATACTTGCATTGATGTTATCGTAATAGACACGCATAAATGTAAACATCAGACCCATTCCAGTGTAAGATACTGCTCCGTAGATTCCATTTGGTGCGTGTAAGAGAATGAATAAGAGTAATCCTAGACCGTAACCGAACCAATTTCGTTTTGCATTAAATCGAAACACTTTTGGAATGATGTATCTGAACAGTAATTCCTCAATGATTGGTGCGAGAGCTGTTACGTAAATGACTAGTGGGATGGCGCTTGTTTTCATGAGATCATTAATTGCACTTTGATTTTCTTGTGTTTGAGGTGTAATACCGAATTTCATGAGAATGATCGCACTTGCTGTGATAAACCCATAGTACGCGATGATGGCTAAGAGAGTATAGCGGTACTTGTATTCATGTTTTCGTTCATGAAGGCCATCGTATTTGGCGATCTTGATGTACGAATACCATGTGCCAATAATTGTTATGGCAGAAAATACCCAGAAACTTGGTATTGTGTACGAAACTCTACCGAAGTTATAAATAGTCATGAGTACGAATTGAGCTGAAAAGAACGCAACAATCGCACTCAATGATGCTAAGATTTTTGTTTTAGTTGTCATAAAGGTTGTCCTTTTCATGTAATTCTTGAAGCACGAAGTCAGGTGCTTTGAAGAGCAGAACTTCACCTTCGTCGCTTTGATTTGGATCGTATATGCCGATTAACAAGTTAGGATCGTCCCATAAGATTTCAGGAATTTGTCGAATGAGTTGGATGTCCTGTTCTTGTGTAAAAAGAGGTTGTTGCAATTTGTCATAATATTGAACAAACATATAGGCTTGTTCTAGAGGTGCTTGTTGATAATGCACAAGTATTTTTGCTATAACAGGCATAATGATCAATGCTTGCAATTCAGACGTGATGTGAATGACATTGTTATTTGATAATTGTTTAAACGTAGGTTTTAGTTCCGTTCGTTCTTTTGTGTAGAGTTCTTTTTCGTTTGGAACTGATCCGTTTATTGTTTTCAAGGTAAATGTGTCTAATAATGGCACGTAATCATCGAGTGCCTCGTAGAGTTCAGCGTAGAACTCGTACGGGAACATTCGATCAATGTGTCTCAATGGAATAGAAATTGGCATATTCAGGGGCTTCCTTTTCTTGATCTTTTAGTTTGATGTAATAATAGGCTTGTCTGCTTTGATATAGCAACCACGGCAAGTTATCACGGTGTTCTTCATGTTTATCTCGATAAGGAAATAGTTCTTTAGCGTATTTGTAAGCGAGATAGATGAAATCGTTTGCTGTCATTTCACGAGAGTGATCGCTTGATTCGTAGTAGGTTGAGTTCATTGATTGATCTTGTTTGATTAATGAATTTGCGGTTTTGATGAGTTGTCGGTGAATTTTTAAGAGATTGGAATATTCTCGAGCCGAATGGTCGGGTTTTTGTGTTTCATCGAGCATGTTATCAATAAATCGTTTATTCATAATAACATCATGGAACATATACCCCCGCATTGGTGCGTCTTCTGGTTTTGACAATTGCTGATTGATGTAATCCATATGTAGATTAGCTTCATTGAATTCGGGCGCGTGTTCGAAATGTAGACGTCGATCACGTGCATCTTTATCGATTTCGACTAAGTGATTTAACAACCATTCGAGCCAGATACCGTCATTCGTTCCTTTTCGAAAATCAGGTTGTGGTTTATTAAACATTTGTTTAGTAAACGTGATATTGTGTCGATTAAACAAATACTCGCACGTACCTTCTTTGTTTTCTTTGATTTGAACTAATGTGTCGAAAATATAACTGTTTTCATCGTTGATGAATTCTTCAGGTACTTGGATTAGTAAGTGAAGACCACCATTTTTAGATGTTTCTGCATATTGGGCTGGAAAACGAGACCACCATAAGAGTGTTTCATCTTTTTCTTTTGGTTCAATGTCGATCATCATTACACGATTTTCGAGAGCTGATAGTCGATACATACGGTTAACCATATCAAAGTTTGGATCTTTGTCGATGGTTTGAAGCGTTACGAATGGGTTACTGTCGAGTTTAGCTCCTACGACAGAGCCTGTTTCTTGCAAAAGTCTAAAGTTTACAGGCACTTTGTTTTTATCAGATACAGACCAGGATTCATCATTTGCAATTTTGGCAATAAGTGGGTTGCTTGCGAATACATGTGGTGGTTGTTGGGGAACGACGCCGAATACGTCATTCTTTTTTCCGTCAAATACCATATTTATTTCCTTGTCTTTTTTTTATTGTTAAAGAAAAACCTGACCTTCGTGAGAAAGTCAGGTCTATTTAGTTCAGTTAATTAGTTATTTCCAAATGGAGAATCTTGTGGAGTCGCAAATGGACTAGCTCCGGCAGGTGCACCAAATGGGTTAGCTCCGAATGATGGAGTTGGTTCTGGTGTTGGAGCAGGTGCTGGTTGAGCCGCAAAAGTATTTGTTGCAGGAGCTGGTTGAGCTGGTGCAGTTGGAGTTACTGATGCAGTTCCGTTGAAGTGAACACCAAATTTTTCAATTTGAGACTTCATACCGCCACCGCCGGCGAATGGAACCATGTCTTTTGGATACAAGATGTATTGGATACCGTCTGTGATACCTGTTTGACCTTGAGGTCCACGGTATTCATAAACGTTGATGATTACGCGTGATACAGGGTTTGTATCTTGAGCTGGATCGTTTCCTTCGTAAACGTCATAACCATTGTCTGATTCTTTCAATGTTGGAATCATTGATTTTGGATCAACTTTTGCAACAACGTCGTTGTAGTCGTTGAAATCAGGGGTCGATACGAAACGTGCTTTCTTAGACAAGTAAATTTTGCTAACTGATGGGTTTTGTTTATCAGGTTTAGCTGCATTCAAAATGTATTGGTTCGCGGCGGCACGAATACGATCTTGTTCAGCTTGTGGAAGTGAACTATCTACGTGTACTTGAATTGGATGCGCTGCGTCGAAAGCAAGTGTGATAGGGAATTCATATTGAGTTGCGTTATATGAATTTTTACGTGGGCGTTTTGTTTGTGAAAATGACAAAATACCCTCTAACATAAATTCGTCTCCTGCACGAAGACCTGTGTTTGCAATACGTTTATTTTCTGGCATAGTTGATCTGCCTTTCTATAAAAATTATTTTTGTGTCATTCAGACAAGATAAGTATAGCACAAATCTTGAAAGATGTCAAATAAAAAAGCGCCTAATCGGAGGATTAGGTGCTATTGAAAAGACATTATTGTTGAAATAATGTCCCAAACATACTTGAAGGATGCAGTGGTACGAAGATGCCTGCTGAATCAAGCATACGTTGAACGTACGGTAGTGCCTCCTCTTCAGAGATGTGTCGACGGTTGTTATTTGCACGAACTAAGGCGTTGTTCCATTCGTGGATTTTTTCATCCGGTGTGAGATCGGGATCGTTGTCGATTGCTTGTTTTGTGTTTTCGAGCCATTCAACAATTTTCTCTTCGGTGTAGTTAGCCTCTAGAAGCATGACGTTATAAGTTGTTTCTTGATTGAGACCGTCTACGTTTTCGGTTGTGTTTAATACAGAAATGAATGACGTCGCACCTTTTAAGTTGTCGATATCGGTACAGTAAAGCATTCGTAGATTTGTTTCTCGATGGTAGATCTCTAACGCAATGTTTACGATGTCGCCGTGTTTGATGGTTCGTGGTTGAAGTAACGCTACTTGAGATTTATTGAGCGTCAACCATTGAGGTTTTGCTTCGATGAACCTATTTTTATATTTTTCAAACTTAGGTTGATACGGATACGTAGGAATTCCATTCTTACGCGTTGGTTTATAAAGCGGAGACATCACATAATTCCACAAGAAGCTCGAAATAATTACTTTGATGTGTGGATAGTTTTCAAGAACGTAGAACAAAGTTGATGGCTCCAAGTGGTCGCCGTGATGGTGTGTGATGATAATGTATTCGAGTCTATCGAAAAAGAGTGGATCGTAATCGAGATATGCTTTTTTACGAAGACCTAAATCGACGAGCAGATTTAAGTCTTTCAGCCAAACAGAGTTACCACTTGATCCGGTTCCGAAGATATGCATAGGCATATAAACATCTTCTTGTTTGATAATGTTATTGTTGAATGTAGTTGGTATTTTTTCGTATTTATCGTTGACGGGTGATCGTGCGATAAACGTTGTAGGTTGCGACATTTTCACACCTCATTTCTTTTTAATTTTCATTTTGGGTACAAAATCCTTCGGATCGGGTGTTTTACCCACTTTTTGGATAACGGGGTACAGCCTAAAAAGTCGAAGAAACGCTGTCGTTACGCGATTTGTGAGGTGCTTGCGGTTCATTTTTGACCCAAATACCCAGTTTACCCACCAGTTTTAAAATTCATATATAGGGTATTTTCAAACTACATCATTTCATATACTTTGTTTCTTTATTTTTTTTAATAATATTATATATAAAGAAAATGGGTATTTGGGTATTTTGAAGCGAAATCGCCTGTCGTTACTGACTTTGGGGTGACCCAATAGGTATCCAATTCGGGGTTTTTCATATCCAAAGGGGTCTCGAAATACCCACTTTTTTTGTGATTTTTAGTTGAACTTGTTGAAAAATTTCCAGACTTGTTCGTTGTGGATGATACCTGTTACACTCAAAATGAGCCAAATTAAAATAATGGCGCTTAGTAAAAGCAAAACAGAAGACCCTACAAAGAGGGCCGTCCGTTTACGTTTGAGTTGAGTGCATGGTACAGCTTTGTAGTTTTCATACGTAGTTAGTTTTTGTTTGTGCGTAATCACGTCTAAATTTTTATCTGTTGCCATGTGTATACCTCATGTTATTTTTTAGCGAGTTCTTTCTCAAGTTTCTTGAGACGAGTCATTGGTTTCTTATCAAATTCACCAAATTCTTCTTGGACATTGTACCATGAGCTTTCGAATGTATCTTGAACGAGGTCGAGATAGGCTTCGTGGTCGATAACGTGTTCAATAAAGTCTGCACCGAATTCGTTATATTGGTTTGGTTTACATTTATTGATTTGAGTTTCGTTGTCGATAAAGACTGTCATGTTTGGATCCAATCCGTTGACTTTAACTGTTTTCGAATATTGGTTTTCTTTGTGTGCAAAGTAGCCATTCAATTTGTGGATTTTAATGGCGTCTAAGATTTCAGGAGCATCCATGACTTTTGGTTTTGACGAGTCTTTTGATGCGATGAGCGTTTCGAGTTTCTTGATTTGTGGTTGACCTTTAAGTTCTCGAACTTTGTTTAGGAAGTCGAGTTTCACCAGGAAGCCACGGTTATAGTGTTGCATTGGAATGAGTACGGTTTTTTCCGTTTCATTTACAATTTGCGTTTCTTTTTGGTATAGATAGCGTTGAGTACTTGGACTTGATGCTAGGATCCATTGATAGAAACGAGAAAGTTCGAAACGTTTTTCGTCTGATACGAGATGATCATTTACGAAATCAATATAAAGTTGTCGTGCAAATTCACGATCGAAGTGTTTATTCGCAGCGTTTTCTTTTTTCCACAAATATTCAGCGAGGATTCGGTCGACGATTGCCGGGTGAGCTAAGTTGTTGACAGGTGCCGGACCTTGCCAAGCTGTTAGTGACCCACCATTTGCGGCCGCGATTTCTTCTTCGCCAGTCTTTTTGCTGATATGAATTTCAAGACGGTTATTTGAGTCTTTTGAGATGAAGTTTGTTAAGACTTCTGGTTCAATATCGACATACATATCGGCAACTGTGTCGAATAATACTTTGTTGTTCTTCTCTGGCGAAATGTTCATTGTGTACAAACCATCCGTATTTGTTGATGGTACTTTTGCACCAGCGAGCGTTTCGGCTTGACCGATACGATAACTGAAAAGTTGTCCGATGATACGCATTGCGATAACTTTGTTATTAACACGAAGATTTGTATCGAAGTTTCCGTCACCGACACCTGATGCCGCGTTGATGAGAAGTTTCATCAATAACTGAGTTGTTTCTGCGAGATCGCGAACGTCTTCAGGTAATGATAAGTCTTTGGCGCGGTTCTTTTCTGTCAGACGAGTTTGGTAAAGTTCGTAGTAGACGTCAATGTATTCTCCGTTTTCGTCCAATCCACGCGCAACGTTTTCAAATGCAGACAGCATAGATAGAAGAAGTGGATAGTATGACGCGAAGTCTTCGTGGTTGGCCATACCGGTTGATACATATTTGTATTTTTCAGCAAGATCCCATTTCTTAAGATCGGAATTTTGGCGTTTCTTAAGAGAGAACAATTCGGGTTTTTCTTTAAGTTTCCACTCACCGTATGGTTCGTTTGGATTCTTTTCGTTACCGGTTGGTGTTTTCTTGGGATTCTTAATGAAATCACGAACCTTTACTTCTTCGCCAGATGGTAATGTCACTTTAGCGGGTAAGTCGTTAAGCGCTTCTTTGACGGTTCCGTTTTCGGTCATGTCTTTGATTTGCTGAACTTTACGGTTGTGAATTTCAACGAGGTCGCAATCGTATTTATAACGACGTTGATGAATTTCAGCTCCGTGAATACCACCGATAGACATGGTTGCATAACATGATGATTTAGTTAGGTCACGGTTGTAATAGAAAATATTTGTGTTATATTTTTCCATTAGTTCCGTAATGTATTGAGACGATTTCGTACGTTCATCGAATTCCATGTGTGGGTAATCTTCACGGTATTGTTTACCTGAGTTGAAGTTTTTACCACGGATCGAATCGTAGAAGTTGTATACGTTCATCCATGATTGATATGCTTCAGTTGTTGGATCGTCTGTTACGTTTTCGAGGAACCATTTGTGTGTTTCTTCTAACACGTCGAACTGTTTAATTGTTTTACCTGTTAGACGTTTGATACGTTTGATTGCTGATTTAGACGGATACATGTAGCTTACAGTTTCGTTATCAGTCAATGGTTTATATGGTGATACGATGAACTCTACGAATTTCGCAGATGTTGAATCGTAAGTCAAACGGTTTGTTCGAATCTTCAATGGATCGATATCTGGGGTGATTTCGTCGCCGTTGTGCATATAGATTGTTTGAGGGTAACGTTCGAGCAATTTTCCATGCAAGTCGTAAGGTACGGCGTATGCTTTATGTTCGAATACATATCGTAAGTTGACTACGTCAGATGCGTTATAGATGATACGGTCGATAAGATCGTCTAAGTCTTTAACGCGTACGTTGTTTGATGTGTCAGCTTCTTTGATTGTTAGTCCGAGATAGGACATAACGCGCTTCAATGCAATCTTTGACATTTTCTCGTTCAATCGAGATACGTCAATAAAGCGGTTTGTTAGACGCCATGCTCTACGTGTTGAGTTTCGGTCTGAGTTGAAATTACGCCGTTTGTATGTATTACCATACTGATTGATTTCATCTTCGTATTGTAAGAACTCAGGCATGTTGTTTTTGTAGTCATCGAACAAAGGGTTGTTGATTGTTTGACGAATACGTTTTGCGGTAATACCGAGCACTACGTCTGCGAATCCATTTTTAGCGTGCTCCTGAATCATTTGCTCGATAGATTTGTCGGCTTTGATTGAGAATACGGCGTTTAGTTCGGCTAGTAGTTCGTGGATGACGGCGGATGTTACGGTCTCATCATAGTTAGTTGAGTTATATCCGAAGAAACGACCGTGTATGTTTGGATCGTAATCGTGGTCTGTATCTTTTACAGGATAGTACCAGTATTCGTCCCAATTTGCGAATTTACCGAGCGGTTTTAAAATTCGATATTGGTGTTGACTTGCGATTAATGATTTTTGACTTGGGATTTTTGTACGGTCGATTAATGTGTCGGATGTGGCAACACCGAAACGTTTGATATAGTTGACGGCACCGGCTACTGTTTTCAAGTTGATAAATCGAATGGCGTCGATGTCTAGTTCGTGGTTGATGTTGAAGAATTCCACAAGTTTTTTCGCTGTGGTGTATTGAACTTGCGGATTTGCTAGACCTAAGTTGTCATCATCAATAAATTCGACTTCGAGTGCTTTTCGAGATGGATAGTAGTAAGCAACCGTATATACATTTTCAAAGGATTCAATATCCCAAAAATTGTCAAATACTAAATATTCCATTGATTTCCTTTCTAGATAAAAAAAAGAGTGTTCTTTTTAGAACACTCTTAATTGTTTGTAAAATCGATTTTAACGTAACCTATCTTTAATAGGTTTCATACATGATTTCTTCACAATAGAAAATGAATAGAATGTAGATTCTATTCTATTGACGAGTGTTCTTAAGTCTATTTTACCAAAATTACTGTCGATTGTCGACGATTAAATAAGCGCGAAACGCGCTAAATTTTGGCATTTTTAAGTTGTTTATGATATAATTAGACTGTATTTTAGAACGAGCGTGACTATTTGTAAAATTAATTATTTTGTCACGCTAATGTCGTCTTGGACGGCATTTAGAAAGATGAATATGACGAATCGATTAATTGATGAATTTAACAGAATAACGGAGATGACCACTGAACGGTATCATGCGTTAACGAATTCTACTGTAGCTGATTGGCATGATGGGTCTTTATTGCATCGTGCGCAGGAATGGATTGATTGTTTGCACAAACAACGTGGTAAGAAGATTCTTATTATTCCAGATTATGACTCAGACGGTGTGATGTCTGGTTTGATTATTTACGCCGCTCTTTATGTTTTAGGTTGGACTCACGTGCATATATATTATCCCACAATGGCTACTGGTTATGGGCTTTCTGTAGAGAGTCTCCATGAAGCCTTGTCTGAGATGCCTGATGCTGATGTTATTATTACGACTGATAATGGTATCAAGGCGTATGAGGGTGTCGCTGAGGCTAAACGGAGAGGTTTAGTTGTGTTAGTTACAGACCACCACCCGGGTGTGGAAGAAGAACCTGAAGCTGATGTGATTGTGGATCCGAATTCGTTTTATGATAATACGTATCCGTTTAAGGCTATTTGTGGTGGTGAAGTTGCGTATAAATTAATGAGTTTGTACGCTAAGCAACATGGTTCTGATCAAGAGCGTGTATGGGTGAACGCTTTGTATCCGTTTGCCGGTATTTCTGCGGTTGCTGACATGATGGATATGGTTGATGAAAATCGTTTCTTGGTTAAAGAAACCGTGTCGTATTTGTCTAACTTTTATGTGGATAATTCTGCGCCGAAAGAATATCTTCGTTTGTTTAAGGGTCTTTGGGCGTTGTTGGAAGAACTAAAAGATAATGGTAAATTGAAGTACGGAATTGATGCTGATACGATTGGATTCTATATCAGTCCAATGCTCAATGCGTCTCGTCGTGTGATGTCTACGTCTAAGTATGCGTTTCAAGTGTTCATGGAAGATGATGTTACGATATCTAGAGCGCATGCGAGAGAATTGTGGGCTATTAATGAACATCGCAAAAATAGATCGAATGCGTTGAGTCAAGCGGCAATGGCTCAGTGGACAGGTTACGATTCTATGGTTACTGTGATTGATGCGGGTATTGGTTATCCTGGATTAGTTGCAGGTCAGTTGACCGGAGCGTTTGATATGCCAGCTGTTGTGTTCTCATATGAAGTTACGGGTGATGGTTTGCTTGTACCTGATGACTATGTACAGCCTGGCTATATGTTACATGGCTCTGGTCGTGCGCCAGAGTGGTTCCATATGGGTAATGCAATGACGAGAATTCATAGTCGAAACCCTGAATGGTTTGTTTCGTGGGGTGGACATGCAGGTGCTCTTGGATGTGTTATTTATTCAGAATTTTTGCATGAATTTAAAATTGCGTTGTCTCATGAAGTAGGTCTCGCTGAAGAATATGCTCGGTCGAATTCGACACCTGGTTCGATTAATGTGATTGAAGTGCACGATTCCGATGCAGGTCTTGTGCAAGAGTATTGTGATTATATTGCGACTCTTGAACCATTTGGGCAAGGGTTTGGTAGAGTTCCAGTGAAATATAGTATCGAGTTGGGCACGTTGCAGGCTATTAAAACGATGGGTGCTGAACAGCAACATTTAAAATTAGCTACGGGTGTGTTTGATGTTTTGATTTGGAATTATCAGACCAAGGCGCATATTGAAAAAGTGATGAGTGGACCACGTGGATCAGTTGTTGAATTTACAGGTACGCTTGGTGTTAATGAGTGGAATGGTCGAGTGACGCCTCAATTTGTTGTTGATACGATTCTCTAAATAGTTTATAATAGAGGTATCAATTTGAAAGGACGTGGTGATTTTGATGATTACTGTGGACTTAAAGGATATTCTCAAGTTGATATTTCGGATTGCTATTACTATTATCATGATAGGGCTTGTTATTTGGGGCGTCTATTGGTTTAATCACGGCGGTCAAGCGCAGATGACAACGTGGCTCAATGATGGTACGAAATGGGTTCTGAAGCAGATTGAGGATCATAAGGTGTTGTTGGGCTCTGTCCTCGGTACAGTCGGATTGGTGTTCATGGGTGTACTGATACTCCTCGATGATTAATTCTTTAAAGTGATGCGTTAGCGTGTCACTTTTTTTGTGCATTTTGGGCGAGTTTTTATACAGAAATATTGGACAGAAATTTTCGACGGTACACACATTGTCTTATGCTCTTCCCCCGCCCGCCTTCGCACGCGACATTCTCAACCGTAACACGCAGACACAACGAGCCAGTTACACGACCACGAGGCTTCGTGAGAGTGTCACTTGCGAGGTTTCACTGAGGAGCACAACTCACGTGATTGCTGGCATTTAGCACGTTAGCGTTTCTTGAGCGAGACATCGCGAAAGACATGCGCGTGCGAGTTCCGTGAGCGTATCCCTGTGCGTGTTTTGCAAGTGTCCATTGTCGCGAGTCTCTGTCCCGAAATCCTGTATCGAAGGGCTCCCCCGAATTCACTCGCCCGAACCACGTGTACACCACACGGTCAAGAGACACATACGGGACAGACGGCGGGTAAGGGGGAACCGCGCGATCACTCGCAAGAGTGACTCATCACAGAAGCTCTCTCGGAGAGATAGCTGGCGTGATGTAGCGCGGGGGATATGTGCGCGAGGTATCTCGTAAGAGATACGTGACCGAAGTCTAGTACGTGAGTACTCGGCGGAGGTCACTACAGCGTTTCTTGACCGAAGCATCGTGCACGATGCGAGAGGGAGAGACACGATGACGCGCACGCAAGCGCACACGGAAACGAAGTTTCTTGCACGAGTCTATTGTAAGTGTCGCACGAGACTTACAATTAGCGAGTGCTATAGGTTCGTAGCGCAAGCGAAGAACCCGTGCGCTTTTTACACGATGTACGTGCAGGAGACCAACTATACAGCACTACTCTATTGCGCAACTTGTGAGAAACACTCAACGGATGTGCACGCACTAGTATGACTGACGCACCACACTTACACTAATTACGTGCAGGTATATCGTATAAGAAAAAAAAACCAGTATCTATGAAGATACTGATTATAGTGCACAAAGGCGGATACGGCTAGAGTGCACAAGGGCGGATGAAATTTTGTTGGATTTGTTCGAGCACGTCGGGCGCGTATACGCGTAGACATGCTAAGTCCGATGTAACGAGAATCTCGTCAGTGACTTCTAGTGCGATGTTAGTTTCTTGGTTGCGGAACATCACACCGTTTTCGATAGAGACAATTGTATCGAGTTCTACGACGGTGCTTCGTAAGCGATTGCTACTCTGCGCGTGGAGTGTAGGGGTGCCTCCGTCAAGAGGTATGTTGACAGTAATGTTTTCGTTGCATTTAATAGTGATCATTTGGTTTCTCCTTTTTTTATGCAATTTTATACATAGTAGTGAATGGTCGGACGACGGTCCGACGCAGTTGACAAAAAAACCCTACAGCAATTCGCCGCAGGGTGATTCGATTAAGATGCCTACGAAGGGCACCATTGTGTACGTACACTATAAACGCAGCTAAACTGCTTTTCATAGTATCATAACACAAAATGCTCGCGGGTAGCCGAGAGCCAATAGTGAATTTAGAAGGGAACGTGTTACAGTTCGATAGATGCTTCGAACATGAATGATTCATTCGTTTTCTTATTAGCGACTGTGAACATAAGCCCGTTGCTTTCGATGTCGTCGTCACCTTGGTAGAAATCGATCATTACGATTGGTTCGTTTTCAGGTTTTTGTTCGGTTACGTTGTTGGCATAAAAGCTATCCATGTTTACGAGTTTCTCGACGATAGCGTCGACGTTTGTATTTAGTAATTTTGCAAGTACGTCGAGTGATTCTTTTTGATATTTCGATGCAAACTCAACTAACTCTATCAATAACTCTTCGGTGTTGTATGCGTAGAACGCTTGGTAGAATTTGTTTGCTTTGTTGAATACTGTTACTTTATACGTTTTCATTTTAGTTCTCCTTTAATCAGCTTTAGCGAAAATTATGAATTCTTCGCCGTTTTCACGATTCCGATATAGGAATTCGAGATTTGCTTCTGGTGAGTTTTTGTTGAATTTGAAGAAGACGAGTGGTTCTTCGGGGTGATTGTGGACACGAATGAAATCGACGTCGATGAGCCCCTTCACGATTGAATCAGCGTCGACTACGGGATATTGAATATTTGGATTTAGTGTTTTTATAAACGGTTCAATTGCGTTAGGCCAATATTTGTTAATGTAGTCGACCATTTTCTTTAGAAGGTCTTCTTTGCTATCGACTTTTTCGATTGCGATTGGTCCATAGAGTGCACTATAGACGGCGAGGTTGTAAGTTGTCATTTTTAGATTCCTTTCAAAAAAGCTAGCCTATAATATTATAGGTTAGCATACGGGATAGACGTCAACGAGGACGGCATCGAAGAGGACTTGCAAGTTTTGTCCTCGACGGTCAGCGTCAGCGATGCACTCAGCGAATAGTTCGTAGTGGAATGTATCGACGCGGTCGCGTACGAATGTCAGAATGAATTTCATTTGGTATCTCCTATTAGTGTCTTGGTGTTGAGATCATACGGTTGTATGCTTCGAGTTTTGCTTGTTGTTTTTCGGCTTCGAGAATCGCTTGACGTTCTTGTTCGCGAATAGCTTCAAGTCTAGCTTCTTCAGCTAGTCTTCTTGCACGACGGATGTCGCCGTAGCTTTGAAGTAGATTTCCGAGGAAGAAGATTGCGAGGAAACCTAGTGGCACGATGAGTGCGCCGAAGTCTCCTGTGAGGATGGTGAGAGCGATGAACGCCACGAAAGCGTAAGTGATTTTTTTCATTGAAGTTTCTCCTTTAATAAATATGTTTTCGAATTAGAGAACGCATGTGCGTAGGCACATGTGGGGAGATTCTCGCGCAGCGAGCCACGCGGGCGAAACTCGTGCAATAAAAAAAACTATATCCGATCTCGATAGAGATTAGATATAGTACAACACTCAAGAGTTAAGCGCGCGATGTCACTCATCGTGTGATTTTTTTATAGACATGGCGTACGTAGCTTGCAAGTGCCACGCCCGAGATGACTGCAAGTGCCACGCCCATGTGACCGACGAGGAGTAGCGCTAGATAAGCAATGATTAAGCAATCTGCCAGAAGTGCTTCGGGATAGCGTCCGTATAAGTGTGACGCATAGACGAGACGATTAATAATTTTTCGCATGATTGGTTCCTCCGATTATTCGAACAAGAAATTGGTTGGATATTCAGTGTCGGCGACGGGTTGCGCGTGAAGTGCACGATCGATTGCTTCGTTGACCGTGTTCGCATTGAACTGCGGAAACGCATGATGCTTCTCATCAATTTTTCGCGTCATGTTGATGTCGCACTTCAGTGGCACGATTTCGCCTTTCCAGAAACGCAGGTTGACGTGGTAGCAACGATTGCTGTTACGTGGGCCGACTGTGATGGACGCCTTACGGTAATATTTCAGGATTTCGTCCGGGTTATAGTTGATGCGTTTTCCCGCGCGAGTGCGGGTGAGAGTGATAGTAATATCGGTGTTTCTATCAAGAGGTACGACTAATTTGAGTCGATTGTCGTGATACGGTAGAGGTTTTTCGATATCGAAGCTTTGATTAGCGAATGTCGCAGACGTGATTCTATTAAGAATGTCTGGTAAGCGATTCGCAATAGTTTGAAATTGGTTGATCATTTAGATTGTTCCTCCTATAATATTATACTGCTAAGTAGTTAGACCGTAGAGCCCAGTCGGAATCGTACGGTTTAAAACTATGTAGATGACTATCCTACTGCATGAATCTTCAAATAATTTGCACCTAGAGTCTATGGCTTAGCCTAGCGCATGAATCTTGAGATAGTTGGACATATCATCAGACTCTAAGACGGGTGCGACATCGATTTCGACGTCGTTCATCTTGTTGATGTCGATCATCTGTGATTTTCCGTGGGTGTCACGGAAGAAGATCTTGTCACCGCCACGTTTTAGTGAACCTTTTTGGATGACAAAGACCCAGTGATAGTCAGACTTAGGCGTGTTTTCGAAAACAGCGAAGTCGTAGATGTTAACGCGTAAGATTTCTAAGTCACGCGCGTCAGTCGTAGGATACTCGCTAACATTGAAAGTGTCACGAACTAACTGACCTAATCTTTTACCGGTCGTAGTCGCTTTTGCATGAGACGCATTATTATCGGCTTCCACGTGCGAAGGCACGAACGCGAAGAACGTGAGCGCGAGAGCAACGAATGCGAGGATAGCCGCTGTAGTGATTTTTGATGTTTTGTCCATGTCGGATCTCCTTTAATAATTTTTCGTGCTAGAGAATGCGCGTGCGCCGGCACGCCTTAGACTAGCCAATGAGTTGCGTAATCGACATTTAGTCCGACGGTATTGCACCGATTAATTTCGAACTCGTCGTTGTAGAGATCCTCGCAGGCGAGATGTTTCTGATATGATTCGATAGTTTCGTAAACGATAAGCATTCAGCTGGCTCCTTTCTAGTGATTTTTTATTTGACAAAGTTTCTGTGATATGCTAGAATATAACTATAAACGAAGTCGCATTTATTATCGTTTTTAAGGCAGCCGAGCGCGACGTAGGTTAGACTTACGACTTAAGCTTTTAAGTCGTCGCATTCAGCGGAATGCTGTCTGCGCGGATCAAAATAGTAATCGTACTTATCACGGGTACGCGGATTGAAATTGCGATGCGTCGATAGAAACGCAAACGTTGAACATCTAGCATTGGTCGCCGAAGTTGTTAATGAAAGCAGTTTCGGCTTCAGATTTCGAAGAAGGCTCGTCTGTGACGTTGATCGTCATAGAGACGGGCTTTTTGTTTTAATCGCGGTTGAGAATGTATTAGACATAACGCTAACTACCTTTCAGTAAGGAAGTCGGGGAAGTAATCGTAGCATTCGCGTTTGACGGCATAGATTGTTTCCTCATCGTAGCCTAACAAGAAGAGAGTTGTGATGATGCCTTTGATAGCGGCGCGAACTGTATCTTCGCTATGTGTCATTTCTTCGCGGAGAACGTTACGTGCGAATTCGTGTGGATCGATAGATGGCATAGTTGTGGTTCCTTTCTGTACAAAAAAACCCTAAGCGGATTCGCTTAGGGTAGTAGGAGATTCAAATGAAAGAGGCTTTTATGATTAAGCTTGAGCTGCTTTAGCGCGTGCTTCAGTTTGCGCTTTAGACTCGAGCAAGTCAACGCGGTCTACGAGAACTTCAGTCACGTAGCGTTTAGCTCCGTCTTTTTCGTAAGAACGAGTGCGCAATTCGCCTTCGATACCTACGAGGCTACCTTTAGCAGTCATTGAAGCAAGAACTTCAGCTGTTTTACCCCAAGCAACGATTGTTGGGAAGTCAGTTTCTTTGTTTCCTTCGCTGTCTTTGTAGTTACGGCCTACAGCGATTTGTGATGTTACAGTTGATTTTTGGTTGTCACCAACTTTTTTCAATTCGATTGCTTCAACTGTGCGTCCTACTAAAATAACTTTATTCATGATGTTTTACCATTTCGAGATTCTTTTATCCCGAACCTTTCTTAATTTTTAAATTTTTCAAATTTGAACCCGTTGATGCGAAGGCATCAAGGAGTCCGGCGTAAGCCGTTTTAGCTTACATAGAAGAACATGAACGGGGCGCAGGCACCGTTTATTAAGCTATTTATATGTTTGCACGGCATAGATTTTCGTGATGGAAATTCTATGACACGCCCACGTAAACGAAATCGATCACGTTTATCGTTATCGGATTCGATGGGATGACTCGTTTGCGAGAATCGCAAAAGAAAAACAGAGACGTCACGAAGACGACTCTGTAGTTTTCGGTGTTTGCGACGGATGTCGCATAGTCTGAACATTTTTTTGTGCAATGGGTTTTGCCAACGCAATGTATCAGCGACTGGCCAATTTCAATCCACGCAAACAGCATTCCGCTGAATGCGACGACTTAAAAGCTTAAGCCGTAAGTCTAACCTACGTCGCGCTCGGTTGCCTTAAAACGATTATTATTATAGCGACTTCGTTTATAATTATGTTCTGACATATTTTCACCGAATTCTCAAAAGGAGATCCCTTTCCACATTTCGTGAAAAGGGTAAAAATGAAAAAGGTTCGAGTGAGCGTTACGCTCGCAATACCCACCAAGTAATAGCTACTAAGCGATTGAATGACGAACGTTTATTTTTCGGATAGTGGGTATTGCCAACGCAACGCGTCGGCTGCCAACTAGGTTGGCGGAGTAACAGATGCCACTTTTCAGCGACACGATAGAACATGGTTCGACGAATGGTCGATACCACGCCTGTAGAATTCACCGCGCACTGTCTGTGACCGTGGATTCGCAACGAGAACCCCACGCAACAATCAATCACAGGGGCTCGTTACGACGCATGTCTAACGAGAGTTGATGTGTCAGAGAGCGTGGGCGTTCAGTTGCGAGATGGTAAGGTTGGGATGTCGGTGTCACGCGCCGGCGCGTGACGGTTGTGAGTCGTACGCTAAATAAGACTCGTGAGTTTCTCGCAAAAGAAAAACCTCTTACGTGATTAACGTAAGAGGGAATTTCTATAGGGAGGCAGTTAATGAGGATTAGAATGGAAGATCGTCGATAGAGATTTCTGCGTTGTCCACAACTGGTGCGTGTTCAACTTCGATTTCTTCATGCGCTTCTTCTTGAACGTTGTCGAGATGAGCGTATGGGTTCACTTTGTTAAGCTTTTCAGACTTAACCACGAACATTTTGTATACGAAGATGTCAGCTGGCTGTTCTTCGCCTTTCTTATTTGTAGGAATCCGGTCAGTACGAGTAGTCGCATTGAAGTACACGCCTGGCTTAAGATTAGCGTAGAAGTTCAAAAGACCTTCATTTCCGGCAGGTACGAAGTGGTACGCATTGCCGAAGACTTTTTCTTCGCCTTCTTTAAGACCGTCACCGAATGGAACGATCGTTTTAACGCCATTAACCATAGACCATTTGAAGTCAGCTCGACGTACGCGGAATAGAACGTTATTTCCGAGTTCTTGACCGTCTTTCACTACGGGAGTGACTTTTGGAGGAAGTTGCTTGCCGTTGCGTTTGATTGATACGATTTGCACCAATTCTTGACGCAAGTTCTTTGAAGCTAGTTCTTTTTCAATCGCAGTAATGCGTTTCTTTTGACCAGCTGGTGTAAGTTCACTAAATAATTTTTTTGCCATGAGATTGTTCTCCTTTTTTTCTATGGAATCTATTTAAGATCCAGTTTTATTTATTTCAAAATTGAACATGGTCAGCGAGAAGTCGCTGACCCTAACTCTTGACGCCCGTTTGACCTATAATATTATAGCACGGCTAACGCAGGCGAGCCTCGAACATTAATCTTTGACGCCTCGCCTCGCAAACGAGACACTCAAGAGAAGCATGATGAGAAGCGCCTCGCCTCGAGAAGCATGGCTAGATCGCCTCGCAAACGAGATACGCCAAAGAAGCACGATAAGAAGCACGCGTGAGTGCTCGCAAGCGACGCCCGGTAATCGAAACATTGGATGCGACACTCGATAGAAGGACTGGTGCGTCCCAGTAAACTCCCAGTAAACGAATGTTCGCAAGCGATGTATCCAACGAAGTTTGGATACAGTTCGGATACGCACCCCGCGGGCGAATCATCTCAAGCGACACCTCGCAAACGAATCATCTCTTCAGTGCAATACTGTCACGAAACTCATGCACGAGATACTATCACGACACACTGTCACGAAATACGTGCATGACGTACGATTAAGAGTCATACAGCAAGATGATCGCAAAAGTATCTCGCAACAGCAACAAATGCAAGACAGACAGGTGCAACCCTCGCAACTGAATGTATGATTAGAAATGCAAATAAGCGAGTTTTTGTTGTAGCACTTGCACGATTTAGATGCAGGTTTTGCACGAAGTCATTGTTGAGCCTACTTTTGAGACGCACGTGCACGAGATTTCGCGATAGATAATTCACTACCGTGTAATTTATAAGAAATCGATACAGAAAACACGGGTGAGAGATGTGCGCCGAGCAGCGTCAGCTCCGTGAGCGCCAGACGTGGCGAGAGGAGTCCCTTCGACAAAAGCTTCAGCGGTGTCGAAGTTATTTTAACGCTGAGTGCTTCGAGCCGTCAGCTGAGTGAAGCTTGCGAAACTCCCGCTGTAAGGCGAGTAAGCTCGAAAACGAGAACGCCGCTGAGGGTGTCAAAGCTTGCGTGACTCCGAAGCTCGTTCGCAGTGTGCGTCTGTGCCGAAACGTCACGCAAGTGTCTATCATGGACGCATTACGACGCACGTCTAATGCGTTTAGTTAGATAAGATTACGAGGCGTTTGAGTAAACCCGAGTAATCGTTCAGCGTGACCGTTTCAAACTGTACAAGTTGCAAGGACCGCCAGCTACTCACCCGAACATGCATGTGTGCGTATGATTTTTTTATTTGACAAATTCTCAATATTTTGTTAGAATATAATTATAAACGAAGTCGCAATAAGTATCGTTTTTAAGGCAGCCGAGAGCGACGTAGGCTAGACTTACGACTTAAGCTTTTAAGTCGTCGCATTCGGCGGAATGCCGTCTGCGCGGATCAAAATAATAATCGTACTTATGACAAGTACGCGGATTGAAATTATCGCGAAGTTCTGTAAAAGTAGTCGTGGACGAATTTCTTGCAGGAGATTCTGTATGGAGAACACCGATAGACATCGCGGACGAAACACGTGACAGGAACGGCGCAGGATGATGAATGGAAAGTGAAACGCTAACGAATTTCGATAGCGTGGGGCGGTGAAGCGAGCAGCGGAGACGCCGCAAGCGAGTGTAACGGCACATGAATCATCCTGAGTAGTGACGGTGGAGTCTCCGGAGGAGTGGCGCTCGCCACTCGACGGAAGTGTGGCCGTTGCCACACGTAGAGTTTAGCGCTAGACCAGGACCGGCAGTGGTCAGCTTGTCTGAGCCTGCTCGAGGCCGGGGAAGCGCCCTGTGCAGAAACCTCGCGCAAGAATCAATCATAGAGACGCATCACGACGCATGTCTGATGCGTTTTTGTTTAGATGGAATTACGCGGGGGATAATCCCCTAAGTAATTGCATCGGCGTGAGCGTTTCAAGCTGTAAAAGTTGCAAGACCACGGGTGTTCGTCCGAACGTCCCGATCATACGCTATTATACCGTGCACTTGCAAGAGATACGTCCACGAGGTTCGATTTGTGAGATTCTAAAAAGAGAACTCTATCGAGTTATTCGATAGAGTTTTTTCGTTGAAGTGATTTGCGTGAAACACAAAACCACCAGTCGAGAGACTAGTGGTTCTATGCGGAGATGAGATGAAAAATGGAGATATTGTGAGAGAGGTGCTTACGGCTTGTCCATAGTTTTACCTTCACTGTAGAAAACGGAAAGCGGAAGCGCTTTCCCGAACAACAATCATGAAGTGACTATGTAATAATGCGTAAGAGAGCTATACACGGTGTTTCGCGCGCGAGATACGCTTACGATGCCGTAACCCTTTGATAGGTATCGATTTTCGTATCGTTGGTTTCCAATCGTGACGAGCAAGCACTCCACGCAAGTGTCTATCGGAGACGCATCACGACGAAGTCTGATGCGAGTTTATGTCACAAGGGGCGTGGACGTGCGCGAAGGCAACGATTGCGATTTGTTGATACGCATACGATACAGAAAGCCGGGTTGGTAATCGCACACGAGATTCGAGCGCCATGAACGCTACAGAGACCGTGACAGAAACCGCCCGCAACACCAACCCAATAGACGCATTACGATGAACATCTAATGCGAATGTGGTCTTTACAGGGCGGGCGCGTGACGGTCAAGCGGATCGGTAGCGTGAAAACGCCACGGGTCGTAGACGTGGCGTCGACTACGAGGACGTTGTGCGAGGCGTCAGCCGAGAGGCTACGTCTGACGTAGCACGGAAGCGAAGCTCTCGGGCGAAGTCCGTGAGCGAGCAACGTGAACGAATCCACGGATGTGAGGCATCGCAGGAGTGGTGTCGCAAACGCATGTCGTTTGCGAGTTTTCTGTCCAGCTCATCTATCGGGTGCATTGTGCATGATTGTTATGCAAGAAGACGCTGACGAGAAACCTCACGCAGTTCCTGTCTCATAGACGCATCACGACGAACGTCTGATGCGTTTTAATTAGATAAGATTACGCGGGGAATAATTCCCTAAGTAATCGTTCGGTGTGAGCGTTTCGCAGTGGATTCGTGCTGAATGTCTTGCTGGAAACTCGTGATAGATGGCTGGACAGTGCCGCGCACCGGGATTACGGTATAATATTTATGTATAGATGTCTAGAAATCGAGACGCAACAGGAGTCGCCCACAAGTCCTATCCCTAGACGCATTACGACGAATGTCTAATGCGTATTTCGAGCGTTCGCCTGGGAACGCTGAGTGGGCGCGTGACTGTTAAGGGATCGATTTCGTGTGGCTATACTGGAACTCGATACGGTGAATACGGTGCGGGGCGGGAGCGCGAAGTCTCGCAAGTGCACGGTGGCGAAGTGCTTGCACGGAGCTCGTGCGCGGGGCTCGCGCGAGTGTTATTCGTCTTGGTTGTTTCTATTGCGAATCTCTTGGAAGTTGTTTCTTATGGGATGATTCGCAGACGAGGCTCTATGACGAAGTATCGCCGACGATGAAAAAAAAAGAAGAAGCACTCTTACGAGTACTTCTTATTAGATGGATTGTGACGGAATCGTTACAATCCACTTGCCCAGACGTCTGCCGTCGCGAACACCATTGGCGGTACCGCCGGAAGACACGCCGTCATAGATCGCAATGAGAATGTCGCAGGCCGTGATCATGCCGATGTTGCGTGCGTTGAGAATATAGGCATAACTCTTGCCCTTATTCTGCGGCGCATATCGATTAACGCGATCGGCATGTTGCATCAACTCAGACCATTTGTCGCGGGATTTTTGAGGCCATCTGCCGGGCTGATTGTAATCAGGGATCTCCGCCACAAATGGCACGCGATCTTTGCCGTATTTATCGCGACAGGCAATAATTGCCTCAGCCCAGACAGTGTCAGCGCCCAATGCCATGCCGGAGTGGCACTCGACAATAGGATATTGCGCGAGACTCCGTTCAATGATGCGGATGAGACGTTGCCGTAGACGATTATAGAAATCATCGGTCATGTCGTAACCGGCTAACTTGTCGGGGCGGTGACCTGTCAAGGAAATCACGCAAATACCAGGCGTCGCAGTGGTAAAAGTAGTAGACATAATAGAAACCTCCAAATCAAAATTCATGACAGTAAACGATATGGTGGCGACCATATCAGAAGGTCTGTCGGGTAGAAAAGAAAAGAACCACTCGTGAGAGTGGTTCTTATTAGATGAGTTCGATTGGTTGAATTGCGTTATTTCGATCCGCGCAGACAGCATTCCGCTGAATGCGACGACTTAAAAGCTTAAGCCGTAAGTCTAACCTACGTCGCACTCGGTTGCCTTAAAAACGAATTTAGTTGCGACTTCGTTCTAATTTATAATATGAAACGCAGACGTGCGTTAGCTATGAAATAGATCGTGGGATGTTTGTCCCTCGTAGTGTGCTCGCTCAAAATCTTTATTCCGACGGTAATGTTTCACGGATTCTGTTTTGAATAATCCGATGAACATGGAAACGTCGTTGAGCGAGCGTCCGTTGAATTTGACGTTGAGGTTTGCTTCGATGGCTCGAATAGCGTTTCTTTGTGCGTCACTCATTGAGTCCGCTGGTTTAGAACCTTTTTTGCGACGGACGTATGGTTTGATATGAGATTCGCGTAGGCGATAGATTTGGTCAGTTTCTAAATCGAAAAATGTTACAATGTTTCCAATTACGGTTTTTTCGATTTTGACGATGACGCCTAAGCTGTTGTTATATAGTGCGAAATTGCCTAGTTGCATAAGATACCTCCTATTAGATACAGTCCATTTGTCGTTCAACAATTGTATGTTCTAGCTCTGACAATTCTTTGTCTACAGCTTCGATTTCGGCGAGTCCGCGTCAATCAAAGCGTCATTTAGTTGTTGAATAAGTGCTTTTAGTTGCATGGTTATGTCCTTTCTTTAGTCATTGTAGAGCACAACGTTGACTGTGCTCGAGAAGTAGGTACGTCCGTCTTTAAATGTGACACGGACACTGTCTGTTTTGTCTTCACGTGCCCATTCTTTGACGTCACCGTTAACGATTTCTCCGTTAGGTAATTTAACGGTCGCACGCTTAAACGTATATGTCGTTCCGAAGATGTCTTTGTTTCCGCAGGCTGTGAGTAACGGTACAGCGATAATGATAAGTGCGAGTGCTTTTTTAATTTTCTTCATTTTAGTTCTCCTTATATTTATTGAAATAATCGTTGACCTGTTTTGGGATCTATGGTGTATGACAAATCTTCTTTCGTGAAGCGGATGATAATTTCTTTTTCAATTCGAGTACGTTCTTTTTTATTCAAATTAACGCCATGGTAATCATCTTCGATGATAGTTCCCCAGTACTCTTCACTAAAATCTGTTTTATAGACGATTTCGTCTTCATTGTCACTTAGAGTGCCGATGGTTCTAATACCGTATTCGCCATTGCTGTATAAGTAAAACTCAAGTTCTTCATCAGGAATGTTTTCAGCAACTATTTCGGCATAGAAATCTATTGATTTAAGTTCATTGTTTTTTTGTTCTGACATGATAAATCTCCTTTTTAGTTTTTGTGCGATGCGTATGCGGTGAAATCGTCTAACATTGAATCGACGAAATCTCGCGCTAGTTCTTGGACGTATTCAACGGAGCAGCGTGGGTCGATTCCGTCAATGCGACGTAATGTTAAGCGGTACGAACTATCAACGTGGTCTGATGATTCTAGACCGCATACGCGTAAACCCGAATCGAGTGTCAATTCGAAATACTTACGTTCATCTCGGGCAAGTGTGATTGCGATATCGCATTCAACCTCTTCCCCACACAATGAGAACTCGATGTCAGGTTCGTAATCGAGATAGTAGGTGTACTGTGGGAATTCAAGACGTTCGAATTTTTCAAATGCATGTTGCATAAAAGCATATTCGTAAGCGATAAGTGTTAACGAAACTTCTGAGCCATTAGTTTCGCGAACGATTTTAAATGGTTCATCGTTGACGCTTTCTACGTACGTTACACCTAGTGATTTTTTTAGGACTGTACCTGGACAATATTTATTTAAGAAATCTGTGATTTCTGTTTCAGTTAAGATTTTTTTCATGATGTTTCTCCTTTATTTCATGTAAGGTGCTATTTTTATTTCTTTAATATGCTCACGGAATAATTGACCACTTGGTTCAATATCGGCGTAAGGTTTTAGATATTTAGCTACTGCAAAAATAGATGAAAATGCATACGGATAGTCTTCATTTGTAGAAATAAAGATTGTATCGATGTTCTTTTTATCTGATTCTGCTTGCAACTGTAAAAGATCAGCAATGATTTCTAGTTTTTCATGATATTCTTTTAAATATACAGCACGATTAACATTATTATTTGACACATATGCGTCATAATATTTTTGAAGTTGATTGTGTTGTTTAGAATTGAATGAAAAATTAAATAGATTGATAAGTTTTGTAATCATAGCGGTAACCTCCATTTGTTTTTGTAGTAGTGTTTGGTCAGACGAAGGTCTGACGTAGAAGAATTACCACATCGAGAATTCTCGATGTGGTTTTATCTTTGAAAATCATTATAGGATTTCTTCGTGATATCCGAAATCGTCAACTTGACGGAAGTCTGGTAATTCAGAAACGAATTCTGTACCGTCATAGCGGTTGATGACCCATGGAATATCGGTGTCGATTTCTACGACGTCTAAGTGAACGATGACGGGTTGGTTGTTCAATTTACTAACGAAGTAGTAACTATTTTTGTATTTGGTGAATTTTTGAATGTTCCAAAACTTTTTGACGACTTCTTCTGTTAGCAATCCAACTTTATCAATGGCATATGAATTTTCCATTAAGTGTTTTGCTAAATCGATACGCCATTGTGTGCCCGTGTTGTCGGATTGGAATGTGTTTGGTACGTGGAATTTACCGAAGCTTGAGTTGATTGCAATGTTAATTTTTGAAATGATGTTTCTCCTTTTTAATAATGATTTTAGATTTACCAAATTGGTATAGCTAGAACACCTTTTTCTTCAGTGTCAGCGTAGATGTAATAGTTGTTTTGTGAACCATAAACTTTTGGGTCAACAGATTTGATGGTTAAACGATTTCCATTTAGAAAAACAGTATCACCTGGTTTATATTTCTTATAAATCATCATTTGGACTAATTCCTTTTTCTTAAAATACCAATACGCCGAGTTCAGCCCAATTATCACGGAAGCGATTTTGTGCATCTCCGTCGTAACCACAAACGTAGAAGCTTAGTCCGTAGTTATCGTCTGAGTTGAGGTAGTCTTGGATGTCATTGATATGAGCGTCGACGAATCGACGTACGCCGTTGAGTAATCCATGTGGATAGAACAAGACTTGGTCATCAATTACGGGATGCCAATTCCAGCCTACGATAGTTTTTTTGAATACATATTTGATTTTCATGTTGATTCTCCTTTAATATAGATGTATTTTCAAGCTAGTGGTTGGACGTGCGAAGGCACGTCGGAAAAGAATTACCCTATCGAGGATTCTCGATAGGGCGTAAAGAAGTCAAAAAAAGTTTTCGGTGCCCGCACGGCAACCCAGGGAACCGACGTTTAGCCAAACCTGTACCTATTCGTTCGACCGATTGGTTCATTTCAATCCGCGCAGACGACATTCCGCCGAATGCGACGACTTAAAAGCTTAAGTCGTAAGTCTAGCCTATGTCGCTTTCGGCTGCCTTAAAAACGATATTAAATGCGACGTCGTTCTAAGTTATAACGCGAAACGCAGACGTGCGTTTCAAAGAGAAGATGCTTCGAAAAAGAAAGTCGCAAAAGAGAAAAACCCACGCGAATGCGTAGGTTCTTAGAACGGCAATACGAAGTCAGCATTATCGGCTTCAACACGACGAGCTCCGTGATAGCCCCAGTCGTATTTGGCGTAGTCGATTTCTTTTTCGTTAATACTATCGAGAAGTTCATAAACGTCATTCATAGTTTCTTGGGACGGTTTTTGATTGTGCTTCATCTGCACCTGCTTCGCATACAAAACGCCTTCTTTACGGTCATGTTGGAACTCGATCGTAACGCGTTCATCGTTTAGACGTCCGCGCACAATTATACAGTTGCCTTCATTGACAGAGTCTACGTAAGAGCCAACGCAGTGGTTCATCGCTGCGCCCTCACGAATCAACTCTGTTGCCAACTCAATGACTTCGAAACGCTCGTCGTCACGGACAGCATCAACAATAGGTTGGAACACGTCAGCGATTTGCAAGTTATTCTTTTCACCTGAATATTTTTGATGAGCTTGATAAGCATGGTGATCAACCATGATACGGTCATGCAAGTTGGTGACAGTTGCACGCGTGACAGGATGGATGTCGACGCGACGTCCTAAATCCTTGGACATTTTCAGCACGTCCCAAATATCGTAACGTACATCGTTGTCGTTGGCTAGTGCAGGAAACACGAGTTCTGCAAACATCCGCGGATCTGTTGAATAACCAGAGCCGTTTCGCAAAGCTTGGATGATACGGTCGGTTTGTTCCCAGGTAATGTATGGACGTAGGTTCTTGATAGCATTCAATTGGAACACATTCATCTTGCCAGCGTTAACATTCAGCGCACAAATCCGTTTCCATTTAGTGGATTTGATTTCCTTCATAGATTTTGCACTAAGCAAATCACGCCATGCTAAGTTGACGTGCATTTCACGAGAAACATAACGGTTTATAGACTTCATATCAGCTTCAACTTGTTCAAGTTCGTGCAAGTAGTCGATAACGGCATAATATTTAGCTGACTCCATGAGTTGAACGAAGAGCTCCTCGCGTAAGGTCCCCGCGCTCACGAACATATGCTTAGAGCCCGGCTTATGGCTCCATGGTTGATTAACACGTAGAGGAATAGAACGACGAGATTTACCGCGAGTTTCGCCGACGTAGTTCGTCTTCAGATTCCACGAAATCGAACGGACAAGAGAACGATCAAAGCAATAATTGTTACGGAAGTCAATCTTCAAACCGTTGACTTCATAGATGTCTTTTGTCAAGGTGTGACGTCCGTCGATGCGATACTCTGCGAAATGGAAGACGTCTTCTTTATTCATGTTAACGCCAGTTTTCAAGATTTCGATTACACTTGCGTATTTGCTATATACTGTTTTGACGCTATCAGCGTCTGTGTCGAGCAAAACGAGTGTCGTGTTTTCATAGGCGCGGAAGAGTTCGATAACGTTTTTACTTTTTTCGAGGTTTTCGAGACAAGACAAATCGGTCCCGAATTCACCACGTTTCGTTTCGAATTGAGCAATAATTTCTTTAATTTCCATTTTGATTCTCCTTTAATAAATATGTTTTCGCTTCAGAAAACGGATGCGTGAAGACGCATCGTAAAAGTAGAATAAAAAAAAAGACAACTCATTCGAGTTGTCTTAGTAACGATAGTAGCGGTTATATTCATCCGATTTATAGTAATCGCGTTTACCGTTGGCTTTTGGATTACGTGGTGTCGGTCTAGCGAATTCGATACCGTGAACATCATCGATTTCCCAGGGACGGTCTGTATCGATTTTGACAATTTCAAGCGATTGCGGATTACCGTTTGTGTCGAGATAGTAGTAACATCCAGCATCTTTTGTGAAATTACGATCACGCCAGTTTTGCTGAATATCTTCAAGACCTCGGATTGCGATGTCACGTTCGCGATGATGACTTAGAATATAGTCTGCGATCGCGATTCGTCCATTTGTCGATTTTGCTTCGTCGAGCGTTCCGGAGAAGATATCTGGGACGATGAATTCACCGAAGTTTGGGGATAGTGCAATTTTAATGATCATTGTTATAGTGCTCCTTTCGAATCATCTTAAGCGGTTACTCCACAAGCCTCTTTAGCGAGTTTATCCACAAGCTCATTGCATAGATATCCTTTATGACCACGCACCCAGATATAATCGATGCGCTTAATCCCGTGAGACGCAGCGTAGGCGAGTGCTCTGTCATGTAGTTCTGCGATAGGAGATCCTAGTCGATTTCCCCAGCAGGCTTTATCACGGACGATGACAGATTTTGGCGCAGTCCAACGGAAGAGTCCCTCGTAATCGACAATGACTGTGATTTCTGATAAGCCCCGTTTGACCGACTCAGCTATCGCGTGACTAAACGCAACAACCTCACCAGCAACATTGTTGGCTTTTGCGTATTCGGATTTGTCACCGTGCATGCGGTACGTGTCACTGACGGCGTTGTCGCGGTCGAAGAATGCGATACCGCTGCCGTATACACGAGTTTCTGTGTTGTAGCTTCCGTCCACTGAGACACGGGTGGGAGCCTTCGTGCGGATGGTGAGTGGATCGACGCTACTGTCGACAACATAGATATCGCCCTGTATCAGGTACATGTCATTTTTATAAGGGATGCAAGGTACAGCAACGTCAAGGTTGTTTTCTGTATCGTTGTTCAACCAAGCACGCGCGTCAGCTTCAGACTTGAAGCTTTTGTACTGTGCGCCCTTAACGCCTTTGACAAGAGACTCGCACACGGACCAGTCGGTAGTGATAGTATCAGGTTTGATCGCATAGTATTTCATTTTAAGTAACTCCTTTATGTTGTATTATATCGTAATTCAGTACGGACATGCGGAGGCATGTCTTTCGATATGGTGCGTTCGTAAAGGATGCTCGTAAAAGAAGAACCGATGCGGATGCATCGGTTACGAGGGTTCGCTAACGAGATAGTCGACGTACCCACTTCACGGTGATTACGTCGCTGTATGTCGCGTAAGCTATTGCATAGGCTTCGTGTAGGTTGTTCGCTACGACGGATGCTGTACCGTCTGGTATAGTGATAAAGTAAAGATGCATTTTGAAGGCTCCTTTCTTAGAACGGCAAGGCTGGCAAGTAGAATGTGTTCGTTGCTGACGGATGGAAGACTTGCATGGAAGCTAGTTCTAGGATTTCTTCTTCAGTCATTGTGACAAGATCTTGGAATGGTACTTCAACGCGTTCGTTACCGCTAACGACGCTAGGTACTGTACGGATGCCACTTACAAAAAACGTATGATGACTCGTACGAGTGACTTCTGCGATGTTGCCCGGTGTGAAGTACTCGGTTTCGATGGTCTGTCCGATGCCGAGTTCGGTGATCAATTTAGTAGTCATGTTAGTATCCTTTCTTATGTTTGTCGTGACGGCGATATGCTTTGCCGTTTTTTGTTTTCGATGCTCCTGTACGAGCCATTTGTAGATGCGCTTGCAGTTCCTCAGGCGTCATCTTAGACTGATAATGTTGCTTAGGTTTAATAACGATTTTCATATGATTCTCCTTTTGAGTGTTATTTTATCGAATTTTATAACGGATGCGCGAAGGCGCATCGCGAAAGTTGTTCGTTTATGTTGATTCGCAAAAAAAAGAACCGATGCAGATGCATCGGTTACGAGAGTTTTATTCAGTGTCTTCGCATTTGGAAAAAGCTAAGAATTCACCGCCAGAAATTTCAATACGGATATTATTGAGTGGTTTTTGATTACGTTGATCTACGAGGATGATAATACTGTTGTCTTCATAGAAATAGTATCCATATTTGCTAATGTGTTGATCGATAACGTATTTTAGTCCATCGAGAGTTTTTTCACGATTATCGATTGAAATGTCCTGGTTAGCGCAGAGATCTTCGAGATCTTTTGTGGTTGCATATGAAAGACATTTCTTAAGAGCATCTTCAAAATTGAGATTTGTTAGAAGATCAATAGGAATGTTGTTACCATCAGTAACGGCTACGTGATAAATTCGAGACATTTGTTAGCTCCTTTTTGTTCTAGTTATGTTATTTTATTTTTAAATTAAAACGCGAAGAGCGCTGGGCGCTCTTAAACGATAATCTTAAACCAAACCTTATAAATAAAACCACCCTCTAACTTTTCTCCACTCTCTAACTGTTCTGAGTCGGGTTCGGGGCGCAGCCCCGCTTTAAAGAGGTGCGGACGTAGTCCGCCCTCAACCGTCCTCGGTTGCGTTTGAGCGTACGGTAACGTCTATCGTGTTCGTATACGCCCGTAAAAGAGCTTCTGAGGGCTCATAGATGGTTCGGAATATAAATAGATGTCCGATAAAAAAAAACGCCTCAGAGGACGTTTAAATGGCTTATATGATATCTATAGGAAAACATCGTACGGCGATAATCAACAGACAACTGTTGACTATTTTCGACGGACGAATCCGCGAATAGTTTTAGGTCTTGTGAAGGCGCGTTTGATTCGTGCGTCGGATCCCTTATAAGATGGATCCATGTAATCGGTGAGATTGTATTCCGTGATTAGTGGCTCGTCAGCATCCATACGTTGTCCGACGGTGATTTTATCGCCTTGAGCCAGACGGATGTTCCATTCGTTTGTGTCGTTGAAGAAATCGGTTGCGTATTCGATGAAGACTGATTTCTTGACAGGTTTTCCGTTTGCGTTATCTTTTGACATCCACGATTTATAGAGTTCGTATAAGAATTTCGGTGGAAGTGCGTCCCATTTGAATTGAGGAAGAAATTCGTCTAGGAATTCGATGACAGTGTTGTTTTCGAGTTTTGTTTTATACAGTGCTTCGTCGTTTTCTTTCGTTACGATGAATTCGGTAACGACTGGTGATTCAAGTGCTCGTTTTAAAATGTATTCTTTGACGTCGGTTCTGTCCATGTAATCGTGTTTGATGTATGGTCTTTCGCACCCAGTAAATGTATGGGTGAATGGTACGATTAATAGACGTCGATAAATTGAGTTTGATTTGTCTCGTGTAAGTAACGTTCCATTGAGCATTTGGATGTTTAACATACGGACTTGCATCGGATAGGCGTCTTTTCCTTTTGCTTCAATCTGGATGTCGTCCCCCGTGATAGCTGCTTTAAATTCGTCAGTCCCATCAATATACGCACCAACTGGATTTTCGTCTGCAATATTGACGATTTTTCCAAGCAATTGCTGCGTTCTAAATCGTACGCCAAAGTTTTTAATATTGACAGACGAATACAGACCGTCTCCAATGATGTTTTTAAGAACTTGTCCGAGTGTTCCTTTACCGTTGTTACCTTGACGCGAATAAAAGATTACGCATTTGTTGTAGACGCGCCCGGGGTTCAATGCGGCGGTGATAATTTGCCACATTTGAGTGAGACGATCGGGATCGTGATCGACGAGTTCATCGAGCCACATATCAAAAGACCAACTCAACCCGTCAGGCATAGTAATTGTTGGACTACTTGCATTTGAGTTGTAATTAGTTTGGATTTTCGCGAGACGATATTCATTTTGTGTGAACTGCTCTAATTGTTGAGTTTCTTTATTAAAGATTCCGTTCTTGACAAAGATTCGATTAGCATCGGAGGTTTCGTTAACATTAGGTATGGTTTGAATCATTGTTTCGTAAATACGACGATGGAATTTTACATCTTCGTCCTCTGCAGCCGCAAAGATGATATCCATCATAAGGTCTTGTGCTGGTACATATAAACCATACGTCGGTGATGTTTCGTCGAAGTCATAAATATGTACAATTGGGTCTTTTCTATTTGTAGGATTCCCGTATTTCGATGCTGGTGTGATCGAAGCTAGAGGTACGATGTTCAACAATAGATGTACATACTCACTTACAGTGATTTTGATGTTTTTAGGTTCACGCCCTCCGTTTTCGATTAATGCTCGAGCGTAACATTCTTGATAATAGTCAGTTACTAGTTCGCAAACATGTTCACGCAAGTCAGTCATTGTTTTTAACGGTACGTTCGTACGAGCGGTCATGAAATCGATCACATTAATAATGCGAGGGTTCTTTTTAGCGATAGCTTTTTTGTTAAACAATTGAGTTTTAAACATAGTTTTATCCAATCTATAAAATAAATTACGCAAAACTATTGACTCAAATTTAAAATTGTGTTATCATTATACAAAAGTGATATAAATTAAAGTCTCTAGCGCAATCCGGCAAGATTGCGTTTTTTTTTGCGTTGAAATTATTATAGCATATTGTTTCAAAAACGTCAATTCGAAAATGGTCTCGAATTCGATAAAACTATATCAAATTATATAACTGTTGTATAATGTGTTTTAGGATCAACTTGAAAAAAGAGATATATCCCTTTTTGTGAGAAAAAAAAGGGATAATTTTAGAAATTCAATATGCGCGTGAATACGTTGATACGCTTGCTGTTTCAGGTACACGCCGATTTCGCCGTTCCCTTTTTCATTTTAAAAAAGGGATAGCTAAAAATAATAATAAACCGCGGTATTACAGTGTTTCTTTTTATAATTATCCCTTTTTTAACAATTATTTGATAATTCGCTTCTTATATAAAAAAATAAACTATATTATATTATACGTTTTACTAAATGTGTCCGAGAAAAACATTAAGAAAAAAAAGGGATAAAGGGATAATTTTTTTAATAATTTCCGAACAATTCAGCGATGACGCTACTTTGTACGTATCTGTTTTTGAGACAGAATTATCCCTTTTTTGGAACTTTTTGAAATGATTATTTCTTAATACTTTCTAAAACCATTGATATATAAAGTTTCAATTCGATTTTCAGGTTGTGGTCAATTATCCCTTTTTACTATCCCTTTTATTTTTCAAAAAAGGGATAATTTATGAATTCCGAACGATTATTGGTTTTATCTCTTAAAACGACGTATATTGTTCGTTTATTTTCAAAATTGATCTGTTGTCTAAAAGGGCACCTATTTCAAGATTGTTATGTCAAATAATATAGTTTACAAAGTCAAAACCGAAAACGAATTAGTCTCACTTTTTCAAAAATAGTGACAAAGACGTGAAATCGATTGATATGATTAGCTTTAAGAGGTGTATTGTGTTCAATAAAAATATCACTAAAAAGTGGTGTCAGCGAAAAGTCTTATTTGACACGGGTTTTCGAACAAAAAATCGGTCTGGCACCAGTCTCGGGGTTGAAAAAACTTATATGAGCTTTTTCGAGACTATCAAATATATCAAATCATATGTTTTAAGAAGACAAAAATCGAAACCTTCTTTGATAAAACGTTAAAAAGTGGTGCCAAAAACGTGTAATCGATTGATGCTATTAGCTTGAAGAGGTGGCACTACTTTTTTCTTAAATAGTGCCAATAAAATAGATAAACAATAAATAAAATCAATGGTGATAAGCGTTTCGACGCGTATCTTGAGTGGCACTACTTTCGACAAAATTGGCACTAAAATGACAGATCATCATAAAAACAAGTAAGTGCATCGCACGTGACGCTCTAAATGGAAACCACAATCTATCTCTCCAAACGAATCTATCTGTTCTGCACTTTCTAACTGTTCTAAGCCGGGTTCGGGGCGGAGCCCCGTCTTGGAGGGGTGCGGACGTAGTCCGCCTGCAACCGTCCTCGGTTGCGTTTGTGCGTAGGTGACGTCTATCGTGCGTGTATACGCCCGTAAAAGAGTCTCTGGGGGCGAGAAAACTATTCCGAATATAAATAGATGCCTAATAAAAAAAACGCCTCAGAGGGCGTTTTAAAATGGCTTATACGATGGCTATAGACGGACGATACCTCGAGCGGTACGTGGTCGTGAAAATGTTCGTTTTAGTTTATCGTCGGTGCCCTTATACGAGGGATCCATATACGAGACGAGATTATATTTTGTGATTAGTGGTTCGTCCGCGTCCATAGCTGATCCTAAATAGAACGGATTTGGACAAGTTTCACGAGTGGCTAAGAAGTCCCAATTAGGGTTCTGTTGTAGGTGATTTTGAATGTGTTGAAGGAAAACCTTTTTTGAAAATGCTGATTTTTTATCACCGCCGTGTTCATCTTGGTACCATGCTAAATATAGTGCGTATAAGAAGTTCGGTGGGAGTACGTCCCAACTGAATTGACCTTCAAATTCATTCCAAAATTCTACAGCCGAGTTGTTATCTTCTTTATATTGGGCTAACGCTTTAATGGACGCTTTGGGTGTAATAAACTCAGTGAATGGTTTCATTTCAAGTGCACGTTTTAAGACATATTCGAGAACTTCAGGTCGATGAATATAGTCTTGTTTAATATAAGCACGTTCACCATTATTAGTAAACGAATAAACAAACGGAACAATAATGATTCGTCGATAGAATGAATCGGATTTGTCTTTTGTTTTAGGCAATCCATTAAGCATTTGAATGTTGATGGCTTTAATTTGAATAGCTATTGGTTTTTCGAATTTACGGTTGATGAGGATGTCGTCGCCTGTAATGACAGCCTTGAAGTCTTGGACGGAATCAAGATAAATATCTACAGGGTTTTCATCGGCAATATTCAATGTTTTCCCCAATAGTTGTTCTTTCATGTATTCGTGTTTGAATGCGGGGATTGGAAGTGACGAATAGTTTTCTTTACCAACTAAATTTTTTAGTAGTTGCCCATATGTTCCTTTTCCGTTGTTTCCGACGGAAGAATAAAAGAAGATAGCTTTAGCGTTTACTTGTTTTGGATTGATTGCGCTGGCGATAATTTGCCAAAACAAGGTATTTGTGTCTTGATCGAACTTATTGATTAAACCACCAGATAAGTCTTTCAACCACGATTCAACGTCCCAGTCAGTGCAGTCCTCATCATTATGAATTGTGACGAGTTGTGCGTTTGGGTTATAGTTTGTTGCGATTTTTGTGGTTGTGATGTATTCAGGTCGAAATGGTTCTAGTGTTTTTGTTTCACGATTGTAGATACCGTTTCCGACAGGTATTAGATGTGCGTCGGACGTTTCTGTTGTGATATTGGCTTTAATTCCGATGATACGCAAACATGTATCTAATTGTGTTTTTGTGGTTGTTTGGTTAAACGTGTAAATGATCGTTTCAATTAGACGTGTGTCGAATTGATACGTGCCTTGTCTTGGACCCGTGTGTTGATATGTAGCTAGTTCATACTTTTTGTTATTTTCCGTTAATACGAGTTGTACAATCGGGATGAATGCGTGTATGATGATTGCGACTTCATCTAAATCGAATTTGAAGTTTCGCCCTTGTGTGTAATTTGGTTGTTTTCCGACACGTAAGGCTTCATTCATGATATGGATGCGACGTAGATCATTAGCTAAGTCTGAGAATGTTTTAACGAGGTCATCTTCTGAGTTAATTGCGATTGGGTTTGGATATTCAGATCTCAAGAATTCAATAGTATCAAAAATATAAGGATTCAAGTCAATACTGTATTCCGATTCACATTTAGTCAGAAAGTCCGCGTCTAACCTTAGTGGCGTAGACATAGTTTTTACCCCCCGATTATTTTTTTGAACGTTCGTTGCGTTCGTTGAACCATTGAATAAAAAGGTTCCGGCCTAGTACGCTGAGAGGTAGTCCTTGTGTTTCGGCTTCGAGTGCTAATTTTTCTTTTAGAGCGTCATCTACGACGATAACGATACGTGAGTCTTTCTTTGTCATTTTATGGATAAACCTTTCTGTTTTATTAGCTATAAATACATTATACACTGATTGCAACCAAATGTCAAATAAATAACCATAATGTGAAACAAATAATTTATCGACTCAACGAGGTTCGCTATAATATTTTAGGTAATTTACTATAAATCTAAAATCGATGTCTCCGTTTTGTCTCCATTTTTTTATCAAAAGTGGAGACATTTTCGCCAAAAGTGGAGACATTGTGGAGACATTTCGCGTGCTTGTATAAATTAGGACTATTCGGAATCGATTGGTACGCGTGCTTTTGCCGGAGTGACCTTTTTATAAATCTCCATATTTTCGTAATGTCTCCATTTTGACCCCCTTTTTTTAACCATATATAGAACCATAAATTAAAATATATAAAATGATATAGTTTAAGAGTGGTTTAAAATGAATTTTATTAAAAACGTAAAAAGTGGAGACATTCAATAAATTAATTATTTTATAAAATGTAGATATAATAAGGGTTTTATTAAATATATTTATTAATTTTATTAAAAAAAATGTCTCCGTTTTCACCTAAAATGTCTCCGTTTTCACCTAAAATGTCTCCGTTTTCACCTAAAATGTCTCCGTTTTCGTCCGTTTTGTCTCCGTTTTTGAGTCATTTTTGGCGTTATTTTGGATAAAATTGCTGAAATAAATTAGGAGATTGTGATTTTTAGACTTATTATATAGATAATATACCGAATAGCGTTTTACGCGTATTTTGGATGGCGAATTTTTTTGATAAGTTTGGATGATGAATCCTCTAAACGAGTTGATTCTAAAATGGCACCACTTTGGCACCAAAAAGCGGTGTCAGCGAAAAGTCTTATTTGGTGTGGGTTTTCGGACACAAAATCGGTCTGGCACCAGTTTCGGGGTTGAAAAAACTTATATAGACTTTTTAAGCCTATCATATAAAATAATATAGTTTACGAAGACAAAAATCGAAAGCTAGTTTACTGAAAACTTCTTCGACAAAATGTTAAAAAGTGGTGCCAAAGAGCACGTAATCGATTGGTGTTATTAGCTTTAAGAGATGGCACCACTTTTTTCTTAAGTGGTGCCGCTAAAAGAAATAAATAATAGATAAAACCAACAATAACAAGCGTTTTGACGCGTATTTGACTCGGCACCACTTTTGTTGATTTTGACACCACTTTGTCGAAAATGGCACCACTTTTGATGATCATCAAAACAGAAAACAAGTAAGTGCCTCGCACGTAACTCTCTAAATAGAAACCACAATCTATCCCACCAAACGAATCTATCTGCTCTGCACTCTCTAACTGTTCTAAGCCGGGTCCGGGGCGAAGCCCCGTCTTAGAGAGGTGCGGACGTAGTCCGCTCGCAACCGTCCTCGGTTGCGTTTGAGCGTACGGTGACGTCTATCGTGCTCGTATACGCTCGTAAAAGAGCCTCTGAGAACGAGAAAACTATTCCGAATATAAATAGATGTCTAATAAAAAAAAAACGCCTCAGAGGGCGTTTAGGCTGCTTATATGATGTCTATAGAAAAACATCGTACAGTGATGATCAACAGTTATTCGTGAAAGCGGTTTCTACCACCAAAACATTCCGTAAATCTCAGACCAAACGTCCAAGAATTTCGCAACATGTTCGCGTTGACGTTCACCATCAGACGCCATGATGATGCGTAATCGTTCAAGTAACCAGTTTAAAAGGAACGCCTGGGTGCCTTTTAAATGGATGTTTTCTGTTGTGATTTCTGCATGGTGATAGGTCATGACTACTGGTGAGTTTTTCTTATAGATAGATAAAATGTTGTATGCGTGACGGAAGAACAATGCCAAGTCCGATAGGTCTGGAATCGTTTTCAGTGCGTGATAGAAACTGTAAATTTGTTCGTGGGCGTTCTTGAGTGAATTGGCTAATTTTTGATTGTCTGCATTGTCCGACGCTTGCATACTGTACCATGCGATGTTTAGAATAGCATCGTCAGCGTTCCAAGCAACCTGACTCAAATAACCGTAACGTTTTAATTGACGACGTTCTTTTCGTGATAACGTTTTCGAGTTCTTTTTATGGTAAAAGAATTCGGAGTTTTTAATTCGATTTCGCAATTCTTTTTCTGTTAGCATTGATTATTTCCTTTCTAAATAACGTGATGCGTATAGTCTTGTTTTAGAAAATCGCTGTCATGTTCGAATAAGATAGTTGACTCGAGCAATTCTTCTGGTGTGAATTCGTTCGCGTCACGTTTGTTAAAACGCATTCGTGCACGAGATGAGACATCGTGATATCTGTTACGAATCTTATAATGGATGTATCGATCCAAGAAGACATTGTAACGTTTGATTTCATCAGGTATGACTTCTAAGTCAGCTTCTTTTAGTTTTTCTAAGAAGAATTCTTTAGTGAGTGGGCTTGAGTTGTCGTTTTGAAGATATTCGTCGGCAATTTTATTGTAGTTGTAGCCGTAGTAGAATGAGAAGCAGAGGAGCGCTATTGTGAAAAATGGTAGTCTTGTAATAAATCCGATTAGGATTGATGCTACGATGAGTGGAATGATTACGAATTCGGATTTTTTATAAGCTTCTTTCAACAAGTTCTTATTTAGCTTATTGAATTCGTGACCGGTTGGCATTTCTTTGAAATATTGATTTTGAATGCGTTCGATTTCTTTTAATCGTTTATAGTCGATTTCGGTTAATAAGTCGCTCAATGTTATTTCCTTTCTATTTCTGTTCGACGATAGTTTTCGGAATTTGGTAGACGTGACCTTTCTCGATAAAACTATATGCTTCGTCTGTTTCGCTTGTGATGTTTATCACATTATTATTTTGGAGGATAGATCGTAAGGCGTTTGGATGTTTCGGTTCGATAACGATTTGCCCGCCTGTCTTCGTGAAGGTAAAATTTTCAGTTAATGGTTGATTTAGCCCTTCGTTTACAGTAAACGTGTCGTGCGCGAATGTGTACGACAAGAATAAGCCCGTCATTAAGAATACGCTACTTATGACACTCACGAAGAAGGCTGCGACGTTTATAAACCAGTTGTCTTTTAGGAGTTTTCGATCGAAAATAGTAGGAAAGGCAATCGATAGCGCCATGCACGGTGCGACGATAAATAGAAACACGCCGATCGCGTAAAGTGGCAACATGCAAACTGTAACGAGAATAATGTTCATGTGAGGTATTAAGAGTTCTTCTAGCATAGTTGTCCTTTCTAATTTGTCTGATGATGTGTTCTATTTTATATTTCCTCAATAAGACAGGTTGCCGAATAGCAGGTTTCGTTATTCAACAAGTCATCGAACAGTTTATAAAATTCATCTTTTTTCTGTTTGTCGTGTTTAATTTGTTTGTATAGCTCTTGTACTTGTTGAATGCGATAGATTGTCTGTCCGTGCGCCCACAAGGGGCTTTCACTTTTGAAAAGTTGGGCGGGTGACATTGTCTTTTCAATTAATGTTGGCACAGTTATCCCTGCTTGATAATAGGTGCGAATAGGAGTGAGTCGTGGATTATACGCACCATCAGGGATCTGTGCGTCGAGAAATGTTTTGATATCTTTAAGCGACCAATTCTCGTCGATCATTTGTGCGATATGTTCCCAGTGACTCCTATTAGAACGGTTGAGTAAGACGCCACAATATTCAGGATGTTTGTTAAGAACTGCTTTTTGAACTCGTTTATTTTTGTCTTGAATGAAATGGTTGGGGAAATAACCGGCGTAGGCTAAAGTTCGACGCACTTCACCGTCTTTGTGTGTTTTCCATGTGTCATAATGTTCTTGTGCGCGACCATGTTGAATCAACTCAATGAGTAGTCGAGGATCGTTGAGTGCAATTAACTTGTCTATATACAAACCATGCTTCGCCATATAGATACGGTCTTGCTTCGATTTTCGTTGCAAACAGTACTCCACACTTACAGTTCCGTCTTGTAGAGCGTCTTTGAGTGTTTTTTTTAGCCATAACTACTTCCTTTCTAATTAATTCTATGTTTTGGCGTCGTTTTACATAAATTCGTCTATGTGTTTCGTGATGACAACATCTCGTCCTAGTTTGTTTTCTAGGATGAAAATGGTTTTGATTGTACTTACGCTAAGATTAGTCATCCAGAGCTGATTATCAGCTTTATATAATTGCATAGGTGACATAGTTTTCTCGATTGTGGTTGGTACGAGATCGTATGCTTTAAGTTTTTGACGTACAGCTTTTTTGAATTCGGGGATATCTTTTCGGAATTTTTTAAATTTTGTAAGAGCTTGTAGGTTTTTTCGATTGGGATTGGTTTCGTCAACGATTGATTCTTTGATAGCTTTATATAATTCGTCGACTTTATCCATTCGTAGTTGAATGCGCCAAATGATAGCGATAAAGCACAATAGGGGGATCATTAAAAACGCGGAGATTCCGGCAAGATGATTCAGTATTAGTATGGCTTCGCGCATAAGAATTCCTTCCTACCGTTTATCAATTATCACGGGAATCTTGTAAGTTTCGTCTTTGTAGAGCACGTAGATAGTTTGCTTGTCTTGGCCAATAATTTTGAGTTTGGCTGATTTCAAGTTACTGCTGTGACTGTTTAAGTAAACGTAATTCTTATCGCGACTCAAATTATAGTCGAGTTTAGATTTTTGACCAGCTGTTGAAATAGCTGTGATGATTATCACAGCTGTTGTGATTAGTGCAAGAATGACACAAATACCTGAGCCTAATGAGAATTTCACACATTCGCATATGGCGCCAATAAGTAGTAAGCCACCAAGCGCGCAAAGTCCGATGATGATAATGCTGTCAGTAGTCGTTAAGATTTTCAACTCGGATAGTAGTTCTGTAAGATCCATGTTGTGATTCCTTTCTATTTATTCGCACGTCGTTTTTCGTACAAAACTTTGTAGAAGCGGTTGTTCATTTCTACTTGTGGTGAACTGTAGTGACAAGGACTATTTAGGTTTCCGTTCTCATCAAATTTCAGCCAATGATTTGTATTATCTTTGTGCATGTGAATGATGGTAACGGTGTCGAGCATGTCGTTTTCCATAGCTAATGCCTTGATGGTATCAAGGAAAAGAATGTCGTTAGTTCGGACGATAATGGGCGTTACTTTTGAGTGTTCGAAAATGGTGGTTGCTTTTCGAATAGTTGTTTCTGGTGCGTCTAACGGTGACGGTTCCAGATTAACGTTGGGCATCACTTTTTCGAGGTGGTGACCTGTGTAAATGGTAAGCATTTGTGTTCCTTTCTAGTCGTCTTTGTGCCAAATTTCGGTTGTGATGTGGTTGTCATTCGTTGTTTTATTGACAAGCACGTAACCGTGGTCTTTGAGTAATTGCTTGATGTCGTGATATTTATCGAATGGTTTGAAAATGTTATCGTCAAGATATTCAACCTCTTTACATAGTTTGAGGTGTCGAATTTGGCAATCTTGATACTGTTGTCGTAGGTAGTTTCTTGATGCTTTATATTCTTTAGAGGTTAATCGCTTCAATGTTCCTGTTTTCGACCGTAGTTCTTCGAGCTTATCTTTGATTTGTTGTGCTTGTTCTACTACCTGATTAATTTCATCAAGGATTTGGTTTTTAGCATCCTCATGTTCTAGATAGTATCGGTGTCGCAATTCGTAGATTTCAGCTTCAAACGAACTGTCGTTCGTATCGAAGTTCACATATGGGTTACAAGTCAAGCTAAGTTTATGTTCTAACGTAACATATTTCATTGATTTCCCTTTCTAGTTATCTTGTTCCGCGACATCGAAAATCTCTTGGATCATTTCGGTCATTGTTTTTACAAGATCATCTGTCGCATTGACTGTCTGTTCGTTTTTGTAAAATGCTACGAGTGCATGGTAACTATCAGGCATGTCGCATTCGTCTGCCCATATGGTATATGAGATGTTAATGTTGCCACATGTTTTGTGCGCCCATTCTTTACGTTGTTCGTGAACGATTTCGATGAAAATTGTATTATTTTCAAACGGTATCAATTTGCAATTCATTTGGGATGGTTGTCCGTAGTTGATGAAGAAGAACGTATACGGCTTTTCTTCGTTAAAGTTTTTTAGTTCGGTTTGTAATTTTTGCTCTAGGTTAATGATTTGCATGATATTTTCCTTTCTAGTAACTATGATAGCCTGATGCGTCAAGATATCCTTGTTTGATTTCGTATCCTTTTTCGTCGAGTTCGAGGATGTTGATACGTCCATTGATAGAACCAGATTTGGATCCACCGTCGATGAAGTAACGTGTTACGTAATTGCGTTCAAGGTCGTGAGGCATGTCTGTCAATGGAACATTTTTGGTATTTCCATTGATGAAACTTGTAGGCGTATGTCCCGAAACGATGGTTTTTCCACGAAAATCTGGATGCAATTCGACATGACGTAGCAATGAAAAAGCGCCCTGAATGTACGGGTCGCGTGTCCAGGTCATAGTTTCTTCGTCTTGTTCTTCAAGCGACAAGTTTAAATCGAATCCTGCGTGGACGAGGATGTTTTTGCCATCTTCTAAATAGTAGGGAAGATCACGCAACCATTCAAGTTCGTCTGAATAGTGATACAAAAGTTGTTCACGTAAGTCTGATGGCGAACGATAGGTAACACCTAAGTTCTCAAGAGTTTCTTCGCGACCGTTGAGCCACCATGCGGTTTGGTTGAATGGTCGAAAAGTGGCGTCTAAAATAAAGCGGTCATGGTTGCCGAGGATGGCTTTTGCTTTACCACTATAGCAAAGGTTTTTGACGTAGCGTAGTGTGTTGATAACGGCGTTTGGTTCTAAATCGACACCGTCGATATAGTCCCCGCCGAAACGGATTTCGCAATCCGGGTCTTGCATTTCAGGAAGCGAATCAAGATGTTTGAGGGCTTCGAAATTGGAATGGATGTCTGATAAGTAGAGATATGTTTTCACGGCGGGGGTTTCCTTTCTAATTTGGCATATGTTGAGTTTTCGCCTCAATGATTTCTTGAATCATTTCCTTTACAATTGGCTCAAGTTGGTCGGTTTTGTCGATGGTTCTTTCGGTTTTATAGTCGACTGTTATGTTTGTATAAACGTCTATACAATCATCATCACTCCATGCGGAATACGTAATTGCGACATTCTTGTAAGTATGTTTGATACGCTGAGGCGTTTGTTCATACGTTGCGATAACAGTTAGGTGATTCAGGTCTTTGTTGATTCTGAAATCGATCTTTATTTCTGGTTCGACTTTTACGGTGAATAACATGAACTTGTCTAAATCAATTTTGCTATTGAGCGCTTTTTTAATTTCTAAATCTAAATTTGACATAAGTTTCCTTTCTAAGTTATCGTCTAAGTTGCGCATAAACGTTTTCTTTTGCTAATTTGTAAGCATTTTCGAATTCAGATTTTGACAGTTTTCTGATTCCGATTGTTTTCGCTATGATTCCGCTAATGTTTTGTGCCGATAGACCATTTGTCCATAGTGGATTGTCTAAAGCATATAGCTGATATGGCGACATAGTTTTCTCGATTACGGTTTGTTCGCGAGTGGCTGCTTCGAATTTTAATTCTAGTCCTCTAAGGTTGATTGGATCGATTGGCGATTCTTGATTGAATAATTGTTTGAGTTCTTCTGGGTCCGGATTGATTTCCACGGATAATTTGTCGTACAACTTATACCAATCGTGATAACGGTCTTTTGCCATAGCGTTCCTTTCTAATTTAGTAATGGATATCCGAGCCTGTCTTTAACTTCAAGAATAGCGTCTGAGTGGAATTCTTGTAGATAATGATAATCTTCATTTTGATAGTCATCTACCATATTTAGAACTATATCCGCATAGTCTGCGCGGTTTTGATAACCCATGTTGGTTAGTGTTCGTACAATTGCGCATAAGGCTGCGATTGTTTCTGGATAGTAAGTTTTAGCCCAGGCTGGATGGTTAGTAGCGAACAATTGTGCAGGCGTCATCGTTTTGGCTATAGTGTCCAAATCACATGTCATAGACGAATATTTAAGTAATAACGCTTCGTGTTGTTCGTTGTTGACGCCTTCTTTTGAACACAAGTCTAAGTATTTTTTCAAATGATTTTTGTCTGGTTCGATTTCGTTGTATAAATAGTTTTGCACGAACGATAATTCATCGACCGTTGGATTTTCTAAGAGTTTTTGTCTTATCTTCGGTTGTTTATATATAGCCATATATCTAATATTGTCTATTTCGTCATGTGCGTAATAGTCGAGGAAATATCCGTTGGATACTAAAGCCAGTCTGACGTTGCTGTCGGGATGGTCTTTCCACTGATCATAGAAATTGTATGCTTGTTTATGGTTGATGAGTTTGATAATGAGATTAATGTCATTGATTTCATTTAGAATTTGTTCTAATGTGCGATTTTTAGTGCTACGCGGATCTACAAATTGATGAATGATTCGCAATTCAGTCGCTGATGGCATTCTTGTATTGTTCGCCATAGTCAGTCCTTTCTAAGCGGTTACACGCTATATTGCTTTACGTCGTCGATGATAGCTTGAACTTCGTTTGCGAGTTCTGCATTGAGATTCGCACGAGAGACGATTTTTTGTCGTGTGAATGTTAGTTGTGACTTTTTAAAGGTGTCTGTTATTGAAAGAGTTACGTTTGTTCCGGATGGCGATTCGAATGTTGTGTCGCACAGAACTTGTACGATCTCAAATTTAATGAGAATTTGGCTCGAGCTGATTTGTTTGATGTCAACTTCGGCCCAATCTGTTTCAACTTGTTGATCGATTTGTTTATAGGCTGTGATCATAGCTGCAACTAATCCAAAATCGTAATGGATATCGTTAAAGTTGATTGAGATGCATATTTCTTCTATGATTGTCGTAAAAGTGATGTCGTATCGATTAAAGTAGTCGTTATACGTAACCGAAGCATCGATACCGTGATTCTTCAAATAAGTTTCTAATTGTTGTTCGTAAGATGGCATTTTGCGAGTTCCTTTCTAGATTTCTAAGCGCTTACACGCTATATTGCTTTACGTCGTTGATGATCGCTTGAATTTCTTTTGTGAGTTCAGCGTTGAGATTTGCCGGTGAAACAATTTTATTGCGTGAGAATGTCATTTCTAAGAATGCATATACATCGAATTCTTCAATGTAGAGTTCTGTTCCTGATGCTAATTTGATAGTTGTGTCACGAACTTTTGAGTTGACTCTTAATTGAATTAAAATGTTATCTTTATCGATATGTTCGAGTTCGCATTTAATTATTTCGATGTGGTTATCCGTGGATTTAAATCGAATACTATAAAAGCCTAGTGCCGAGTTATACGTAACCGAAGCATCGATTCCGTGATTCTTTAAAGAGGTTTCTAATTGTTTTTCGCTAATGTTGGTCATGAGAGGGTCTCCTTTTAAGTGATTCGTTGAGTAATATTCGCAAGAGAGAATGGAGAACGCTTGGCGTTCTCGCTATGTAGATGTCGTAAAAAAAATAGCAAGACGAATGTCTTGCTAAATAACCACCACAATCTATCTCTCCAAAAGAATCTATCTGTCCTGCACTCTCTAACTGTTTTAAGTAGGGTCCGGGGCGAAGCCCCGTCTTAGAGAGGTGCGGACGTAGTCCGCTCGCAACCGTCCTCGGTTGCGTTTGAGCGTACGGTAACGTCTATCGTGGTCATATACGCCCGTAAAAGAGTCTCTGAGAGCGAGAAATCTATTCCGAATATAAATAGATGTCCGATAAAAAAAACGTCTCAGAGGACGTTTAAGAGGCTTATACGATGTCTATATGGTTGACTTGTACGGCGATCATCAACAGTTATGTTGTTGAGTTGTTCGTGAAAGCGGTTTCAGTATAGAGCACAAAAAAAGAACTCAGGACAAAAAGGACGAAAGAAGGAAGTCCAAAAACCTGAGTTCTTAATGATTATAACAAAAAAGAAAATTCTTGTCAACACTTTTTAAAAATATTTTTTACGTCCACTTAATCGGTGTTTTTCTTTGACATCTTAGTTGATAATTAACCCATGAAAACGGTTTCGATCCAAAGAACGAGTGTCGGGCTGAGAGTGGCGATGGATGAGAACTGTAAAGAATGAGATCACTACGTTTAAGTTTGGGCTCGATGCGCTGACCGTGTTTTATAGCGTTTCCGCCCCACATAACGTAAAGAATGTCTGGATTAACTTGGGTCAAGTAGACTAACAAGTCATCGGTAAAGCGCTTCCAAAGTTTTTTGTGAGCGTTGGGTTCTTTTTCGGGGACGGTTAGCGCGGTGTTCAACAAGAATACACCTTGTTCGTGCCAGTCGGTTAGATTCGGATTAGTGCGTACTAGTCCGAGGTCTGATTCAAGTTCTTTGAAGATGTTCTTTAATGATCTCGGTACCGCAACGTTATTGTTGACGCTAAATGCTAGGCCGTTAGCTTGACCGACGTTGTAATAAGGATCTTGTCCGAGAATAATGACTTTGATGTCTTCTGGATGAGTTTCGAATACTTTGAAAACGTTATCGGGACTCGGAAAAATGGTCTTCGATTGAGCTTCTTGGTCGATTTTCTCAACAATGGCGTCTAAATCGGACTGTGTTGCGAGAAATTCGTGCCAGGGACTCTTTTTGAGTTGTTGGAGCGCTTCTTTGTAAGTTTTCATTTGTTTACAGTTCTCTTTCGTTTTTAATAATTTCAAAGAGATTGGATGTTGAGCTGATATAATACTCAACATAATATGCAAGTTCTAAATCATAGCCGAGATAGGCATAAAACTCATCTACATTCTCATAATTAAGTTCATCATATTTTTCGAAGTAGAGAGCTGTAAGGAATGCTTTATAAAAAGCTTCTAGTTCTTCTAATTGTTTTGTTTTGTCCATTTTTTTTAGTCCTTTTCGTTTTGTAGTCTAGTTCGAATGGCTGTTAAGCGAGATGTGAATTCGTTCTTAGTTAGAACTGTTTCAGATGTCTTCTTTTTCCCCATATTATGCGTGAGAGTTGCATTTTGAGTGGCGAGAAGTGCACGTTTAAAGCTAGAATTTTCAGCGAGTGCATTAAAGGCTTTGTCTAACAATTCTTGGTAACGCTCTGAATCACGAGGAATGGCTTCTCCTTGCCAATACAACGTTTGAGTTTTCCACCATTTTTTCTTTTTGCCTTTGAATTTGGCTGCTTTTCCGACGAGAGTGCAGACGTGCTTTTGCATTTCAGGGTCTTGAAATTTGAGCGATTGTAGGAATCCTTCCATGGATGCACATTCAACGCCGTCTACAACGAAGCCGTGCGGTGAGAAGTTTGAGAGGTTCGAGGATGGATAGCCTGAGCCTGATCCAATGTCCATAATAATTTCCTTTCTGATAGGTAATGTGATATATTCGACTACGTAGGCCGGTTCGTCGTCATTTTGAACGGGAATCCGTTCAACGGTCATTTCATCAGTGATATGAAAGTCTGGTGCGAGAACGTCGCCTTCGTAGTCTTTTGAGATGACTGTGCGGATGACCGCGTCGACAAACGGTAAGAAGTCTTTGTAGGTGGACGCGCCACCTGCGATAATGACGTCTTCTGTTTTTGCTAATTCGATTATAGCGTTAAAGTCCATAACTGTAAAGTTTTCGAAATCAGAAGAATCGACAGAGTGATTGCTGTATAAAATCATATTGCGATTCGCGAAAGTCTTGTTTTTGAGACCTTGTGCGGTACGGTATCCCATTACGACAGAATGACCTGTGGTGAGTTGTTTAAAATGTTTGAGTTCACTGGGGATGTGCCACGGCAATTGATCACCGTTTCCGATGATGCCATTTTGGCTTTCTGCCCAGATTGCGATAAGAGGCATAAGTTAGTCCTTTCTTTATCGGTGGCTTACGGCGTCAGCTTTTTCGTCCAATGTTTGTGTTTCGGTTAAGCCGTGTGTGAGTTGATTTGTGAACCATTCTTTGACTTGATCGTAGTCGTTGATAAGTGTTTCGCCACGAGTAGCTGCGAGTACTGTGATGTTTAATGCGTATGGATCGACGCATACGGCGTCTAGAAATACAGGTTCTGGTAAAAGATATGTTGCGAAATTATCTTTTTCAAACGTTGTGAAAATGATGAAAATATCATCTTTGTTAAAGTATTCATCGTCGATGAATTGAGTTGCTTGGTTTTGAATGTATTTTGTTAGTTTTTCGATGTTGTTTAAGGCATAAGTGAATGATTGAGTTGTTAGTGACATAGTTTAGTCCTTTCTATTTTTGAGGCGGTATTCGACGTGGCAATTAACTGTATATGTGTCTTCACAGCATGATAGTACTTTGAAGTCGTTTTCAGTTAGGATTAGATTTTCGTTGTCGAATTTTTTCTGACCGTATTTGACGCAGGAGATGTTATAACCCGAGAGATTTTGTTTCCAAAGTGGATTTCGGGCTTGATAAAGTTGGAATGACGACATGGTTTTTTCGATGACATTTGGTATTTTGTGCATGGCTTTGTATTTGCCTTTGAGAATTTGCAAATTGTAACCTGTTTTGTGCCAATTTCTAGTCAATAAAAACTTTAGAGCTTTTACGTCGGGTTCTGTTTGAGACATTAGTAAATCAAAACCATATCCCGGTTTTTCGTTGAAGTTTAATGATTTGAGATAGTTTAGTGTCCTATATGGATATCGTTCAGCGATCTCATACTGGATGTTTTCACTTTTGGATTGACTGAGAATGTCGACGTAGAGTCCTTTTTCGAGCAGTGCTTCTTGAATTTCGTCTTCGCCGTTTTCGGCCCATTCTTGATAATGTTCTTGAGCATATCCACCGCGCACGAGTTCAGCGATGATGTATTTATCGTTTGTTCTGATTAGTTTGTTAATATAGAGTCCGTGTCGCGCCATAATTATGTGATACTGTCGTTGTAGGAACGTGTGTCCGTCGAAATATGGTTTGATACAATCTATTTCGCTATTTAGCAATCGGACTTCGAATAAGCCCATCGAATCCGTCTTTAGATGTGTTAGTTCTTGTTGGTATTCATTGAGAGTCATGATGTCCTTTCTATTTGCGATACGTCATTCGATGTGTTGGTTGACATTATTCAATGACGTAAGTGGGTTTGTGATGTGATTTTTTATTTGCATTTTTAGAGTAAAAATGCTATACTTATAATTGTTAGGCTAATATGAACTGTCAGAATATAATTATAAACGACGTCGCAATTAATATCGTTTTAAGGCAGCCGAAAGCGACATAGGCTAGACTTACGGCTTAAGTTTTTAAGTCGTCGCATTCGGCGGAATGCCGTCTGCGCGGATCGAAATAGCAAAATTTCTGGGAAAAGTCCTAACAAAATTGAGCTAAACTGTATTGTTTTGATGTGTTGCCTTGTAAGGCTATGTTTTTATAATGCAGTTTTGCTTTTTTTTTATTTTTGATAATTAAGAGTTCTTCAAAGTTCATTTCATACGCCCTTTCTGCATCGATTGGTCTTTGAACCGCCCAATAAATGTAGAAACATCGTGCATACAGAGACCGTTGAATTGATACCCTAGTGTTGCGCAAATAGCATTAACAGTATGTTCTTGCGCGTGAGACATAGTGATAGGTGCCATACCTTGAGGGATTTGTGTATATGGTTCTAATTCAGACAACGGTACCGTTGTTTTGATCGAACCGTCTAGGATTTCTGCGTTATTGTTTTCTGTTGAGAGAACGATGACACGTTTTTTGTTGTAGATTGCGAAGTTTCCTGGATTGAACATGAGGTTCCTTTCTTTAAAGTTATTCGATATTGAGCATTTCGCGTTGTGTTGGCGACATTTGATCTTTATAGGTTTCAAGCCAATCTAGTTGAGCTTGTGTTGGCTTGAGATAGCCTGTTTCAGCGACATCTGTTAGACTGTTTGAAATAGGTGATGTTGCGCATGCGAAGTAGATGGCTGAATCGTCGTTTGTGATGTTGTGATTATGTGCGATTTCGTTGTGCGTTCCATAAGTGCATTCGTGGAATTGTCCTGTTGCGTCGAGCCAGCCGGTGAAGCCTTGATCTTTAGCGAGAGGTCGTTGCGGACATTCTTTAATTTCTACGATTTCGTCGTCAGTTGGATCGGGATAGAAACCGCCGACTTTATTGATGTAGAGTGTCTTTTTAGTTTTGAGCGTATCTTCAGGATGATCCATTTGGTCGAGCATGATTTCAGCCATTTCTGGTGAACCATATAGTCGTTGAATTAAAGCCGCGCGATGCATATCTGCGAGGTCGTCGAGGTATAAATATGCGTCGACGCCTTTTTCTGGATGTTCTAGGTCTGAATCTTTTAAGACGCGATACCATGCGTCGGTTTGATCTGTTTGAATATGAGCGTAGGTTGGCATGTGTTAGAGTCCTTTCTTTGAATTAGTAATGGAATTGGATTGTTGGTGAATCGTAGGTTTCCGTGTCGATGAAAACGTTGTTTGTTTCGTAATTATATGCAATGTTGAACACGGCTTTTGATAATAATCTACCTGTATTTCTTTCTAAATCTATAAATGTTTCGATTTTGAGTGCGCTTAATCCGACTGCCCAGAGTGGGTTGTTCACGGCATATAGTTGATATGGCGACATCGTTTTCTCGATTGTTGTTGGAACAGTAGTCATAGCCTGATATTTTAGTCGAAATGCGTTAATGTTTTGTGAGTCTTTGTTGCAAAATCGAAAGTTTTCAGCGGCTTTTATGAAATTTTCTAGTTCTTCGATATTGGGATTGACTTGTTCGCGCAATTTGTTATATTGCTTTATAGGTACGGTGGTGTCCATTAGATTCCTTTCTTTAAATTAGTTATTGATGCCGGATAGAGCGAGTCGAAGTCAACGTTGTCGTCGAAGTAGATTCCTTGTTTTGCGTTATTGTAATAATCGTCGAATAAGATCTTTGGAAGCTTGCCGTTATATTTTTCTCGAATTACGAATCGTTCTATTCCACGGGCTGTGAGTTCGACAGCCCAAAGTGGACTGTTTGATTCGAATAATTGTACTTCGGACATGGTTTTCTCGATGGTGGATGGCGCTTCAGTCATAGCTCGATATTTTGTCATTATTCCAATATCGTTGTTATTTGATTTGAGGGCTTCAATATAGGCTTTAAAAAGGGCAACGTTTGGATTGGCTTCGTTTTGAATGTAGTCGTGAACAATTTGATAAATTTTGCCTTGGTTTAATTGCTTAATACAAAAATCTGGATGATTTTCGATGACGGCTTTTCGAACGTCATCGTACTCAGATTCGATTAGCTCATCTAAATAGTATCCATTTTCAGCAAAGGTTTCCATAATCCATTCTTGATTCATGGCTTTCCACTCATCATATCGTTCTGGTAACAAACCTTCTTGGATGCAAACACCTATAGCGAAAGTAGGGTCTAATTCAAGAATGCGCTCGATTTCTATGCTGTGTTTCAACAGAACAAGCCGATACGGTTCATTGCGAAGTTTTTCTTTGATGTTGTTCGGTTCCTGTAAATAAGACTCGAAATCCGTGATTTCGTCAGCGAGAACGGCTTGTTCGAACTCCTCTGGTGTCATTTTAGTTCCTTTCTATGTTGCGTCATATTTTGTGTTTTTGATGAGTTTTGTGGTAGTTGAATATCGCATATAACAAAATATTTGATAAATGGTATGTTCGCGAGCCCATAATGGATTTCCTACATTGTGCAACTGTTCTGGTGACATCGTCTTTTCAATGATTGTTGGCACGGTTGTCATGGCTTGATACTTGAGGCGTATTGCTTTAAGTTTTGTCTCTCTATCGGTGATAAGCCATTGTTCATTTTCGAGTGCTTTTTTGAGCATTTCGATATCAGGCTCTTTTTTGTAGGCGTAGTTGATCCAGTCAGGTCGGTTAATCATTCCGTCTCCTTTCTGTGTTGGTGCCATAGCATCATTCGTGTGTTGAAATATTGCTTGTTATCGAGTAATTGGTCAAAATACTTGAAGAAGGCTTCGGGTTCGATTTGTGGATACAAGTCTTGAATGTTTTGAATCTGTGTGATTGTTAAATCCACTACCCAAAACGGACTATTAATCTGGAATAGTTGCGCAGGCGACATAGTCTTTTCAATCATCGAAGGTTCGGTGGTTTTGGCTGCGTAGTAAAGGCGAATAGCGCGGAGCTTGTTTTTATCGACGGCTTTTGGAACCTTGGCGTCGAGGAATTCTTTGACGTATTTTAAGTCCGTTCTTGTGTTGATGATTGCACAAACGAATTCCCAGTGACGCTTTTTATTTCGAGCGAGTAGTTGACCACAATATTTATTGTGATGGCGTACGACTGCTTCACGAACCTTTGGATTTTTGTCGTTGATGAATGTTTCAGGGAAGAGACCTAGACAAGCTAGAGCGTATCGAACGTCACCGTGTTCGTGCGATTTCCATTCTTCATAGTGATCTTGTGCGTATTCATAGTCGATGAGTTTGGCAATAACTTCAGGTTCATTTTTTGCGATGAGAGCTTCAATGTTTTCGCCTTTAGACGCCATTAGGATGCGTTGTTGTTTGTTGGTTTTCGCGAGCACGTCGTTTTGCATGTTTAGGTTTCCTTTCTATGGTTGAGTTTTAAGTTCCATATTGATAAGTAGGCATGATCTTCGTCCAATTCTATTAGTTTTTTTAAATTTTCGAAAAAGATGTCGCTTTTGATGGTGTCGTATAAGTCTAGAATGGATTCGATACGATTTAATGTCAAATTATTAGCCCAAAATGGACTTTGAGATTGAAATAATTGCGATAGTGACATGGTTTTTTCGATTGGGCTTGGTTGCGATGTTTTTGCCTTATACATAATGCGAATAGCTTGTAATTTACGTTGGTCTATGCTGTTAGGCACAGGTGCTTCAAGAACGATTTTAATACAATCTGTATTCGTTGTTTCGTCGATTTGGTCGCATACGAAATTCCAATGATCTAAGCTATTAAGGGCTAACAGTTGTTTGCAATATTCTAGATCGGTTACCGCAAAGGCATGTTGGATTTCTGGATGTTCGTTTGTTTTTCACTCATCATAATGCTCAGTTGCAAGTCCTTTACTGATGAGTCCTGCAATGATTGGTGGATCGGCTTCGGTGATTAGTTCTTCGATGTGATCACCGCGAGATGCTATGTAAAGTTCTTGTTGTTTGGTTAGCATGCAGACTCCTTTCTAGTAGATATTGTGTTCTTTAAGGATTTCGGTCAGTCGTCGATGGTCGATGGTGCCGTAGTTTGTGATAGCATTGTTGATGATTGGTGAAATGATTTCAGATTTGTTGATGTTTTTGAGTTTATGATATTCAGCTAAAATGACTTTGATTGTAACAGGTCGTAATTCGATTGTCCATAAGGGGTTGCGACATAGAAACAATTGAGCTCTATTCATTGTTTTCTCGATTGGACTTGGTTCTTTTGTTAATCCGTCGAGTTTGAGTTGTAAAATTGACATATATTGGTCATATGCTTTTTGTTGTTGTGCTTCTTCCGACGTAAATACTATTTGAAACGGTGCTTCTAGAAAGCCTTTGAGCGCACTTAGTTGAGGATTTGCAATTTGGCCTAATCGTTTATATAAATATTTCCATGTTTTGCGCGACATGTTGTTTGTTTTAGGTTTTGTTTCGATGATTTTCATGTGAGTTCCTTTTATTGATATAATTTATTCAATTTTAGGTAATTTACATTCCCATTAAAATCGATGATTTTATCAAACATATTGGTGATTTGGTTCTCGGTTCCATAGTTTTTGAGCCACGGGACGGCTGCGATGATTTCAATGATGTCCTTTGGTCTCATATTGTTTGTCCATAATGGATTGTTTGTTAAGTATAATTGCGAGCGGGTCATTGTTTTTTCGATTGGTGCTGGTTCTTTGGTGAGAGTTTCCAGTTTTAGTTGTAATGCCTTGATATAATCGTAATGATACTGTTCGCTGTCAGCTTGTGTGAACACCTTCTTATATGGTGCGTCTAGAAATTGTTTCAATGTATCTGTGTTTGGATTTTTTTCCGTTATTAGCGAATCATATAGAGCATTCCATTCTTGCGATGTCAATTTGTTATAATTGGTGATTGTTGACATTTACTTTCCTTTCTATTGTGGTGGTAAAATCGGTGGCACGTTAACGGTACCTTTTTTACGTGGTTTGTCGGGAATGACCATGTGGTGCGACATGACCATGGATGGATACGCACTATGTGTATGAATATTTCCGACGAGACCTGCATTTGTGGAAATGTTTTGCAATATAATATTTGGAATAACATAGTTTTCCATAAAATTGATAACGGACGCACCTGTTGGCAGTTCAAATGTATTTGCAAAGTAATAGCTCAATTGCTCAATGCTGTATTCCGCACACCACAACGGACAGTTAGCTTCATATAACTGTGCCGGCGTCATTGTTTTTTCAATTGTAGTTGGAACGTGTGTTATGGCGCGATATTTAAGATCTAACGCTTGTAATTCATCTTTAGTACCAATAGGCGCCTTGTGAAAGTTCACAAGGCGCTTTAGATCGGCTATATCAGGATGCGTCTGCGACTTGATTTCTTCGAAGAGATTAATCGCTTGCGGAATAGTGAGGTGATTTTTGAAGAATTTACTCAGAATCATTTCACGACACCTTGATTTCTGCGGCTGAGAGCGCTTTGTCCATGAATTCAACAAACGGTTTCGTATATGTTTCGTCTCCGAAATAGAAGAGGCCGGCGATACAGTCGTCTTTTACGTTGGCTTTATTAGATGCGTTTAAGTCAGCTGTAAAGAAGTCTCGTGTGATGGCGTAGCCTACGTTGGTCTTGGCATCGTCAGACTTCATAGTTTCCCAGAAGGCGATGAAGTTTGCGACGTGTTGTGGTGTAAACTTGACATTACGTTCTTTCATTTCAGCGAGCCATGAGTCAACTGTGATGATTTGTTTTTGTAGAGTGTTATTTGCGAATTGATTGATGAGTTTTTGAGGAACTGGTTTGTTCGTCATAACTTTTGACAATGGGATTGATTCGATTGAGTTCCAGACCATTGTGGCGAATAACGGTCCAGCATCGTAGCCGATTTGGTCACTAATAATACCCGCGATAAAGGCACGGTCGTCATCAGATGGGTTATCGAACAAGCCTTGAGCTTCCATGTCTTTTAACATGTCTGACAATTGTTCCCAACCTTTAGGTGTACGAACACGAACGTCGTCGACGGATTGTCCGTAGAAGTATGCGATGTTTTTAGCGTCTTCTAAGAAACGAATGACGTATTCGTGGATGTCATTTTTCTTTGCCCATTTGAGCCAGTCAATACGGTCTTCTTTCATGTAGATGAAATGGAAACGAGTCAAGTGAGCGGGGTCCATTTCGGTTGCGATGTAGTCGGTGTCTTCGTAACCTTTCATTGTGCTAGATGGGTTCATCGCGGCGACGAAGCGCACGTTTTTGCCAAATTTTCGACCTTGGATTTGACGTTCATTTAGAACAGTCATCCATTCTGAAATGACAGGGATTTGTGCACGGGCTAATTCATCGCACATGACAATAAAGTCTTTATTGGGGTTATCGAGAATTTCTTGAAATTTATGATGGAGTGCGTATTGCACGAGTGTTTGTCCGGCATTGATATGAGGGACCGGAAGGGCGTTATCCCCTTGGTTTTGTTGCGCCATGTTGAAGTAGACGAGTTCGGCGCCGAGTTCTTTAGCGACTTGGTGTACAATTGCTGTTTTACCGATACCTGTCGGTCCGACAAGACATGGTACGATTTGCGGATTGCGTCCCGCCATATGGAATTTTAGTTTGCGAATAGCCATTGAGTTGTTGTCCATGAAAATTTATTCTCCGTTCTGTTTAGATTTGATGCGAATGATTTTATTGCGGTTATCACGAACTAACAATTCGTTGTCGTCTGTTAATAACCATGTATAGTTTTTATAACCGTGGGTCTTGATAGATGATTCAACACCACCATCGGTGAAGATGAAAATTTGGGTTTCACGTGGAAACTTGTTTTCTTTAAGATAGTCGAATACTGATTGAACTGTAGTTCCCCCGCAACCGTAACGCGTAAAGTCGACTTTTTTTGGGTTTACGCCGTCGATTTCATTGACGCTAACGATGTCGGAATCGAATTGAATGTGGGTGATTGGTAAGTGAAGACGTTTGATGATTTGATAGAGTTCATTCATGAAGACTTCCGTTTCTGCTTTTGAAACGGAACCGGATACGTCATGTGCGAATACAATCGGCATGACTTGATCTGAGAGCATGCCTTGACGGTGTAGAGCCATTGGATCACGACGATAGAGGCGATTTGGTGATGGCCGTTGACCTGTGATGTGTCGACCCATCTTCTTTTTCACTTCATTTTGCCATTTTACTTGAGGTGGCTTATTGAGATTTTTAATAGCATCTTCGATATGTGCACTTAAAGAGCCACGACCTTTTGCTTGAGTAGCGGCGTTTTCGAAGACGGTTTTAATTGTAACGTCAACTGGAATATAGTTTCCATTTTTACCGACTTCAGCTTCTTGCCAGTGTTTCGCTGAGCACATACCGGGTGATTGTTTTTGTTTACCGTTTTCACTATCTGATTTTTGATTGTCTTTTTTCGGTTGTTTGTGCTTGTTAGGTGGCATCTTTTGGTTGAGCAGTTCGTAATAATAGAGCGAACCTGCTTTTTCTTTAACCGTATGTTCAGGCATATCGCATAGTTGTGCGATGTATTCTCGAGAAATCCAATGTTTATGTGGCTTTTCGAGATGTTGGTTGATTTCGCAGTCTGCTGCGAGATTTGACATGTAATTGTCTAAGTTTTTGTGAACGTTTAAGTGGTTAAAGAGTAAATGGTAGCCTTCGTGGCGCAAACCTTCTAACATGGTTTCAACGGTGTAATCGTCTTCGATTTCTTTAGGGTTGAATAAGAGTGTTAGTTGATTATTACGATATGTAACGGCATACATTGCATCAAGTTCGAAGTCGACAATTTTAGCGATAAAGTTAAAGGTATAGCCCCAAAAGTTGTCATCTTCTTGTTGGGGTACTCTGTTAGAGACGTAGTCGTTGTTGGTTAAGGCGTTTTTCATGCGGACGAGGATATTGACCAAATGCTCAATAAACTGTAGCGCATGATCGTAGTTCCCGCTTTTTAGAACGTCTAGTTCATATTCGATTTGTGATTGCATTTGGTCAGATCCTTTCTAGTCTGTAATGTCTTTTTGATCGATCTTGTAATAGTTTGATTTATATTCGACGAGATAGCCGTCTTTTAATTCTTTTTCAATGGATAATTTTGCTGATTCTAAGAAGGCGCTGTTGTTTTTTAGAATGATGTGGTTATCTTGTTTTGTGACTGTATAGGGATGTAGTTGAGGCGCGAGCCAGAAACCGTAAGAAAAGATTGTCATAGCTAATATCATTGATATCACTAAACTGGTTAGGAAATAGTTTTCAAATTTTTTAGTTTGTTTGATGATAACAGCAATGAGCAAGATTGCATTTATTAAGAGCGCAATATAGATGATGTTTCGAATCCAGTCTGGCATTGTTGTTAATAATGGATATAGTTTTGACATTTTGACACCTTTCTAGTTGTTTTTCTTGAAAATTAAAGTGACAACCAATGTGTCTGTACGCGTATATCGGCTATATGGAATGAGGCCGGTTGTGTCTGTTGAAATAAGATAGTAATTATGTTCAGTCATTGTTTTATCAGCTGATTTGATAAATTTGATAATCGCTTTGGGCATATCAGATACTTCGTCTTGCGAAACGTCGATAGCTTCTGTGATAATAATCGTTTCTTTGTTTTCTTTAATTTCTTTTTTTGTGATGTCCGATAGACTATATGTTTTTGTTGGAGTGATTCGCGTGATGCTTGTTTCTCCACCCTCGTTTGTTGAAATATTATCTGAGCAGGCTGTTAAAATAGTTAAGGTTGTGAATAATGCAAATAAGATACGTAAAGTTTTCACAATTTTGGTTCCTTTCTAGTCTATGTCGAAATAAATATATTCGTCGTTTGCGACGGAGTCTAATGCGTTAAGTGCAAATGCCCATTTTTCGCGTAAATAGTCGTTAACGGGATCGTGTACGATTTCAATTAGTTGATTTTTGTGCATGCGATACATGTTGTGCTCGAATTCTTTTGTGAAGTCGTCGGAATACGGTTCTGCTTCGTTGATAACGTCGAGTAAGCGATCTGCGCCACTGAAGTACGAAAAGCTCGTGTTATAGATGACAGCGTTGTTGAAGAATTCTTCAATTTCCTCGTAAGATAGGTTGTTATTAAGTTGATTGAGAAAATTTTGATAAGATGTTTCTGATAAGATTTCTAAGTCGTAGCTCATAATTTACTCCTTTCTGCTTCGTGAAATAGATCTTCGCTTAAGATGTGAAGATCAACGTATAATTCTTTACGAGGCACGATTGCCTCTTTTTTAAAGTTGTGATATTGCGAATCGTTGTCGGATACGTAGCCTAATTCTAACGCGACAGCAACTTGATCGTTTTCGATTTTAGTCAATGTCAAGTCAAAAGTTGAGATTTTGGCTAAGCAAGCACCGAAGACGGATAACGTTCTGAGGGCATGGATATAGATGCAAATAAAGCGGTAATCACTTTCGTTTGCATCGAATACGAGGCACCGGTCAGTTTCCCAGTCGTGTACGTGCAAGCCCTCGTCGTCGATCCATGTGTCGGCATCAGCGTTGCGATTGCTTAAAAATCTCTCTAAATCGGTCATCGATAGTCTCCTTTTTGAAAATATTCACGAGAAAAAACGGACAGAGCTTGGCTCTGTCGCTATGTCGAAGTTGTCTTGCCAGATTCGTCAGAATCTGCTATAATAGAACACGATTAAGAAAAATCTAGAAGGAAATACGTATATGAAATCTAAAAAGATATCTATTTTGATGCTCGGTTTACTTGTCGCACCGATGCTTCTTCAGAGTGTCTCGTCAGCGAAAGCTGATGACGAACCCGCAATCGTACACACTCAAAAGAGCACTGTGTCGAGTCTCGTAGAAGAAGGTCACTATTTCGGTCCGACACCGGCACGTAATAAGTCGTCTAAGAACATTTTGGATGACCTCCCTAAAGACAATCCGTTTAAGTACGTCCACGGTGACGGAACCGATCTTCGTCAAATGGCACCGGATGCGTACGGGCGCGCGGCAACTGTACAGTTGTATATGCGACACGCGAACGGTCAATATACAGTAGGCACGGGAGCGTTCGTCGGTAACCGTACGATTTTGACAGTTGCTCATAATTTCTTGAAAGCAAATCTTGATAATACAACTAACGACATTACTGACGTGTGGTTTGTTGTTGGTTCAAATTCTGCCTATAAATTTGAAGGACCCGCTAATAATTACAGACTCCTTCCGACAAGCGGAACAATGTATCATGTCGATAAAAGTCAGTTACGATTCTTCAATCAACAAAATTATTCAAGTAATATTTCAGATCGTAACGATAAAGCTTTATGGGAAAATGATGTGGCCGCGATTCAGATTAAGGATCCTTTCCCGATTCTGGCTAAGAAGCAAGGGCTTAAAAACGATGAAGTGCTTCGTATTGCACCACTCGATGAACTCTTGCAATTTAATCGCTCGCCAGTAAATACGCGGAACGTGGTGATTAATGGATATCCTGGCAATTATAAGCCCGGGACGAAAGAAGCCGGAACTCTCAAAAATGCTATTATTGGTGGATTCCAGTATCGTGCTGCTTCCGTGATTGCTAATAAGCCACGGTACATTTCTACGGGCGCGGATCTCGATTCAGGGTCACTTTTTGAGTTTAAAAATACAGCTGTCGGTGGTATGAGTGGTTCATCAGTTCTCGATGAAAAAGGAAATGTTGTGGGAACTTATAATTTTTCAACACCTGGATCAACGCCAGATGGACTCGCCGGCGGTGTTCTTTTCTCTAAAGCGCATCATACATGGCTTACAAATCTTGTAAAAGAAAATACGGCTACTGGTTGGTATGACTTGGATGGTACGCGTTACTATCTTGGAGAAGACGGTAATATTGTTAAGAATAAGACGCTCGTGATTGATGGTCATATTTGGAACTTTGATGGAGAAGGTCGTCCAACTGATCAGGGTGAATACTTTGAAACAAAAGTCTTTGTAAAACGTGTTGATGAAAATGGTAAAGAAATTGAAGCTCGTCAGGAAGTTGGTAAAGCAACGGCTTTGAAAGATTTCGAATATAGTGGTGCTACTGAATATGTCAAACGTGATGCTGCTTTTAAAGATGCTTGGTTGTTGAAGAGCGTGAACGGTTCGACTGAGAATAAAGCTACGATTAAAGCTGAAAAAGGAAAATCTGAAGTTGAAATTGTTGAAGTGTATCAATCACGATGGAGTCCATTGCGTCGTACGTCTCTGACGAAAGCGATTGAAGAAGTTAAAGCTCATGCGAAAGATCGTGAATCGAAACTTCCGATTAAAGGTTTTGAGGCTTATGCTCCAGCTGAATTGGCTGGTAAGTTGAATACGGCTCAAAACAATTATAACAAGGCTCTTACGGATGCTGAGAATCTAGCAAAAGCGACTGATAAAGATGATCAGACTGCGAAACGTACTCAAAAAGTAATTGATGGTGCGGAAAAAGCTCTTCGTGATAGTGATAAAGCATTTGAGCCACTTTTGGCAGAATACGCTAAGGCGAAACGTGATGAACGTATTTCAGCAGTAGCTGTATTGGATGTCGCGGCTCAGTATTTGGAAGATCATAAGTCTGAAAGTACGAAATCTGTGAAACCTGAAACGCTAAAACAATATGATAACGCTAAAGACGCTCTTCAAAAAGCGATTACAGCGCAGACTCAATTTTTAGCGTCTAATAAATCGAATGATTTGTTTAAAACGCTCGATTTGAAGAATGGATCTGATGCAATTACGAAAGCACAAGCTGATTTAGAAGCGGCTGTTGCAAAAGTGACTAGTGAGAGTGGCATGTTAGACACATCTACTTTAACGAAGTCGATTGCTGATTTGGATATGAAACTCGATTGGACTTTTGATGGAGCCTTTACGGCTGATTCATTAAAAGGATTTGATGTAGTGAAGCAAGCGGCAACGGATCGTGTGAAAGAAGCGCGTGAATTGCTTTCGACGGGGTTGACTAAGAATGATCAAGCTAAGGTCGACGATATGTTGAAGAAAATCGCTCAAGCGAAAGATGATTACTTGAAAGCAATCGATAAGTTTGTTCCAAGTGAGCACAATCGAGTTGAGGATCCGAAAAACCCATCAGGCTCTACAGAACCTCGTAAAGTCGTTCCAGCTGTTGTTGTAAAAGAAAAAGTAGTTGGACCTGTGAAGCCGACTGTGCCTGAGAAGCCAGTTGAGACGAAACCTTCTGAGCCTGTAACTCCTGCAAAACCAGTTGAAACGAAACCGTCTGAACCTGTGACGCCTGCGAAACCAGTTGAGACGAAACCTTCTGAGCCTGTAACTCCTGCAAAACCAGTTGAAACGAAACCGTCTGAGCCTGTAACTCCGACGAAACCAGTTGAGACGAAACCGTCTGAACCTGTGACTCCGACGAAACCAGTTGAAACGAAACCGTCTGAGCCTGTAACTCCGACGAAACCAGTTGAAACGAAACCGTCTGAGCCTGTAACTCCGACGAAACCAGTTGAGACGAAACCGTCTGAACCTGTGACTCCGACGAAACCAGTTGAAACGAAGCCTTCTGCGCCTGTAGAGACTAAACCTTCGACTCCGGTTACGACAGAGGAGCCTACAGTGCCTGATAATCCGGTCATCCCTACAGTTCCGACTAAGCCTACTGATCAGAAATCAACGGAAGAGAAGCCTAAGGGCACGGATCCTGTAGATAAGCCAACTACAGAAGCTCCGACTAAGCAGACAGATCCGAAAGAATCTGATCCGAAAAACCCTGTAGGGAAAACGGATCCGAAAACTGTAGAGAAGAAAACAGACCCGAAAGACGGTTCGAAAACTTCTGATCCTAAGTCAGGCGAAAAAGGAACGGATCCAAAAGTCATTGGAAAGGAAACTGATCCGAAGACGTCTGATCCGAAATCAACTGTAGGGGATCCCTCTACAAAAGTCTTGCCAAAAACAAGTGAACGAGACCGTCGTCATAGTACCGTCGTTGGCGTGCTCCTCGCATTAGTTGGATTCGGTAGCGTTGTTTCTTATAAGAAACTTCGCAGACGAGACTAGTAAGCGACGTTCGTAAACGTGATTATTAAAAAAGCACTCGATTGAGTGCTTTTTTAGTTGTTCTTTGACGATTACGTGCGCGAATATCTGTTGCGTAATACTTTGAGATGTGATATAATTGAGTCTGTACAGTAACTCTGTAACAATGCAACACTAAATGTTCCCGCTGATCGAACTGTGACCGCTAGTTCAGCTACTGATGATGCGCGTCTTTTAGATAAATCTAAAGAACAAGTCATTAATCTGAACGTTTCTGGTGAAGGTTCTCTTCCAGCGAAAAGTCGTATTGAGATTGAAGTTACAACGGATATTGAACGTGGTCAAGAAAAAGTATTAGGTAATGATTTGAAGGCGTCATCTTCAACTAAATTGATTGATAATAATAATGGTAAAGTTTATAAATCGGTGATTGATATTTCAGGATTTAAAGCAGGTCTTCAAAAAGAGATGATTGTGTCACCAAATAGTGTAATGGGTTCTGAAGTAACAATTAAACCAATGCATCGATTTACCACGTACAATCTTTTTGTGGGTGATGAGTTAGTTTCAACTCAAAAAGTCATGGAAACATTTATTCCGGCATCGCCTGTGCTTAAACTCAAACCAATTGAAAATCGTCTAACGGTTGAACGAAAATCTGATGGTCAAGTTGTTGAGTCTTTTGTTAAAGCCAATCGTGATTTAAATGTGGCGTCGAGAAATTGGAATAGTGTTTATAAGTTTGAATTAGAAGATAAATCAGCTAGACTTGTGGATTCGACGGGACGCATTGATTATGAACGATTCAGGGATGATGCAACTAATTCTTATTTGATTAATTATTCAGTGTTGCGTCAGAATTTTAGTTCAAATAATAATCTTCCAATTGCAGTAGATACGTATGCAACTGCAAAATCGGCTTATCGTGAATCAAATGAAACTCGATTTGTTGATACGAATTTATCTGTGACGATGTATTATTCGGATGAAGCAATTTCTGATACAACAGATTTATCTTCGCTTAAGAGCGTAAAAACAGATGTACCTATTCGTACAATTATTGAGGAGAAAATTTCAAATAAAGGTGTATTGCAGGCTAGTCTGGAGTTGAGTCGTAATCAAGATGGTGTTTTGGGTACTATTAATCATAATGTGGTTGTTGCTTGTATTGCGCCACCGAAAGATGATAAGTTGTATGATGACACAAATCTACCTGAGTCAATTTTGAAATTAAATCTTGATGATAAAAAACTTAAACCGTCTAAATTAGATATTGGTTTTTATAATACTCTTGGATCAGCACCGTTGACTGATATTTATAAAATTGAGGTGTCTGATGCAGATACGGGTGTAAAAATTGGTGTTGTTTCCGTTAATCCTTATAATAATGACGGGTCTGGTTCATTGGTTGGATATGGTACGATTAGTTTACCTGAAAATGTGAAAGCTCTTAAATTTACACCGTTAACGCCTGTGGGTGTGGGTCGAAATTTGTCATCTAATATTCGTGTTGTTGATTATTCAGTTTTATTTGCATCGGATATTAATGATGCTTTATCTTGGAAATCGGAATTGGATCATTCGAATGTTAAAGAGGATCATACTCGATACGAACTTCAATTGTTAAATGATGATGGATCAGTTGCGGCTCAAACGAATACCACACTGACAATCCTGAATAAATCGGTTGTTGCGAAGTTATATAATAATGGTCAATCTATTTTTGTACCTAGTGATAATGTACGGGGTACGTTAGAGATTCCATTCGAACTTGTAAATGTTGATTATCAATTACTTGGCAAGTTGTACGATGTTACCGTTGATGAATCAGCACTTCGAGCCGCGTTTAAACAAGGTGATAATATTTCGAGAAACGTAGTGCGTTTTGGTTACGTTGACGCAACAGGTTCTTTAAGAAAAACGCTTAATCCGGAATATGACAGTGCTACAGTGGATCGTGATGCTATTAGGTATAGTGGTTATCTTGAACCCGGAAATCACGTGTATCAAATTCCGATTACGTTGAAACCTAAGTATGACGTTGTTAAGATAGCTGATGCCAATAATGTTTTAAAAGATGGTGAAGTTAAAGCGGTGTATACGCTTGTCACTTATAGTGAATATACATCGATTGCGGAATCTTTATTTAAAACAACGGATTCAACGGGTGATAATGTTTATGTGAAAAATAAAGATTTAACCGCGGTTACAACTGTTGGTAATCTAACGCAATCAGATATGCCTCGTCTAGAAGCAATGGCTTATATTCCGAAATCTGGATTAGAGGGCTCTACTGCGGATACAACTCTTGGTGGAAAAGTTAAACCAGTTGACGGTTGGGATGTACTCTATACGACAGATTCGATTTCAGGTTCTTATAAAGCTGATAGAAATTTGAATTATTCATCTGAAGTTGATGATTATTCTAAAGTCACGGCTGTTAAATTTGTTTCGAATCGAGTTGTGAAAAAGGGTGATATTGCTTCATTTGACGTTAAGCTTGATTATTCGAAAGATCTTGGTCTTCAAGATTCTATTCGATATCGTTCTGTTTTGTTGACAGATAATGATGAAGTCTTATCAACACCTGTTGTTGCACGTGAAACGAAACCTCTACCAACGACTGTTAAAGAACTCTTTAGACCTGATTTGACGGACCCTTTAACAAAACGTCTATATGAGACGCTATTGTCAGAAGGTGCTCTGATGAGTAGGACGGACTCTCTTGGCGGTAAAGTACTATTCGATGAGTCGTCTACAAAGATTTCTGATTTCGGATCGTCAACTATCAAATCTTTAGAGGATCGTAATCTCAAGAGTCGATTCTTATCTATCGACTTAAGCGATCAATCTGGCAAGTTCAATCATGATCATACTGAGCATCGTAATTCGTCAGACTTAGATTCACAATTTGAAAGCTACAGCGCTGATAAAGATCTGACAGTGACGAATACGGGTGAACAGGGTTCGAACGCAACAATTATTCATTACTATCGAGCTGCAAAAGGTAATATCGTTGAACGTTTTGTGGATGAATCTGGAATTGAAATTAAGACTCCAGTAAATTCGGGTGAGAAGATTGCACATTATGAGTACGCATCTTATTCGCATCCGGCTACGATTGAGACTGATCGTGCAACTTATGAGTATGCTCGCACCGAAGGCGATCAACCATATATTGTACCAGAAGGTACTACGACTGTTACATATGTTTATCGTAAAACCGCAGATAAAATCACGTATGGTTCTGTTATCGCAACGTATAAAGATACTGAAGGCAATGAGCTTGCACCTCAAGAAAATGTGAAAATAGATGTTCCTGATGGTGAAGCTTACACTACTGTAGCTAAGACAATTCCGTCTAGTGAAGTTGTTGAGAAAACACCAGAAGGTCTTACTAAACGTACAACTACTAGCTATGAATTGATTGAAACGCCTGCAAATGCGGAAGGTAATGTTGTTGGTAACCAAACAATTACTGTTCCTTATGTTTATCGTAAGAATGTGACTGTTCAAATTTATGGTTCAGTTATTGCAACTTATAAAGATGAAGAAGGTAACGAACTTGCAAGTACGGAAAAAGTAATTACGAATCAACCGGGTGGTACTTACTACGCGGCGGCATCTAAGTCTATTCAAGGTTCCGCTCAATCGAAAGTGACACCTGAAGGACGTACGGTTACGGTTACGACTTACGAATTGATTAAGACGCCTGATAATGAAACGGGTGATGTTCGTGGTGGTGAAGTGATTGAAGTACCATACGTGTATCGCAAAAAGGTTGTAGAACGTTTAGTTCCGGGAGATACACCGTCTGTAGAAATTCCTGAGTTGAAAGTAACTCGTTATCAAACGGAAGATGGAATAGATATCAAAGATTCTTCAGAAGGCTTCGTAGAGGCACCGAATACTATCGACAAGTATCAATTTACAGGTACGACAAATACCAACGAAGCTGGTGACGTGCAAACGCACATCTACAAGTTAATTGAAACCGAAGTTCCGGGTGATGCACCGCAAGTTGATGTTCCTGCGTTGAATGTAACACGCTATGTCAATGAAGAAGGAACTGAAATCAAAGATGCTGAAGAAGGACTTGTCCCAGCTCCATCAATGATCGGTGAACATTATCAGTTTACGGGTCGTACGGAAACTACTGAGGATGGAACAGTTCAAACTCATATCTATAAAGTGGTTGAGCATGACGTTCCTGGTGATGCACCTAAACGTGAACCTGAAGAAATTCAAATCACACTTCATGTAGACGAAGAAACAGGTAAAGAGCTTGTTGAATATGATCCAGGATTGACTAGTCCAAAAGAAATCAAACACTATACTTATACAGGTAAGACTACTCAAGAAGAGGGTATTCGAACTCATTACTATAAGAAAGTGATTACGGAAATTCCGGGCGATGCTCCATCTGTAGAAATTCCTGAGTTGAAAGTAACTCGTTATCAAACGGAAGATGGAACCGACATCAAAGATTCTGAAACAGGCTTCGTGGATGCGCCTAAGACAATCGATAACTATCAATTCACGGGTGTGACGAACATGAACGAAGGAAATGACGTTCAAACTCATATCTATGCTAAGATCGTCACTGAAGTACCAGGCGATGCTCCGCAAGTGGACATTCCAGAACTTCAATTGACACGCCACGTGAGCGAAAAAGGTAAAGAACTTCTTCCAATTGAAGAAGGCTCAAACGGACCTCGTAAAACAATCGGTGATTACGAATATACAGGTCGGACAGACGTTGAAGGTGGAATCACTACTCACGTATATGCTCCAATTCGTTATGAACTTCCGGGCGACGCGCCTCAGTATGATATTCCTGAGTTGAAAGTAACTCGTCACGTGGATGAAAAAGGCAAAGAACTCATCGACACCGAAAAAGGCATCCAACCGCCTCGTAAGACGATTGGTGATCATGAATACACTGGACGTACGACTGAAAAAGACGGAATCACGACCCATGTGTACGAACCAATCAAGCACGAAGTTCCGGGTGACGCCCCTCAAGTAGATGTTCCTGAGTTGAAAGTAACTCGTTACGTCAACGAAAAAGGTGAAGAAATTAAAGAATCTGAAGCAGGATTCATTAACGCACCTAAGTCAATCGGTGAATACGAGTTCACCGGTAAGACTGAACTTAACGACGGTAAAGATGTTCAAACACATATTTACAAACTTGTTGAAAAACCAGTGACACCGACACTAGATCCTAAGAAACCTGAGACTCCAAGTCCTCGTACTCCGGATCCTAAGAAACCAGAAACACCACAACCTGAAGCTCCAAAACCAATTGAAACTCCTAAATCTAACGATTCCGTTGTAGAATCAGTAGATCAACCTCAATTCGTTAAGAATGAACTTCCTAAGACTGGTGAAACAAACAGTAACTTAGCGCTTGTGGGCGTATCGTTGTTGACAGCTCTTGGTTTAATTGGATTTGTTAAACGCAAGCGTGAAGAATAAAAGAAGAAGTACTCGATTGAGTACTTCTTTTAAATTGCGTTTAAAAGCGTTTTTAAGGCGATTTTCAATCCAGACGGTTAATTATATTTTCTTGCTCCCAAAATCGCTCAGAAGGCTTCCTGTGACCTCACAGACTTATTCTGAGACAGTAGCAATAAAAAAAATAAAATCAATTGAAACTTTTTTCTTGACTTTAAGAAATCGTTATGCTATAATATAAGAAAACAATGGGAAAGGTTGTGGAATATGGAAACGACTCAGATTTATACACCGGAAGCTCTTGCGAAGTTGCTCAAAGAAATAGATTTGAAAGACCTCGCACTGCAAACCGATATTAAATATGGAACGCTCAAGAATTATGCGTATGGTCAGTCTAATATAGACAAGATGCCGATTTGGATGGCGCAACGGATTATGGAAGCTCGTAATCGAGTAGACTTCTTCAATCGAATCGGAAATATTAGTGTGCCGGAAAACGTCTTTCAAATCTTGAAAGAAAAACTTGGTATCACTCATCGTACGACTTATGATGAATACGTGTCGGCACAGTTGTTGTTCGATAATTATCAGACGTTCTTATATCCGTCGGATGAGCCCTATTATTTCTTCTTGCGTTTGCATGAGTTGTCGAAAATCAATGTAGACTTGACGCTATTCAGTTTGAGCCCTGCGAAAAACATTCGTTTTGTTTTTGTGGATGACCGTAAGAATTTTCAAGACTATAGCTTCGGTCAAGAACAGATGTCTTTTGAGGACTTTAAGAAATTGACAGATCCGTTTTCTTTTAGATCGCAGTCTATGTATAAGGTCATCGGAACTGAAATCGGACGTCGTGTTTCTTACTACAAAGAAGGTGGCTGGTTACGTGACGGTGTAGAACTTTCGAATTATCGAAGTTGTGATTTTTCTTATATGCGTCCGTTCGATTTAGAAAATGGTTGTCGGACAGTCGTGACAGAAAACACGTATTCGATGTTTATTGAGTATAAACTTCATCAATTCTTAGATCAAGGTGTCTTGAGCGATGCGTTAGACGTAACAACCGGCGCTGCGATTTTGCGAGAATGCTTGAAAGACTATAGTGTTTTCGATTTAATGCCTCTCTTCATGCTCGACAAAGAAAAAGTGAACGAATTCATTCGGGAACGTGTTAATGAAAAACACTTGGATGATGATTCTCAAAAAGATGCTCTCTTGAGTTTAGCTTTTAGCGCATGGGATGTGTTTTACGACGATTGTGAGAAACACTTAGCTTGGTTCAAGGGTGCGCGCGATGGTGAATATTGGAAAGACGTTGAGCCCGTTGGTCGAGAAGTGATCTAAAAAAAATAACTAACCAAATCAAATATATAAACGAAGTCGCAATTAAATTCGTTTTTAAGGCAGCCGAGGGCGACGTAGGCTAGACTTACGGCTTAAGCTTTTAAGTCGTCGCATTCGGCGGAATGCCGTCTGCGCGGATCGAAATAGTAATGAAGAAGAAACAATGGTTAGTTATCGTGCGTGATACGCACGTGGATTGAAATAGCGGTGAGCGTGCTGGTGAATATTGGAACAAACATCTAGCATTATCGCACTCTAACGAGTGCGTGGATCGAAATATGATCAAACGAGCGATCAACAACATGGAAAGGCGGTGTCAATGGCACTAACTCTCAGAAAATGGCAACAACAGGCTGTGAATCGCAGTCTGTTGAACTTGCCTGGAATATTCTTAGAAGCGGCTGGTGGTCGAGGTAAGACCCTTTGTGCGCTTGAGATTGCGCGTGCGAGAAACGCTCAATCTATCTTAATAGTTAATAAAAAGTTGTCTATTTTAGATGGCTGGAAAGAATCTTTGCAACATTATTCATTTCCGAATGTGACGTGCATCACGGATAAGACACTCAAAAATCGTCTCGCAAAAGGTGAAAAGTTCAACGTTGATATCTTCATTATCGATGAATGGCAAGATATGTGTTCGGATAAGAATTTAGCAGCCTATAAACGCGTTAAACGCAATTATACGATTGGCTTATCCGCAACTCCTATTCGTCGAAAAGGAACGAATTTCTTCGGACTTGAGCAGACAGTCTTCGGACAAGCAAATCCTTCGAGTAAATGGGAATGGATGACGTATTGGGGGCGAATGATTGCGGATCAGTGGACGCAGACGGGTCTTAAGTGGCTAGACTTTCGCGATTACGATAGCTATATCGCTCAACTGCCCAACTTTATGAGTTATGAAGAGATCGAAGCCATAGAAAACGCTGTCGAGAACAACGGACACGAGCTTCGATTCCATAGAGTCTTGTTAGAAGGTGCGAATCCAGAATTGATACGAATTTTTAACAAGTATAATCTTGTCCGTGTAAATGGACAGTCAGCTATGGCGAGACAAAGCTTCGGGCGAAACAGCTTCATGCGGTACTTACGACAAACCGGTGTCGAGGTTGAGTTCCCGAAACTTCGCGCCGTGAATAGAGACACACCGACACTCTTGTACGTGGATAAGATGATTAATACAGCTCCCGGCGGTCTTTTAATCGTTACGAAGTCGGTTCAGATAGCGGAAATCATTAAAGAGCGCAACCCACACATTGCGTTTTGGAGTGGCGACCGTCGCGATGACTCAGGAGAGCGCATAATGGTTGCGACACAGCAAGTGATGGGTGTTGGTGTAGACGGATTACAATCACGATTCAACGCGATATTGGTGCTTGACCCGGTTCTCCCATCGAGCGGTGAGTACAACGATTACAGACAGCTCCTGTGGCGCGTGACAGGGTCACGCCAACAACATGATGTGGTGGTCATTGAAACCTATTTCGAAGGAGATGTGCCTAGCGATGAAGCGGTTTAAGATGTTGTTTAAGTGGCTCGTTTTTGTGATCCATTGTGTGCTCGTATACTTGGTACTGTACAAATTTCCGCATGAGAAGGCTGTTCCGACACACAATCAAGAATTAGTACTGTCACTAGGTTCTATCGGTGCTTTCGTGATAGTTGTCATCGCGATAGTGGTGTGGGAACATTATCGTGGTAGCTGTACGGATGGGTCGTATAAGAAGAAACGATAAGAAGCACTCGATTGAGTGCTTCTTTTAATATGCTCTTTTTAACGTTTTAACGTTTCGCGCGAGTGGTTCGACGCACGAATCCGCGAGTAGTTTTCGGGCGCGAGAAGGCGCGCTGTAGTTTCCGACCATTGCCCTTATAGCATGGGTCGTAGAAGTCGACTAGTTGGTATTCAGTTATAAGCGGTTCGTCCGCGTCCATGCGCGCGCCGACTTTGATGATGTCTTTTTGCGTGAGGCGGGCGTCCCACTCATTCGTTTCGGCTAAGTAGTCTGTTGCATATTCAATAAAGGCTGACTTCTTGACAGGTTTTCCGTTAGCGTTATCTTTAGACATCCACGAAACGTATAAATCGTATAAGAATTTAGTTGGAAGTACGTCCCATTTGAATCGTGGTAAAAACTCGTCGAAGAATTCGAAAACAGAGTTATTCTCAACCTTTGTTCGATAAAGTGCTTCTTCGTTTTCTTTCGTTATAAGGAATTCGGTGACGACGGGTGCTTCAAGTGCTCGTTTGAGAATATATTCTTTAACGTCTGTTCGATCCATGTAGTCTCGTTTGATGTATGGTCGCTCACAGCCAGTAAACGTATGTGTGAAAGGCACAATGAGGAGACGGCGATAAATTGAGTTGGACTTGTCTCGTGTGAGTAACGTTCCGTTCATCATCTGAATGTTCAACATACGCACTTGCATAGGATAAGCATCTTTACCTTTTGCTTCGATTTGGATGTCGTCGCCAGTGATTGCTGCTTTGAATTCATCAGTGCCGTCGATGTAGGCCCCGACAGGATTCTCATCTGCGATGTTGAGGATTTTCCCTAGTAATTGTTGTGTACGAAATCGTACGCCGAAGTTCTTAATATTGACAGATGAATAAAGACCGTCTCCAATGATGTTTTTAAGAACTTGTCCGAGAGTTCCTTTCCCGTTGTTACCTTGTCGTGAATAGAAAATAACGCATTTATTGTAGACACGACCGGGGTTCAATGCAGCTGTGATGATTTGCCACATTTGCTCTAGACGATCTGGATTGTGATCGACGAGTTCGTCTAACCATGAATCGAACGTCCAGTCTACGCCGTCAGGCATAGTGATTGTTGGATTAATTGCGTTTGGGTTGTAGTTAGTTTGGATTTTCGCAAGACGGTATTCATGTTGGTTAAACGGTTCTAGTTGTTTTGTTTCTTTATTGTAGATACCGTTCTTAACAAAGATTCTATTAACGTCTGATGTTTCGTGGACTTCTGAAATCGTCTGAATCATTGTGTTAAAAACGCGACGGTGGAAATAGAAGTCTTCGTTTGGTACAGCGTTGTAAATGATGTCAATTAATAATTTGTTTGCGGGTACATATAGACCGTGTGTTCGTGATGTTTCGTCGAAATCGTAAATATATACGATTGGTTCTTTTACGTTCGTCGGTTCGCTGTGTTTCGATGCTGGTGTAATCAATGCGAGTGGGATAATATGTAATAATAAAATCGCATATTCGCCAACAGAGATTTTAACATTTTTCGGTTCACGCCCCCCACTTTCGACTAGTGCTTCAGAATATAATTCTTGATAATATTCTGTTGTGATGTCGCGGACGTGGTTGCGCATATCGCGAATTGTTTTAAGAGTTACGCCGGTGCGAACTGACATGAAGTCGTTAGCTTTGATGATTTTAGAGTCTGTTTTTGTCATAGATTCCGAATTAGATAAATTTGTTATAAACATGATACGTTTCCAATCTTTTGAAATAATTTTTTGCAAAAGAGTTGACACGTATGCGTCTTTATGGTATACTTATTTTTAGCAATAAATAAAACACGTGTCATACGCAATCCGGCAAGATTGCGTTTTTTTTTTGCGTATCTAAAGTATAGCACAAATTTAAGTCGACGTCAATGTCAGGTTTACTTTTTTTTCAGTTATTTTTCTAAAAAAGAAACCTAAAAAGTAAACCTTTGTGGTTTTGTAAGAGTCGTTGATGCGCATGGGTTTCGATGGCTATCTCGTCTATTTTATCAAAGATTGGCTTTTAAAAAAGTAAACCTCAAAAATCGTCAAAAACGTTGGCGTTATGCGATTTTTATATTTTAGGTTTACTTAGTTTACTTAATCGCTATTACTCGTATTATATGTAAGAGACAACCTATATGCTATTATATAGGTTTATAATACCATATAAAGAATTTATCTCAAAAAAGAGTAAACTAAGTAAACTTTTTTAACATTATTTCCGAACTATTCAGCGATGACGCCCATTTTGGACGTATTTTTATGGTTTCTTTAGGTTTACTAAAAAAGAAACCCTTATTTGCTGATTTTTGGTTAATGCTTTGTTTAACGGGTGTTTTCATATTCCAGCGGGGTTTACTTTTTAGGTTTACTTTCTTGCGGCGAAAAAGAAACCTTTTATGAATTCCGAACGAATGGTAGCAAACGAATACAAATTATTCGCAATTCAGCATAATCTTGAAAACGTTTTCGATTCGTGATATAATAAAGAAAAAGTTTAAAACGAGGTCTAAAAAATGTCTAAAGTGACAAAGAAAAAACCAAACGAATTTATGAAAAAGTTGAATCAATTCTCGAATAAGATGTTCGAAAAATCAACGGGCTTGACGGCTCCGAATACGTCAGAATATGAAGATGAACCGTATAGTTATAACTCATCAGCACCGTCTTCTGTTTATATTCAACAACCGTCTGGCACACAATATGTAAGGCAATCTGTGTTGTTCACGAATGCGTTTCGCGCCGGCTTCTTTTTTACATTAGGTTGTATGGTGGCAGGAATTATTCCGTTTATCATTGTCTATATGATGTTGATGGGATCTTTACAGCAACAAACGCCAAGATATGTACAACAAACACCTTCGATTGATCAAGTCGTTCCTGATCAAAATCAGGATGCACCTCAACAGTAAAAAAATAAGAAGCACTCAATTGAGTGCTTCTTTTGTGTGTTTTTGTTTTAACGTTTCGCGCGAGTGGTCCGTTTGACATTTCAATCCGCGCAGACAACATTCCGCTGAATGCAACGACTTAAAAACTTAAGCCGTAAGTCTAGCCTACGTCGCACTCGGTTGCCTTAAAAACGAATTTAATTGCGACTTCGTTTTCGTTTTTTTATGTGTGTTCTAATATTTCGTCATCGAATACTTCTTTTAATGTGATTCGTTATAATATTCTAGAGCAAGCATGATGCGTGGGTCGCTGTTAATATATTGCAGGAGACTGGTTAATTGACTCTCAGCCGGTCCATTGCTTACGCAGGAAACGAGCGCGGCTGACGGATCGATTGGATCGTTGTGTGCGGCTGTCAAGATGAATGCGCCGTTGTTGTGTTCTTGTGTTTTTAATTCTTGTAAGATTTCGATTGCTTGATCGATAGATTCCGCAAACGTGAGTTCTTTTTGTTCTGTCATAAGGGTTCCTTTCGTTATTTCAGAATGATGTTAATCATTGCACGTTCATATTCGGCGAGGTGTGTTGTAATTTTATCGACTTCTAAGTCGAGTACAACATCTAGCGCTTCCTGGTTACTATATAGTGGTAACGCTTCAAGGTCGTACATGTGGGCGTCAATAGTTAGAATTGCAACGGTGTAGCTTTTCCACGGTTCTAATGTACAGCTTAGTTTCATAGCCGTGTCAATTTTGTATTCGTCTTTAAGTGATTCTACAAAGTTATGCAATTTAGGTTTTTCAGCGATAATCTGTGGTGGAATGCAGACTACGATTTCGGTTGTTATTACATTTTCTAAGAATTCTTTTAATTTCACGGTTTTGTTTCCTTTCTATAACGGCAACGAGTCGGTGGTTGTGGCATCGACGAGGTAACTCATTGTGAGTTCAATAGCGCCTTCCATCATATGTTCGCCGTCAGCACGTTGATAGTAGTCGATGCAAGGTTCGACGTGTTCGATAATGTCGTCTGGATATTGATCGTTGTATTCTTCGATCCATTCATGGACGATTGGTTGCCAGTCTTTACGGAATTGTTCTGGTACGGGGATTCTGATGATTCGGGCTAGTCTGATTTTCATAGCTTTTTTTTTCCTTTTTTTTTATTTGATTTTTTTTTTCAATAAAAAAATGGACAGGACTTGGTCCTGTCCCTATGCGCTATTCGATAAACGTAAAGATTTCGTTATCGTTACGTTTCCAGATATGTGGTTTGTCGCTCAGATCTTTCTGAAGACGTTTGATCGCAGACAATGGAATATTGCTTGTTGGATAAGGATTCTTTCGTAACAATTTAATAGGTTTCAACGCTAAACTGTATAGAGTTTCAATCCGCCATTCGTTATATTCGTCGGCATTACATGTGTCGAATAAGTCGCTAAAGTCGAAAACAGTTCGTTCGAAATCAGGATATCCTTTTTCGTCAAACGCCCAATCAATAATAATGGTTCCGTCTGACCAAAACAAGTGATCGTTTTGATCTTTTTCAGCTACGGCTAACATGCCGAAGTTTCGATTGACATTTTCACGGTCGATATCAATCGTGAATTGTGACATATAGTCTAACGATTCTTTGCGTGAAGGACTTATACCACTGATTACAGAATAGCACATAAGATTAAACAAATCGATAGATTCTTCGTTTGCGAGGGATCCGTTATCGAATTTTTCAAGAAGATGGCGTCCTTTATCGGTTAACATTGATAAGAATACATCAAAGCGATTATGGTACTTGTGTGATAGACTGTTCGCGAAACTATCCAATTCTGCAATCGAGCTTTCTGTGTACGCGGACCAATGATAGTAGATAGTATTAACGGTTTTTCCGTTGATTCTGTTTTGAATGATTAATACCTGTCCCATGGTGTCTCCTTATTGATTCTTAAAATAAGCATTCAATACAGCCAGTGCATCAGGATTCGCACGGAAGTACGCGGTTAGACTGTTAAGTTGGTCGATACCGCGACCGCCTGCGACACCTTTAATAGTGGCTGTAGCTTTTTGGTCGACAACGTCACTAATCGAAGATGTTGTGAGCACGAATGCGGGTGAGTGTTTGGCTTGTTTTAACTCTTGTAAGAGTTCGATAGCCTTGTCGATAGAGTCTTCATTAGAAAACTCTTCGACGTTGCTGATTGAAATTTCTTTAGTCATATTTTATTCTTCTTTCTTATTCGTCTAGATCGTTCACGAAGTCGTCTAGTTCTTCGAGAATGGTCAATATGTCTGATGCGGTATAGTTTTTGTCGAGTGGGCTATTTGTTTGAGCAGCCGTCAAGATATCTCGTAAGTACGGTTCTTTTAGAGCCGCAATTTTACGGGAGATTTGATGCGAACGGTCTTTTTGTTCGGTTTCGACTGCTGATTCAGCATCTTCAACAAATTCGTTAATGTGTTTTGCGATGTTTTCTTTTAGTTCGCGGATTTCTGCTTTGAGCATATTGATTTTTCCTTTTCTTAAAGTTGTTTTCCACAATCTTTTTCAAAATCACGGAAAATGTCGATGATGTGTGTTTCAAAAATATAAGCATTGTCTTTATCACGCAACCAGTTCAAGAATCGAACTTGTACAGCCGTAAAGGCTTTGTTCAATTTGATAGCGGTACTTGTGCGGAGACTTTTGATTGCGTTTTCATGCAAACCACGTAAGCGTTTGACTTCACGATAGTAGGCGTATTTGACTTTGAACATGAAGCCGTTTTGGTCAGTCAGAACGAGACCTTCAGAGTCGCGATCGTAATCATGTTCTTTGATGTAACGCATAAGTGTTGGGATATCATCAAAGGTTGTAATCACTTCTTTACGTTTGAAGAAGGGTGTCGTGATTTCTAATTGTTCGAGTACATTGTTTGAAAACGCAGAATCAATATCGATACCGTCAAATTCGAAACTATTTGGAATAGCATCGAGAATTGTTAACGAGTTTTTATCGAAATCGATGATGTGTCGGTCGTCAATGTGTTCTACTTCAAAAGTGAACGAACAGTCATATTTTTCAGAAAGGTCTTTCAATTGATCTTTTTCGTTTTGAGTCAATTGTTCGAAGATTTCTCGGAAGTAGTCAACATATTCGCCTTCTGTAGTTGATTTAGTTGCGAGTACAAATTCACCATTAATTGTAGATGCAATTCCCAAGAAACCATTATATTTCTTGTGGGCGATAAGTGGGAATTTAACGGATTTTTTCAGGTTGGAAATTTGAGTTTCGTCCTGTTCACCAATTGCGAAGAATTTGTTGTAACTACGCATTTTGATTTGACCTGATGTTTGATCAACGAAAAGACCACGTGCTTTAATGGTTTCTGTATCCCAGATGCCTTTCTCGAAAGCTCGCGATGTGAAGTTCAAACTGTATAGGTTATGATCTAATGATTTAACACGAATGTGTTTATTGCGAATCATTGAGTTCGTCGTTTGATTTTCAGTGTCTTCAATCCATGGTTTTGCAGTGGCGTCTGATTCGGTATCTGTTTGAGGGATACGGAAAACAGTGTTTGCATATTTTTGGACAGAGTGTCCATTTTCAGTGATGTGTAGGACGCAGAGATTCCCACCGTATTCAACGTTATCTTCTAAACAAATTGAATGTTCAGTCGAGTCTGTGTGGCGATGACCATGCACTTGGATGAATCCTTGAGTGTTTCCTTTTTGGAATGATTCTTCCCAGATTTCATCGATTTGCGTTTCATATTTCCCAACGCCTCGAATCAATTGGAAGCTCGGAATAAAGGTCATTTTTGGAAGCGCTGAAATACCGGCGTGGTTGATGAAATACTTCCGTCCATGGAATTCGAGAGCGACTGCGTCACGGAAACGTCGAATAAGGTCACGTATTTGCTTTTTGAGTTTGAATTCGTCAACCGTGAATGTTGAATAATTCGTGTCGTGACGAACTTGATAGGGGTCAATTAGGTGAACTGTTCCGTCACGGAAAGTCATTCGAGGTTTTTCTACTAATTTGTCTTTATACCAAAAGACAGGAATGTCTGTAATCTGACCGTTTACGGTATAGTACAGGTTTGTATCGTCAATATCGTCGTTAATGTCTAGTCCTATCTCGTAGTGGTCGTAATCTTTTTGACCGAGCAATTGCGGACGAGTTTTATAATTGAAGACGTGTGGTAATTTGATTGGATCGCCGTTTTCATCGAGGGCGTCAAAAGCCCAGTTTTCAAGGTGAACGTCATGGTTACCACGGATAAAGATAACATTTGGATCTTTTGCGTGATCGAAAGCCCATTGTAGAACTTTGTCATTTTCGATACCACGGTCAAGCAAATCACCTGCGAAGATATAGAGCGTTTCTGGATTGAAGTCTGACAGAGCTTCTGTTAGTACTGTATAGCAACCTTGAACGTCGCCGATTACTTTGATGTCTTTATATTTGTTGGCATCCATTGTGTAGAAATTGTCGATTTCGGATAAGTCGTTGATTTCTGTTGCGAAGTTTGGAACGTCGTTTGTTTGAAGTAATGCGTGTTTTTGACGAATATCTTCTTCAGGGACACGCTTGTGTTCAGGTCGTGTTTGATTTCGTTTGAGTAATTCATCAAGCGAGCAATCAATTGTTTTGTAATAGACGCGATAACGATAGAGCTCAATAAGCTTTTTATAATTTTGCATGGATGTTTTTGTTGTGTGCGTTGCGTCGATAATGGTGAAGTCACCGCGACGCATACGATGTTCAAGCGCTTTATAAAGCATATCCCATGCAAGTCGGTCGCTGTTTTGCGTGATTCGATATTCACCGTCTGTTGTCATGACGGGGTTTGAGATGAGTTGTCGGAAGCGATCCGCTTCAAGCGTGTATCCTTCGAGGTTGTTTTCTCGAATCCATGTTGATTTTCCAGAGCCGGGTGCTCCACGGAGTAATAGTAATGTGCGCATATTTGATTCCTTTCTTTTGCGAGTTTCTATCCAACCGCACTCAAAAGAGCCCCCTACGAGGCTCTCTGTGCGATTTTATTTGCGAGATGGTCTATTTATCTACCGCATTGATTTACGCGCGCTATGAGCCCCCACAGGAGCATGTACGTGCGAATTAGAGCTCGAACTCGTCATCGATCTCATGAGCGGGTTTTTGTGTGAATTTCGTTTTCGATTTCGTGGGCGATTTTTTGACACGATTCTCTTCAAAGAGCGCATTGAAGATGTCTTGTCCGTCCTTCGATAACGAACCGATTTTGACCATACCGTCGAATGTGTCTTGATCGAAGTAGAGCACGGTGTCTAGTGAGACAGTCAGTGCAGAATTGCCTGACGGATCTTTCTCATCCGTACTTTGCGAGCAAGGCATTGCGACGAGTTGACCATTATTTTCCAGGACAAGAATCGGTTGAATGTGACCGTCTTGTTCTTTTTTAATAGGGTTTTCTTTCGATATATCCTCTCTGTTTGGTACGTATGCCATAATAATGTCAAATTGCTTCGGCACCGTATTTTCCACTTGAGATTCGTGCTGATGTTCTATCACGGGTTCCTCGACAGAAACTTCTTTATAGAAATTCTTAGAAAAGTCACTATTCAGCATTTCTTTAAAGGACTCGATCTTGACTTCGGCGTATTTCTTGCAAGGAGCGTCTGATGCGAGGATTCGCGATTTCAACTCGTCAAGATCCTGAAGAAGTCCCGCCATGTTGATTTCAAACGGTTCAAATCCATGTTGGTTGAGAAATTCGATGGCTTCTGTACGCTTCAAACCACTGACGATAGAATTATCGGAGCTGTTTAGAAAAGAGCTGAAGTCATCAATATCATCTTGCAAGTATTCGCCGACGATGTATCTCTCTTCCATGGTTTCGTTCCAGAGCATTGGAAGTGTTCGCCCAAAGTCTAGGTTGACGAGGCGACTTTTCTGTGTTTCGGTGTCATATGCGAATACGAAGTTCGACGGATTGTTCAGTCGGTCTTGATTTCCTACAAGCATGTCGAAAGCGGCTTGTTGTACGAGGAAGCCCCGAGTTGTTTCGCCATCGATGTTCGTATTGAGGAATGCTTTTTGGAGGTTCGCAATCCGTTTTTCGGTGTTGACATCGTACATGTTCTCGGCATAGTCCGCGACAGTCATGGTCGTATGCTTGTCAATCTTACGGTCAACGGCTAAGACGTGTTCTTCTTCGTTTTCGCGTAAGAAGTTCTTAGAAATTGTTCCTGTCACTTTTTTGCCGTCGAGTTCGAACTCACGCCACTCATAAAGAACATTATTCAGTTGGTTCGCGTTCGTGATATTCTTCAGAAGCGCTGATGTAATCGCTTCCGAAACGGACGAGTATTGAGCATTAAAGTCATTCTTCCACGTGCCGTTAACGTCAGGCGATAAATCGTCTAGCTTAACGAAGTATGCTTCACCGTCTATCTGGATATTGTCCTTATGCTGAAGACCGTTGATATTTGTATTACCGAAGGTGTCAGGCAAGATGATCGTATCCGTGTTTTTCGGTGACGATGATTCTTTAATGGCTTTCTCACTGTGGTTAATTGCAAGATTTTGTTGCATAGGTGCATGGAATCCATTCTCTTGGATATCTTGCAATAGTTCCGCAAGTGATTGATTGGTTTGTTGGAATTCATTCAGACGTTTCTCGATTCCTTTGTAGTTGCGCTCGTCAGGTGTCAGGATTACGTGAGAGGCTAACTCATCGGGACTTGCAAGTAAACGTGCAGTTTGATTCTTGTGGTTGATCTCGAAGGTGAGGACTTCTTGACCGGATATATTAAAGCGTAACGTTTCCATATTTTCGATTTCCTTTTTCTTTTTTGTTGTTTGTTCTTTGCGATATTTCGATCCGCGCACCTTCGGAGAGGTGAGAGGTGCGATGTACTAACATGTAACATCATAGATGCTTGTGTTTGGCGATTTCGATCCGCGCACGTTTTTAGGCGTGCGATCGCAACCATAATCGCTTTAATAGCTTTTTTCTGATTTCGATCCGCGCTCCTGTGATAGGAGCGTGAACATCCGATTAGACAGGTTATTCTTTTATTATTTTGATCCGCGCACGTTTGATGACGTGCGATATGCTTGTATTGTTGCATCATCTAATGCTTTTGACATTTCAACCCACACACCTGTAGAGGTGCGACTTTGTTGGGCAATATATATCTAGACGATTATAATATTTCGATCCGCGCAAACGGCGTTCTGCCGAATGCGATGTTAGTCAATTGTAACAGTAAGAGCTATTAGAGAATTTCAATCCACGCACCCGTGAAGAGTGCGATATAATGTTACCGCGTAATTAGTCAGACGACCCCATTTCAATCCGCGCACGTTCTGTGATGTGCGATAGCTAATAAATGGATGATGCGCTATGTGTTATTTAGATCCGCGCAGACAGCATTTCGCTGAATGCGACGACTTAAAAGCTTAAGTCGTAAGTCTAGCCTACGTCGCTCTCGGCTGCCTTAAAAACGATTATAATTGCGACTTCGTTTATAATTATATTTTTATGTATTCATGGTTGTGGATGAATTAGATTATCGCAAGTGCTCAAAGCGGAGGTGCACCGCGATGTGATCTGCGTAGCCGTAACGCTCGATGTCACGTTGTAAGCGATATTCAATGTAGTGTTCAGCTATTTGAGTATATCCCGCAGATAGCAAGCGTTGTTCGACTTGGGATTGCACCATGCTGATTGTAACAACGTCTAGCTCTAGTTCTTCGAGGTCGAGTGTGACCTTGCGAGTGACTTCGGCGAGATGGCCGCGCATTTCGTCTGTTAAGAAAAAGACAGAGTTGGCTGCTTTTAAGAGAGCTTGATAGATTTTATCGGGTTCGTAGTCGACACGACTACCATTACGTTTGATAATTTGCATGTAAATGCCTTTCTATTTGAATTTGCACATGACGCGCCTATGCGATTATTATAGCAGTTTCTGGATGTTTTGCATAGTGATTTTTACAACGATTTGGCTATAGGTTGATAGGCGCGAGGTTGCGCTATTGCTCATACGATTGAGCTGTTTTGATTGCTTTTTTAATAGTTGCTTTCGATAACTTATATTTATCAATAAGTTGTTCGATGGATAGACCGTCGAGATGATCGTTTAAAATAGTCAAATACCGTTCTCTTGTTTCGGCTTTACGTTTATCTACTGCGAAGTCATGTGTTTTTAAGAAGTCATCTAGCCATTTAGACGCTTGACCGAATGTTTTTGGTTGTGGTTTATCACATTCATAAAATGTACAAATAGCGTCGATGTATTCTAATTGTCTTTCTGACGGTTCACGTGTAGCACGACTTTTTCTAATAACTGATTTGTTAGTATTTGGTTTATGATGGATAATGTTACCGTTAATGTGTAATTCACATTCTTCTGAAGCTAACATTTCTAACACTTTCATGACGAACTGAGCGGATATGAGTTCTGTAACATCTCGACCCTCAGTTGCGAAATCGTCATCGATTTCTTTAATTGGATAATCGTAATTGTTCGGATCTTTGATAGGTGTATGGAAGCTATATTTTCCGATTACATAATAAAGAAAATATAGATTGTTTTCCATATCGGTTTCGTAATCGTAGAACCAAACTTCTCGATCATAATCGTGATCGTAGTAGCAATTCTCCCAGACAATGTTTCGATCGTCTTGTTCGTCATAATCGTCTTCGTAGTCGTAGACACGGATGCGCACGTACCCTGCGAATTGTTTGTGAATGCAAACAGGTTCGAAGAATGATAAGAGTTGGTCTTTGTAGCTGTAATAGCGATCCATATCTTCACGTTGACTATTTCCATGATAGTAGCTGTGTCTGTAAGCATATGCTTTGTCGCGGAAGTTTTTAGCACGTTTGTTGACGGAATATAGACAATCACCAATCATGTCTTCGGTGATGATATGGTTTTTTAGATTTTGCGTATATTCTTTTGGCGTTTTCATTTTTGTTCTTTCTATTGATAGAGAAAAAGTTACCACGATTGTGATAACTTTTAATCTGTCTTAGTAATTATTCAGCTTTTTTGCGGATTCCTACTGCGAAAAGTCCAGTGAGAAGACCGAGAATGTTTAGAGCACTAGCCGATGTGCTAGTTTTAGGCTCATCCTTCTTAGGCTGCTACATAAAACATAATAAACTATATATTTTATGAACCTTTCAAATAAATTTTAAAAGATTTCCTGCTTCATCCCGTTCGATTTTGTTAAAAACGTTAATACTTGAGACTCAAATATCTTCGTTTAAAACTACTTTCGTTTATGTAACGATCCACAGGCTTAACGTCCCGTGTAGCCCACGGTAGTGACTTGTGTTTTGTTAAACTGTTGTCAAGACAGTGTAATCGACGCATTTCTCTAAATTGATCGCCGCGTTTTCGTCACGATTATGAACAACGTGACAGTCAGGACATTCCCAACTACGGTCTTTCAATTTAAGATTTACGTTTTTATATCCACAATTAGAACATAGTTTACTTGATGGATAGAAACGCGGTGTTAAACGCAATTCGATTCCCAATTTTTCACATTGTTGTTGTAGAAAAACGCGAGACATATACCATTGCGCTTGAGAAATTGCCTTTGATAGATGTTTATTTTTCATCAAACCTTTTACATTTAGGTCTTCAATCACGATAAAACTTGGTTTTCGTTTTAAAATAGATTTAAGAGCTTTTCGATTGTAATCAGTTCGAATCCGAGATAAACGTTCATAAAGTTTATTTACGATTAATTGTTGTTTTCGAAGATTTTTACATTCATGCAAAGGACGTATCCATTCAAATGATTTTAACTGTCCTTTTTTAGCACCACTTTTGTAATAAACCTTGTTTGTCATGTTACTTTCATAACGACGTGACAAAGAACGTTGTTCTCTACGCAACTTCTTTTCAAGCTTACGAACTTTTTTAGATTTATTGATCGACCGAATGGTTTGATCTTTTGTGATAAATTGATCTTTTAAACCAAAGTCAATTCCGATTCCTTCACCAGACGTGGCGATACGTTCGTCGGTTTCGGTTTTAGATAAACATGAAATATAATAACGTCCGTTTTTAACGGAAACGGTTACAGATGAAATATCTTTTGGAATATAACCAAATTCTTTTAAACGCACCCACTTCAACGTTGGTAGAAAAATGCGATGTCTTTCAACTTTGATTCCTTGTGTTAGATAAAAACTGTTATATTTCGATTTTTTCTTAAATTTAGGTTTTCCTTTGTCGCCTTTTAAATAAGCCCAAACCGCATCGTTTGCGTTCATAATAGCTTGTTTTAAGGCTTTACTCGAAACTGTTTTTAACCAACTAGGAATTGTCGGATCATGATTAATCATTTTAGAATAATCATAGCCTGAGATAATTGATTCATTTTTATCTAAACGTTTAAAATTGAAAGCAATATATTGGTTATAAATATAACGAACATTACCGCACGTTTGATGAATTAGTTTAATTTGATCTTTTGTCGGATAAATTTCCGTTTTGTAGGCTTTCATCTGAACCGATATCCTTTTTATAATTATTTAATTTTTCTTTTTATGGATAAATGTTAGAGTTGATAATAACATTAATCCAATTAGACTGAACACACTGTTTGATGTACCGGTGTTTGGCAATTGTTTCTTTTCAGGTCGAACCTCTTGCGCGTTATTGTGTGTTTTAGGTTCGTCCTTCTTAGGTTCGTCCTTCTTAGGTTCGTCCTTCTTAGGTTCGTCCTTCTTAGGTTCGTCCTTCTTAGGTTCGTCCTTCTTAGGTTCGTCCTTCTTAGGTTCGTCCTTCTTAGGTT